>NZ_LXEN01000047.1 GCF_001654855.1 Proteus myxofaciens ATCC 19692
CATCCATTTCAGTTTTTAAGTTATCAGATTTAGGTCCAAATATTGCTTGAATTCCCGAACCTACGACGACCACTCCCGCAGCGCCTAATCTTTTTAGCTCGTCACGATCGACTTTTGCAATATCTTTAACACCAATACGTAAACGTGTAATACAAGCATCTAAGCTACTAATATTATCTTTACCACCAAAGGCTGTAACTAAAGATTGTCCCATTGCACTTTGATCTGATTGTTTCGCATTTTTATCTTCAACTTCACGACCTGGTGTTTTCAGGTTTAATTTTGCAATTAAGAAACGGAAGATAGTGTAATAAGTTGCAGCATATAGCAAACCTATAATTGGGAATAGATACAGCTTGCTACTATTACCACTTAACACGATAAAATCGATTAAGCCATGAGAGAAACTAGTACCATCACGCATACCTAATAAAATACAAATAACAAATGCTAAGCCCGCTAAAATAGCATGGATAACATATAGGATAGGCGCAACGAACATAAATGAGAATTCAATTGGCTCTGTTATCCCTGTTAAGAAGGCAGTTAATGCAGCTGAAATCATGATACCACCAACTTTGGCACGATTTTCAGGGCGTGCTGAATGCCAAATAGCAATGGCTGCGGCTGGTAGACCAAACATTTTAAATAAGAAACCACCTGATAACATACCCGCAGTTGGGTCACCTGCCATATAGCGAGGAATATCACCGTGGAAAACTTGACCTGCGCTATTTACATATTCACCCACTTGCATTTGAAATGGTACGTTCCAGATATGGTGCAAACCAAATGGCACTAACGAACGCTCAACGACACCGTAAATACCAAAAGCAACTGCTGGATTTTGATACGCAGCCCACTCTGAAAAACGTTGGATTGCCGTACCAATAGGAGGCCAAACAAATGAAAGTATCACACCAACAAAAATAGCGATTAAACCAGAAATAATAGGAACAAAGCGTTTACCAGCAAAGAAGCCTAAATATTCTGGTAATTTAATACGATAAAAGCGGTTAAACATGGAGGCGGCGATAATACCCGCGATAATACCCCCTAAAACCCCAGTATCGGTTAAATGCTGCGCTTCTACCTCAGCAGGTGTAAGACCAAGAACCCATGGCGCTACGACAATCATGGTCTTAGACATAATACCGTATGCAACAACAGAAGCTAATGCTGATACACCATCATTGTTCGTAAACCCTAACGCAACACCAATTGCGAAAATAAGAGGCATATTAGAAAAGACAGAACCACCTGCTTCAGCCATGACCTGAGAAACTGAAGAAGGTATCCACGAAAGATCAGCGGAACCCACCCCTAACAGAATACCGGCAATAGGTAAAACAGATACCGGTAACATCAAGGATTTTCCGATTTTTTGCAAAACTACAAATAAGTTTTTGAACATCAAGCAGACTCCCGAAACTTGGGTTATATTATTTTTTTTATTAGAATTGTGTAAATGGATTAAATTTCATTAGCTTATCTTATGATAGCCTTGAATTAATTCACATCATAAAATAAATCGGCTTTCGAATACATGATTGCTGTCACGTTTCAATAGATGAATTGTTATTAATTTAGATAAGAGGATGTTTTTACATAGAGTTAAAACAGCTATTGATTTGCGCAAACTATCAAGACTTAAGTAAATAAGTCTTGATAGTTGCAATTAGAAATAAGTTATTTATCAAAATAAATAAATCAAAAATGACAGGTGAGATCTTCACCGTGTTGCTCTAATGCAGGCCTAATCCCACGCCAACCAAATTGATTAATTAAATGCTGCCAAGGAATATCCCATTGTGCTGTTAAACGTAACGGTTGTTCTGTTATAGGATGAATTAAGTTTAGATGGCTTGCATGCAACATCAAGCGACGTGATTGAAAATTTGTTACTACTCCACGATTTTGTTTTAAATCACCATGTGCCGTATCACCAATAATAGGATGTCGAATATGTGACATATGTCTGCGTAATTGATGTTTACGACCGGTTTCAGGTCGAAGCTCGAGTAAACTAAATCGAGATGTCGAATAACGACCAATAGCGACCTCTTTTTCTACCGTAGCCAAAGGAACACAATGAGTAATACATTCTTGAAGTTTAGGCGCCTGCGTTGCGAATTTATCGGCTATTTTATCTTGTTCTTCCATTAAAGGACTATCAATCAATAGCTCAGACTCAACATAGCCACGCACAATAGCATGATAAATTTTTTCTGTTTTATGTTGTTCAAAAGATTGAGAAAGTAGCCTTGCAACATCTGAAGAAAGCGCCATTAATAATACACCTGATGTTGGTCTATCTAAGCGGTGTACAGGAAAAACGTGCTGTCCTATTTGATCTCTTAACGTCTGCATAACAAATACAGTTTCGTGTCTATCTAACCAACTACGATGAACAAGCCACCCTGCGGGTTTATTCACAGCAACGAGATATTCATCTTGATAAATAATATCTAGCATTCTATGCCTTTTTATCCAAAAAACGCGTCAAGTTCACGAAGATGATTTAATAAGTCAGTATAATCACGCGTTTCGTCGTCTTTATATGTCTCTTCATAATAAGGGGAGATAGCAAATGGGGTAGGTAAAGGCATACCACTATCAATAACAGATGTTAATCGAGGGATAAGCACCCATTGTAGCCACTCATGCGCTTGCATAGTATCAATACAAAAAGGCTGTGTACTTTGAAATGAAGCTTCTGAAGGCGACTCTATTTGCCATAGTTCTATTTTTTTCATCTCATCTTCAATTAATTTTAATTTCGCTAAGACAGGATGTGCTGATGTCATCATCAATTCCTTAATATTAGTTTTAGGAAGTATAAAGATAACATTGAGATTGGATAAGAAAAAATAAAAAAATAAAAGGAGCCGAAACTCCTTTTAGACAAGAAGAGTGCGTTGTCTGTTACAACACGTGCATCCTAGCAAGACCGATTTATTCTATCCCTGCGATTCAGCCTGTATCTTGCATTATTGGAAACATCCTATTTCCTGCATCCATGATTACTTTGTATTTATCGTTCGGTCACCAAACAATCCTTTACTTGGCGGACGTAGAATGCCAACAATTGGTTAGTTAAACAACCCACTCTACATAAGCAATATAAGGCTTATTATTATTGATAATAATAATGCTTTTATAACTGCTTGCTATTGTTAAATAAATAGAAAATATTTTTTCTTCTATCAATTTCATTCCATAAAATCGCACTCTTTTTGTAAGATATATCTCACAAAAAATTGCGTCATAAACTTACACTATAATTCAAAAATAGGCGTCAGTTCTGCTAAAAATGTTGATAAATTTTTAGATAATACGTCTCTTTTTTTCTGACCAAAAAGCTCAAGAATAACTTCCCCCGATATATTACATACCGAAATAATTTCTTGCTCTGAATCTGTTGTACCAATAAACACGGTTGGTGTTAGTTTAAGGCGTTTTTGAGTAACAAGGTGACCAATGATATTTTCTTGTAAGCGAATAAAATCGTCTTCACTCCATACTTGGATCAAACTAAACACTATATTATTAAAACGGACCTGCATATCACCTGCATATTGAGTACTAAAATAATCATGTAATTCAGGGCGGATCACAATTCCCATTGCTTTTTCAACATTAGTAAGTTTATCAGTACCTGTAAAAGGCTGTGGTAACCAATAAACAATATCCTCCCCCGTTCTAGAAATACAAGGTGATGGTACACCGTAAAGTTCATGGCTAGCAGGTGGAAAACCTGATTTATCTTGCCATAAATCGACATATTTTTGAGTAAATGACGCTAATTCAGTGGAGATATTCTCAATCATGTTATCTGCTATTTGCTATAAAAATGGAATAATGATGTATGTTACCTGATTATGGCATCAATTCAGAGCATCAAAAATAATGCATTAATATACTATTGGTGTTTCAATAGTATAATTACTGCTTATTCTACTTTTTGATGAAATTAGGACGGAATTATGTCGCTATATCAGGGAGATAAATCTCTCGAGGCCCTATCGTTAGGGAAAAAAACAGAGTACCACAGCGAATATGATGCAACCTTATTACAAGGTGTACCTCGCCTACTGAATCGCCAAACACTCGCTTTAACCAACGAAAATTTACCTTTTCATGGAGGCGATATATGGACGATGTATGAGCTCTCTTGGCTAAATAGTAAAGGTTTACCTCAAGTCGCAATAGGGTATATTGAACTGGATGCTACGACAGAAAACCTCATTGAATCAAAAAGTTTCAAGCTTTATCTTAACAGTTTTAATCAAACACGCTTTGAAAGCTGGGAGCAGGTTGAAAAAACGCTACTTAATGATTTAACTGCTTGTGCTAAAGGTAAAGTAAACCTGTCTCTTTATCCCTTGTCACACTTTACTTCACAACCTATCGTTGATTTTGAAGGTGAGTGTATTGATGAGCAAGATATTAATATTGATAATTACCAATTTGATGCTCAATGGTTAAACGAATCGACAACTGATACACAAGTTGAAGAAACCTTAGTCAGCCATCTGTTAAAATCAAACTGCCTTATTACTCATCAGCCAGATTGGGGTTCTGTCATGATAAAGTATAAGGGTAAGAAAATTAATCGTGAGAAACTACTGCGTTATCTAGTCTCTTTTAGACAACATAACGAATTTCATGAACAATGTATTGAACGTATTTTCCACGATATTATGCAATTTTGTTCACCTGAAACACTTACTGTCTATGCAAGATATACGCGCAGGGGTGGATTAGATATTAACCCTTGGCGTAGTAATTGCGAGTTTGCTCCAGAAACACGCCGATTAGCCAGACAATAACGAGAATATCGCCTGTATATTAATGTGAACTGTGCTATATAAATGACACTTCAGTTTGTTATTTCAGGAAAAAAAGGAGTCCTACGTGATAACTCATGTCAGCCCATTAGGTTCCATGGATCTGCTTTCACAGCTAGAAGTTGATATGCTAAAAAGAACTGCGAGCAGTGATCTTTATCAACTGTTTCGCAACTGCTCTCTAGCCGTTCTCAACTCTGGTAGCCTTACTGATAGTAGTAAAGAACTGTTATCTAGATACCAAGATTTTGATATTAACGTACTGCGTCGTGAACGTGGTGTGAAATTAGAATTAGTTAATCCTCCTGAAGATGCCTTTGTTGATGGCAAAATTATTCGCTCACTGCAAGCAAACTTATTTGCTGTACTACGTGATATCTTATTTGTTCATGGTCAAATAACGACGGCAAAACGTAATCTTCATTTGAATTTAGAAAATAGCACGCATATTACCAATACTATTTTCTCTATCTTACGTAATGCAAGAGCGTTACATATCGATGAAGATCCTAATATGATTGTCTGTTGGGGTGGTCACTCTATTAATGAAACCGAATACCTCTATGGCAGAAAAGTAGGTAATGAACTAGGCCTACGTGAACTAAATATCTGTACTGGTTGTGGGCCTGGAGCCATGGAAGCACCAATGAAGGGTGCAGCTGTGGGTCATGCGCAACAGCGTTATCATAATAGTCGCTTTATTGGTGTCACTGAACCTTCAATCATTGCTGCTGAGCCACCTAATCCGCTTGTAAATGAATTACTTATCATGCCAGATATCGAAAAACGATTAGAAACATTCGTGCGTATTGGTCATGGTATTATCATATTCCCTGGTGGTGTAGGAACAGCTGAAGAACTTCTATATTTACTTGGTATTTTGATGTCACCAGAAAACCAAGATCAAGTTTTACCACTTATATTAACGGGTCCTAAAGAGAGTGCTGATTATTTCCGCGTTCTTGATGACTTTATTGCCAATACATTAGGTAAAGAAGCACAACGTCATTACCAAATTATTATTGATGATGCGGCTGAAGTTGCGCGTGTCATGAAAAAATATATGCCATTAGTTAAGGATAATCGCCGTAGTACCGGTGATGCTTATAGCTTTAACTGGTCAATGAAAATTAGTTCAGATTTGCAACATCCATTTGAACCAACCCATGAAAATATGGCTGCACTTAATCTAACCACCAATCAACCACCTGAAAAACTTGCAGCAGATTTACGTCGCGCTTTTTCTGGTATTGTGGCTGGTAACGTAAAAGAAGTTGGTATGAAAGCCATTGAAAACCATGGACCTTATAAAATTCATGGTGAAAGCGATATTATGCGCAGAATGGATATATTGCTGGCAGGTTTTGTTGAGCAACATCGTATGAAGCTACCTGGTGGCACGGCTTATCAACCTTGCTATGAAATAATTAGCTAGTTAATTATGATACATCTATTAATTATCGATGCATTAAACCTGATCCGCCGCATTCATGCGGCATCAGGTTCTTCTTGCCTTAATGTTTGCGAACAAAGTGTTAAACAACTTCTCGGTCACACTCAACCTACTCATGTTGTGGCTGTTTTTGATGAAGATGATAGAGAAAATAGTTGGCGCCATCAGTTATTACCTGAATATAAAGCAGGCCGTTCACCTATGCCTGATGAGCTACACCAACAACTGCCTGAAATAAAAGCAATGCTTCTTAATTTAGGCATAGAAAGTTGGCATTCTGGCGGTGATGAGGCCGATGACGTTGCTGCAACGCTAGCAACGAAAGTTGCGCAAGCGGGCCATAACGTAACGATTATTTCGACAGATAAAGGTTATTGCCAACTGCTTTCACCTTCAATTCGCATTAGAGATTACTTTCAACGTCGCTGGCTTGATTTAGCCTTTATTCGTGCAGAATTTGGTGTAGAGCCCTCTCAATTGATAGATTATTGGGGATTATGTGGAGTAAGTAGCAGTAAAGTCACGGGAGTTATCGGCATTGGCCCTAAAAGTGCCAGCGAATTGTTACAAACCTACCCTAATTTAGAAACGCTTTATCAAAATATTGAAGATATTCCGACTAAGTGGCAAAACAAACTTATTACTCACAAAGAAGCCGCTTTTATTAGCCGTAAAATTACAACATTACAAACTGATATTCAATTAAACGGTAACCTTCAGCAACTGCGTTTGAAATAAGAGATACATACAAAAGAATAAATAATATAGATAATAAAAAAGCTGAGCTTATATAAAGACTCAGCTTTCTCTCAATTCATTTTTTCTCGTTATGTTATTTTAAAACTCACGATCAGGACGGTAAGCAGCCCAAATATTTTGGATATGTACCGTTATTTCCTCTCTATCATGATAAAGGTGTTTTGCTTGAACTTTGGCATTAATACCCTTTTCAGCCAACTCAGCCTTTATTTTTTCTAAAATATGAGAAACCTCTTCATAGCGTTTTTTCATTGGTAATTTTAGGTTAAAAATCGCTTCTCGGCACCATTCATTGACAACCCATGTTGTCATTAATGCCGCAACTTTAGCCGGTTTTTCAACCATATCACAGACAAGCCATGTGATATTTTTACTCATAGGTTCAAATCTAAAACCATCAGCTTGATGATGTTTCACTTGCCCTGTATCCATTAAAGATTGAGCCATAGGACCATTATCAACAGCATGTACCATCATGCTACGTTTAACTAATTGATAAGTCCAACCGCCAGGGCAGGCTCCTAAATCAACGGCCTTCATTCCGCTGGCTAAACGCTCTTCCCATTCTTCATAAGGAATAAATACGTGAAATGCTTCTTCAAGTTTTAACGTTGAACGACTAGGTGCATCTGATGGGAATTTTAAACGCGGGATCCCCATATAAAATGGCGAGTTATTAAAACTATAAGAATAACCGACATAACAACACCCTGAAGCAATAAAAAAGACATGAATAACAGGGCGACTAAAATTTTCCACTTTTAGTAAGATTTTTTCACTACGAAGTTTGTTACGCAAAGGAACCGTAAATTTACGACAAAATTTAAGTAGTTCTTTACTTTCATTAGTATCAGCCACTTCAACGCGTAACTCACCCGCCTTTTCTACAGTACCTTGTAACATACCAATAATAGGCGTAATTCTATCTTCAGGTGAAAGATCTTTTAGTAATTCACCCGTCACAAACATTTGACGAGCAAAAATTAATTCACGAAAATTAACTTGGCGAATAATTTTATCCGCATCACCTTCTTGATAGCATTCAAAAAGAACGTAACCACTGGCATCTTTTACTCGAGCAAAGCCATAAACGCCAATTTGACCTGCTTTGTCTGTTATCTCCGCCGCACATTCTTTTTCAAAACCTTGACGACAATATAATGCTACTTTATTCATGGCGATACGCCGGTGCCCTTAGACGCAAAGCGCCAATAAAAATTAAAGCCCATCCAATAAGAAAACTAAATCCACCAACAGGTGTAAAATAAGCTAATAATCTAGCTTGTGTTAGCGCCATACAATAAAGGCTACCGCTAAATAATAAAATACCCGCAGTAAAGAAAATTCCTGCCCAATAAAACCATAAAACTGTTTTTCGCATCAATATTGCGGCTAAACCCACCATTAATAGGGTATGCACTATTTGATAGCGCATCGCGAGTTGAATATATTCCCAATGTTGTGGCGATAAATGAGGCCCTAGCGAATGCGTAGCAAAAGCCCCAAACGCAACATAGAAAAAACCACTAATCGCAGAAAACATAAGCAATGTACGACTATTCACTATAATTCCTTCTTAATTAGGCAATATTGCCAATACAACTATTATGCCGATGTCAATAAACCAAGTTTTTCTTGCTCATTCGCGGCTTGAGATAAAATCCATTGGCGAAAAGCGGCTATTTTTCCTAATTCAGCCTGACTATCTTGGCAGACTAAATAAAATGCATTTTTACTGACAAGCACATCTTGAAAAGGTCTGACTAATCGACCTGATTCTATTTCACTACGCGCCATTACGTTGTTAACCAACGCAACACCTTGTCCATGCACAGCAGCTTGAATGACCATTGAGCTATGACTAAAAATGGGGCCTTGCTGTACATTTATCTGATTTTGCATCTCTAGTTGTCGCATATAAGCTTGCCAGTCACGGCGAGATGAATCATGTAACAATGTATGATAAATCAGATCGGCCGGTGTTTTTAATGGTTTTTCACCCGTTAATAAAGTAGGGGCACAAACTGGAATTAAATATTCAGCATAAAGCCTATCTGTTCGTAATCCAGTCCAATTCCCTCTACCATAAAAAATAGCAACATCTACATCATCAGCAAGTTTATCTTCTTCTCTATCAACAGCTTGTATACGAACATCAATACCTGGATAAGCTTGATTAAATCCAGAAAGTCGAGGTACTAGCCATTGAATCGCAAAACTAGGAGAAAGACTAACAGTAAGTGCACCTTTCGCACTTCTCGCAAGTAATTTACGAGTTGCCTCGTTAATTGATGAAAATATTTCTTTAATATCAAGATAATAACTTTGCCCTTCTTCTGTCAATAAAAGAGAGCGATTACGCCTTCTAAATAATTTTAGGCCAAGAAATTCTTCTAGTGTTTTAATTTGATGACTGACAGCAGCTTGGGTAACAAAGAGTTCTTCAGCCGCTTTAGTAAAGCTTAAATGACGAGCCGCTGAATCAAACACTCTAAGTGCATTTAGTGGCGGTAAACGTTTAGACATATTCGGTTCTTAAACCTCTATTTAACTATTAGCAAATGCTAACATTCATCATTAGTTTTTTTTATGCGAAGCATTATAAATTGTCCCTTGATGATTAGCCAGTAAATACCTATAGTAGGCGCACTTCCTAAGCCGGAACGAAAAGTTGTGTTGTAGCAATACTTCAAAACTTTTGGCTTTGTGGTTGTGATGTTGTGTTTGCAAGTTGTCTGGAAATTCCAGACTTAGTAGCGTTTGCTACTGTTTTTTTCACTTCCTGTACATTTACCCTGTCTGTCCATAGTGATTTTATAATGCACCGCCAAGGCGGTGCTTTTTTTATTCTCTCATTTTGTACAACTAATACTCTTTTTTCGCCTATAATGCGACTTTAAGCCTTTCTATACTCTCATATTATTATAAATATGCAAAAAAACAGCATAGATATTTTTAAAATAGCAAAAAAATAAATTGAACATAATGATAAATAGTGGGATTTTTTATCAACTCCACTCTCAAGCGGTTTATCATGCTACTATAAATATCTTAATGTCTTATATGGTGCTAAATTTATCTTTCTCGTTATAAAAAAATATAATTAACCCTATAATTTATAGATCTGTTTTTAATCACTATTTAGATGCGTTTTTAACAGCTAACATAACTTTATTATGAATACATTTTCGCCAGACCAATTTCGACAACAATTTCCTGCAATACAAGAAACCTCAATTTATCTTGATAGTGCAGCAACTTCATTAAAGCCGTTAGCTATGATTGAGGCTTCTGATGATTTTTATCGACATAGTTTCGCCACCGTTCATCGTAGCCAGCATCAGCAAGCAAAAGAAATAACAACACAATTTGAAGCAACGCGAAACAGGGTTGGTGAATTAATCAATGCACCAGATAGTGATACCATTATTTGGACAAAAGGCACAACAGAATCTGTCAATTTTATTACTCAAAGCTATTTTCGTGCACGCTTACAACCAGGTGATGAAATTATTGTGAGTGAGCAAGAACATCATGCCAATCTTATTCCTTGGTTAATATTAGCAGAGCAAACTGGCGCGCATGTTATTTGTTGGCCTATTGAAGATGATTTTCTTCCTTCAATGACAACGTTAAAGCGTTTACTCAATCACCGAACTCGTGCTGTTGCTATTAGCCAAATGTCTAATATAACAGGAGCTCAAATCGCACTAAATGAAGTTTCAACCTGTATTCATGAATATGATAATTGTTTATTAATTGTTGATGGTGCTCAGGGGATCGTGCATGAAGCCATTGATGTAACCGCTCTTAATATCGATTTCTATGTTTTTTCTGCACATAAACTTTATGGGCCTACAGGATTAGGCGTTTGTTATGGTAAACGTGAATATTTAGAAAGCATGTCGCCTTGGCATGGCGGTGGTAAAATGCTAACAAAAGTCACTTTTGATGGATTTACGCCAGCAGCTATCCCTCATCGCTTTGAAGCAGGAACCCCTAATATTTCTGGAGTACTCGCGTTTAATGCTACATTGAACTGGATGAGCCAGCAAAATATGCTAAGAGCAAATCAATATGCAGTAGAATTAGCAGATTATGCAGAAAAACGCCTTAGTGAATTTACAGGGTTTATCAGTTATCGAGCCTCTCGTTCCCCTATTCTTTCTTTTAATTTTTCTGGTGTTCATCATAGCGATTTAGCTACTTTAATTTCTGAAAACGGTATTGCACTAAGAACAGGACAACATTGTGCTCAACCTTTGATTGATGCTTTACGTATTTCAGGCTGTTTACGAGTCTCTTTTATGCCTTATAATCAATTTTCTGATATTGATAGATTAATTGATGCTATTAATTTTGCTTTAACACTATTAAATGATGAATAAAATAATGAGTGACAATAAACCCAATATCACTACAGCACACCCTTTTGGTGCTGATATCACCTTAGATACATTGTTTCACGATTTTCAAAAATCAAAAGCATGGGAAGATAAATACCGTCAATTAATTCTGCTATCTCGCAAATTGCCAGCACTCTCAGATGAGATAAAAACAACAGAAAACGAGATCAACGGTTGTGAAAATCGAGTTTGGATAGGCGTCGAATTAAAAGATAATGGTAAATACCACGTTTATGGTGATAGTGATGGCCGTATTGTAAAAGGCTTGCTCGCTGTTATTCTCACCAGCGTTGAAAATAAAACGGCGGAAGAAATTGCTAAGATGAATATCTTCGATATTTTTGAACAGTTAGGATTAGCTCATCAAATTAGCCAATCCCGAACTGATGGTGTCCATGCGATTATTAGCCGATTAACACAATTAACTCAATGATATCTACTTCAGGCGCCCTTCTCGTTGCGCCTTAGCTAGCATCTTTTTAAGAGCATGTGACACAGCAATAAAACCAAAAGAAGCCGTTACCATGGTTACAGCACCAAAACCCGCTGAGCAATCCATACGTTTCACGCCACTTGCTGAGCTTTTTGCTGCACAAACACTGCCATCTTCTTGAGGATAGACAAGCTGTTCTGTTGAAAAGACACAATCAATACCAAGTTTCCCTTTACCGTTTTTCACAACATTAAAATCAGCTTTAAGACGTTCACGAAGTTTGGCGGCTAATGGATCTTGAACTGTTTTTGCTAAATCAACCACTTGGATTTGTGTGGGATCAATTTGACCTCCAGCACCGCCTGTTGTGATCACCGGTATTTTATAACGTCGACAATAGGCTAAAAGGGCTGCTTTTGGTCTTACACTATCAATCGCATCAATAACATAATCAAATTGAGCACGGCTCATCATTTCAGCGACGTTATCGACAGTTACAAAATCATCAATACTAGTGACAATACAGTCTGGATTTATTTCTAAAATACGCTGTTTCATCACATCACATTTAGGCTGTCCTACACTTTTTTTTAGTGCGTGAATTTGCCTATTCGTATTAGTGACACAAACATCATCCATATCAATTAAAGTAATTGCGCCAATTCCACTACGCGCTAATGCTTCAGCAGCCCAACTCCCAACACCACCAATCCCTACAACACAAATATGTGCTTGTGAAAAATAAGAAAGGGCCTGTTGCCCATAAAGCCGCCCTATTCCAGCAAAGCGCTGTAAATAAGATTCTGATAATGTATTTTGCATAATGCGATAACAACCTAATAACTGAAAGAAGCATGGCTATGAATGCCCCATAGCCATGTTGTTTTATCATTTTACCGTGAATAATAGAAAAATGGAGAGTAAATCGGTTTATAGTACAGGATTAAGCTTATTTATTTGTGATTTTTTTAATACCCATACTCGACCATAATGATTATAGAAACCAGCCTGATGACCAGCGTCTTTACCTATTCCATGATAAATATCGAAATGATGCCCTTTAATTGCGCCACCAACATCAAGTGCAACCATCAAACGCATTTGATATTGACCTGTAAATTTCCCCGTATTATCTAATAGCGGAATTTCCGCCAATAGCACAGTACCTGCAGGAATGATGCTTCTATCAGAAGCAACAGAGGCTTTAGCAATTAATGGAATTGCGCTAGCCCCTCTTACTGGGGCAAAAGGCTCTGGTTTGAAAAACACAAATGATGGATTGGCTTCTAGTAATTCTCTGACTTCATCTGCATTGTGCTTGTCAGCCCATTCTCTAATCGCAAGCATTGACATATCTTCTCTTGCCACTTCACCATTATCAATTAATACTTTACCGATGCTACGATAAGGATGTCCATTTTTACCTGAATATCCAAAGAAAGTGAGTGGTTTACCATCACCAAAATCAACATAACCACTACCTTGTACTTCCATCATAAAATTATCCATAATGGAATTACTATAAGCGGCTATCAGTGACTTATTCAAAGCACCTTTATAAATTGCAGCACGTGAAGGTAATTTTGAGCGACTATTGGCCGGCATTTTATAAAGTGGATATTTAAACTCACCCTGCTGAGTTAAACGTGCTTCTAATACAGGTGTGTAATAGCCTGTAAACTGCACATTACCATAATTATCTACACCTTCCATTTGGAAAGCTGAAAGATTGAACTGACGTAACTGACGAGTATCAGCACCTGATCGTAACCAGTTCTCTACAGCGTGATATGTTTCTTTATTACCATTAAATAAACGTGACGATGTTTGGCTTATTTGATTAATTTGCTCTAAATAATCTGAACCATTTATAGGTTTACCTTGCGTATTTGGCGAATTAACTTCAATCAGATCTTGTTTGAGCTTTCCATCGTTATATTGTTGTCCTTGCTCTGTTGGACGATGACAACCTGTCAACGCCAACGCCACCATGCCCAAAACTAACGATTTACGCCACGTGATCATTTTTCACTCACTTTAATTACTAAGATAATGTTCTAATGTAAGAAAGATACCAAAGGCAAATAAATAAAGATATGGATGTGCAAATTTCCACAGTTTTTTTATTCTTACCCAATAAATAAATTGATTCTATAAAAGCAGAACTGTCTAAAATTACGTCTTAATGGATCATTTGTGACCGCTTTTAAAAGAAATATGTAAAAATTTCATAAAAAACTTGCAAGTTAGCAGATCCTGAGTATAGTGCCCCTCTGTGGAGACGCGGGGTGGAGCAGTTTGGTAGCTCGTCGGGCTCATAACCCGAAGGTCGTTGGTTCAAATCCAGCCCCCGCAACCAATTCACAAAGTAATAACGCAGTAAGAAATTTATAGATTCAGTCGCGGGATGGAGCAGTCTGGTAGCTCGTCGGGCTCATAACCCGAAGGTCGTTGGTTCAAATCCGGCTCCCGCAACCAATTTCTATAAAACTTTTTTTCGGACGCGGGGTGGAGCAGTTTGGTAGCTCGTCGGGCTCATAACCCGAAGGTCGTTGGTTCAAATCCAGCCCCCGCAACCAATTATCTCATCAAATGTATCATTTCTTAAATTTTCCTTTTCTTAAATTCCCTAAAATTATTTCTAAATTTTATTTTTCGCGCGTTTGTAATTTTCATTTATAAAAAAACCAGTAGAAAAATAACTCCCTACTGGTCTATAAAAGATTTTAGATGATTATCAGCGATCAGCTAGCGTTAATTCACCACCATTAGCAAAATAGGCTTTAATTCCTTTAAAAATAGACTCTGCCATTTGTTGTTGAAACTTCGCTGTTTTGAGTTTTCTTTCTTCTTCTATATTACTGATAAAAGCAGTCTCAACTAAAATAGAAGGAATTTCAGGGGCTTTTAATACCGCAAATCCAGCCTGATCCACTTTATTCTTGTGCAGTTTATTAATACCACCCATCAATTTAAGCACTTCACTACCAAATTTTAGGCTATCATTGATAGTTGCCGTTTGTACAAGATCGAGCATGGCATGATCAACATAACGATCGCCACTTTTACTCACACCACCGATTAAGTCAGCTTCATTCTGAGTCTGAGCAAGGTAGCGGGCTGTATTACTCGTTGCGCCTGTTTTCGACAATGCAAATACTGAAGAACCTCTAGCAGAACGATTAGTAAACGCATCAGCATGAATAGAAACAAAAAGATCAGCCTGCATTTTTCTCGCTTTAGCAACACGAACCTTGAGTGGAATAAATACATCCTCATTTCGTGTCATATAAGCTTTCATTTTTGGATCTTTATCAATCAGTGCTCTTAAGCGACGAGCAATAAGCAATACGACATCTTTCTCACGTGTTTTATACTTACCAATCGCACCAGGGTCTTCACCACCATGGCCAGGATCAATCATGATAATAATGGGTCTATCACGCCCTGCTCTACCTGGTTTTCGGGTATCTTTCTGCTCTGGCACTGCTTTTTGTAAATCCCCATCATTATATTCACGTAATAATGCTAATAGAGGATCATCTTCTTTATCAGATACGCCATTACCAGGATAAAAATCAAGTACTAAACGATTTTTAAATTCAGCAACAGGCTTAAGTGTGAACATTTGGGGTTGAACAGGTGTTTTGACTTCAAACACCAATCGTACTGTTTGAGGTGTATTTTGGCCAACGCGAATCAGCTTTAAGTAAGGATCGTTTGTTTGTACCTGATTACTCGCACCTTTCAAGATACTATTAAGTTCAACTCCTTCTAAATCAACCACTATGCGTTCTGGGTTTGATAACGCAAATTGACGATATTTTAGTGGCTTTTTAGATTCTATAGTCACACGAGTATAAGTCGAAGCAGGCCATACCCTTACAGCAACAATAGAAGGCGTTGCTGCTAAACCGACAGGACTAACACTTAACAATAATAACGCGCCAATTCCTTTAAGAAGACGACGACGTGTTTGATTATGTTCTGAATGACTCATGAAAATTTTCCAAAAAACAATAACGCCAATAAGCTCTAAAAAGAGAGTAAAATTGATCTGAACAAAAAACTTTACCCAATCCCACCTTCACTGTCACTCAAAAACAATATAATTACCCACTTTTACATAAATATTCTGCCTTTAATTAAAACAATAAGATAGGATTTTACTTGCCATTCGCACTCAAAAAGAATAAAAATACAATAAATTAGAATAAAAATTCAATTGAGAGGGTGGTATGAAAGAGCGAAGCACCGAATTGGTCGATGGATTCCGCCATTCGGTTCCGTATATTAATGCACATAGAGGAAAAACATTTGTCATCATGTTAGGTGGTGAAGCTATCGCCCATGAAAATTTTCCATCTATTATTAATGATATTGGCTTATTACATAGCCTTGGTATTCGTTTAGTCGTAGTTTATGGTGCTAGACCACAAATAGACTCCGCGCTTGAAATACACAAGATTTCCCCGCTCTATCATAAATACACTCGTATTACTGATAGCAAAACTTTAGATATTGTTAAGCAAGCAGCAGGTACTTTACAGCTCGATATCACAGCTCGTTTATCAATGAGCTTAACTAATACTCCACTACAAGGTGCGCACATTAATGTCGTTAGCGGTAATTTCGTCATTGCACAACCGCTAGGTGTCGATGAAGGTGTGGATTATTGTCATAGTGGTAAAATTCGTCGTATTGATGAAGATGCCATACACCGTCAATTAGAAAGTAATGCTATTGTATTGATTGGTCCTGTTGCTGTTTCTGTTACAGGTGAAAGCTTTAATCTCACATCAGAAGAAGTCGCAACACAGCTAGCAATAAAGCTAAAAGCAGAAAAATTAATTGGTTTTTGTTCATTCCAAGGTGTTGTGGATGAAGAAGGTCGTATTATTTCTGAATTACTCCCGAAGCAAGCTGAAGATAAAATCCAAGAACTTCAAAATGAAGGCGATTATCACTCAGGTACCGTTAGATTTTTACGTGGTGCTGTAAATGCTTGTCGTCGTGGTGTTGAACGCAGTCATCTTTTAAGTTACCAATCTGATGGTGCGCTTATTCAAGAACTATTCTCACGAGATGGTATCGGTACACAGATTGTAATGGAAAGTGCTGAAAAAGTTCGTCGAGCGAATATAAATGATATTGGTGGAATATTAGAGCTTATTCGCCCTCTTGAGCAACAAGGTATTTTAGTACGACGTTCAAGAGAACAGCTTGAAGTGGAAATTGACCAATTTACTATTATTGAACGCGATAATATGACAATAGCGTGTGCTGCACTCTATCCTTATCAATCAGAAAAGATAGGTGAAATGGCCTGTGTTGCCGTTCATCCTGATTATCGTAGTTCATGCCGTGGTGAAGTTTTATTACAACGAGTCTCTGTTCATGCAAGACAAATAGGCTTAGAAAAATTATTCGTATTAACAACGCGAAGTATTCACTGGTTCCAAGAAAAAGGATTTGAGCCAGCAGAAATCGATAAGTTACCCATAGAGAAACAAGCGTTATATAACTACCAACGTCGTTCTAAGATATTAATCTTAGACTTAAAAAAAGAATAAAACACATAAAAGACAGATATTTACCTCTCAATATCTGTCTTTTTTCATTTATATTAAAAGCTATATTAACAGCGAAGTTTATCCACCAATCCACTACGTCGCTGAATACGTGTTTGAATAGCCATTTTGACCATGTATTCAGAAGAATAAAGAGAAAGCTTTTGTTTTGCCCTTGTAAGCGCTGTATAGAGCAATTCACGGCTAACAATAGGTGAAAACTGATTAGGCAGTACTAAAGCCGTGTGTTCAAATTCAGAGCCTTGTGATTTATGCACCGTCATCACATACGCTGTTTCGTGTTGTGGTAATCGGCTAGGTTGAATAGCCTTTAATGTACCATCAGGTAATTGGAAAAAAGCTTTCATTTCACCTTCATCATTATTGAGCATAATCCCAATATCCCCATTAAATAGCCCTAATGTGCTATCATTTCGTTGGATCATAATAGGTCGCCCAATATATTCACGCTGATAACTATTTGTTGGCCGCCTAATAAGGCGCTGACGATGTAATAGCATTTCAATACGTTCATTCAATCCTGAAACACCAAAAGGTCCTTCTCTTAAAGCACAAAGCAAACGGTACTGATTAAACGCATCTAAAATCCTATCTGGTGAAGCATGTTCTGCGACGAGTGTTAAATAGTAACGATAGCCATTTACAGCATCTTGTAACATTTGCATGTAATTTTCATCACTATCAAGAGAAATAAACTGCACACCATCAACAGTTTCAGTCGATTGAGATGATAAGCTAGCATTTTTTAATAACGATAAAGCCGTTTTTATTTGCCCTTGATTCACTGCATAAGCGAGTTTACCAATCCCAGAATGCGCACTAAATCGATAACTTTTGCGTAATAAACACAATGAATCACTCACAACTGATACGGGATTCTCAGAAATAGGAATTAGCTTTTCTGATTTCGTGAGTTCGCCTTGAGTTAATGCGTTAATTTGCTCAAATCGTTCACGGCTAAAACCATCATCAGCAAAACGGCAAATATCACCTAATACAGCACCAGCTTCCACAGAGGCGAGTTGATCTTTATCACCTAAGAAGATGACATAACATTGCTTAGGCAAAGCATCAATTAATCGAGCCATCATCGGTAAATCGACCATTGAGGCTTCATCAATAATTAAGATATCAAGTTGCAGTGGATTATTGCTGTCATAACGTACTTGTTGGCTTTCAGGCTGAGCCCCCAATAATCGATGAATAGTTTGTGCTTTTTCTGGCATCCATTTTCGCTCTTCTTCACTTAAAGAGAGCTGTTCTAGTGCTTTACCTAAAGATTCTGTTAATCTTGCTGCCGCTTTTCCTGTTGGCGCAGCCAATTGGATAATTGGCTTATTATTTGCGGTTAACATCACGAAAGCAGCTAAAATTTTAGCAACCGTTGTTGTTTTTCCAGTACCAGGGCCACCAGAAATAATAGAAATGGGGCGAGTCATAGCAACACTTGCCGCGACTTTTTGCCAATTGGTTTCTGTATTGTCATTTGATGTTGGAAAAAGCATCTCTAAAATTTGAGACAGCGTTTTGTTATCAAAGCCTGCTACAGAATGTGTTTGTTTAAAAAATTGAGCAACTCGCTCTTCGTAATGCCACATTCTTTGTAGATAAAGCAGGTCATTTTCTAAAACAATCGGTGAGCTTGAATGATTATCACCTTGATTTACACATGGGCTATTTATCAACTCGTTATGTATTTTTTCTTTTGAGGGTGTTCCCATTTTCTGCCAGAGGGCATGGGATAACTCAGGATATCTGCCATCAAATAAAGCATCTTGTTCTATTATATTTAAGGGTAAACAAACATGCCCAGCACCTGTTTGACTACTTAAATAGGCAAAAACAACCAGTAATATCGGATTATTATCTGCCACCAGCATTTGTGCAAAACGAAGATCTAAAGGACGCAATAAATTTTGTGCTATTGCTTGTTCTAATAATTTAATCATTATTATTGTTCACCTCTAAATAATGCATCTAGCTCTAAAACAAAGTCTTCTTCAGGTAAGTGTGCATAAATGCCATTTCCAGGATGATTTTTATCTATTCCTCGCAAAAAAAGATAATATATTCCACCAAAATGACGTTTATATTCATAATCAGGCACACGTTGTTGTAAAAAACGATGCAAGGCTAAAGTGTAGAGTTGATATTGCAAATCATAACGATGATCTATCATGGCGTGCATCATGGCAGATTGTGTGTAATCTTCACTAGACTCACCTAACCAGTTGGATTTGTAATCCACCACGTAATATTTACCATTCCAATAAAAAACTAAGTCAATAAAACCTTTCAACATACCTTGTACTTGCTGAAATTGAAGCGCGCCACATTGTGCTGATAACGAGTCATATCGGCTAATTAAAGCCGTTAATTGTGCTGCTGAGACTTCTTGCTTAATAGGAAGATAAAATTGCAACTCATCGAGTTGCTGATTTTTAGGGATATCAGCAAGACAGAGTTGTTCTTCATTTAAAGGTGTATGGAATAATGTTTCCATCCATGAAACTAATAATGGTGCCCATTTTTCATCAAACCCTTGCGATACTAGTTGTTCTTGCATCCACTGCTGATCAATAGGTTGAGAAAAATCGAGCACTTCAAGTAAACCATGCAAGAAAGTCCCCGCAATAGCACCTCGAGGAAAATGATGAATTGAGTTTTCATTCTCAATCTCACTCTTTTTTTCACCTGAAGCATCAACATCTAAACTAGGAACGATAGATTGCGCTAATGCTTCAATATCACCACTTTCTAAATAATGGCCTCGACTTGAATGCTGGTAAGTTAATCCTGAATAGCTCGTTATTCGCCAGTTATCATTAAGTTTACGTGTAAATGTAGAAGCATCTAAAGCAACTGTAGGCGATGATTGGGGCTGGTAACGATGTGTAGAAAGCTCATCAAGTGTAATCACTTTGATGTTTTCATTTAATAGCTGATGAATTGATTGATGAAGCAATTCGCTATTACCTTCTTCACCTTGTTGTAGTAAGTAGCCCAATGCATTTTTATGAAGATCCGTTAGTCCGGATTTACGTTTGTTACCTTTCACTAAAGGTGCAATTCCGACAAAGCAGCAGAACTTAGAACGAGTCAAAGCAACATACAATAATCGTAAATCTTCCGCTAAACGCTCTTCATCCGCTAAACGTAAGCTTTCAGGCTGGCTAAAAATATCTAATTTAGCGTAAAATTCTTCTCTATCATGATAAAGCGCGCCTTTTTGCTCTTGATAATTACAGGCAAATGGCAAACAGACTATCGGATATTCTAGCCCTTTTGATTTATGTATAGTACAAATACGCACTAAATTACGATCACTTTCTAATCGCATTTGTTGGCTTTCAGCTTGTGCATCAGGATGTGATATTTGTTGTGCTAACCAACGAATTAAGGCATGTTCGCTATCAAGCTGTAATGAGGTTTCTTGCAATAATTCACTGATATGCATGATATCGGTTAATCGCCTTTCACCTTCTACGCTAGCAAGTAGATTTTCAGCCATTTGGCTATCTATCATCACCTTGCGTAACATTGGCAAAATACCTCTTTTTTGCCAAAGTACAAAATAGTCAGAAAACTGCTCAACGTATTGATTCCAGCGTTGTTCGTCTTGGTTTAATTCATCAATTTGCTTAGCATTAAAACCAAAAATACGACTCGCTAAAGATGCTCTTAACACACGTTCCTTTTCAGGTGTGACAACAGCTTGTAATAACCAAAGTAGATCTTTTGCTTCATTGGTTTCAAATACGCTTTCACGATTTGATAAAAAGACAGATTGAATAGAAAGTAAATTCAAAGCATCACGAATTAATAAGGCTTCTCTACGGCTTCGCACTAACACCATAATATCAGCCGATGTCACTGCTTTTTTCTTCCCTTGTTCAAGTAAAAAAGCCTGTTGATTATCACCAGCGAAGAGCCAATCACGAATTTGCGCCGCGCATTGAGAAGCCATTATTTGCTCATAATTACCTGTAGAAATGCTCTCACCTTCTGCCAACCAGAAATTAAAAGGCGCTACCGGTTTATTATGATAAATAAACGCCATATTTTGGTTTTTCTCAGCGGAACTCACCTCTATAAAGGGGATCTGTTCAAATAAAAATGGCGTATTAGAGCGCATAAAAAGCGTATTCACCGCATTGACCATACCTGGCGCTGAACGCCAGTTAGTGTTTAACGTATAGTGATGTGCTGTTCTTTCCCTTGCTTGAATATAAGTAAAAATATCAGCACCACGAAATGCATAAATAGCCTGTTTAGGGTCGCCAATAAAGAGCAAGCCACTATCATCATAATCACCATAAATCGCATTAAATATTCGGTATTGTTGAGGATCGGTATCTTGGAATTCATCAATCATAGCAACAGGATAGCGTTGACGGATTACTTCAGAGAGATCATTGTCTTCTCGTTGTAATGCTCTATCTAAGCGCGTCAGTAAATCATCAAATCCCATTTCACCACGTCGTGCTTTTTCGTTTTCAATACCTTGTCGAATTTCAGGAATAGCATTCGCTAAAATAACATCACGCAACGTTAAACTTTGCTGACAAAGTACGTCTATTTCAGTAAATAGGATATGTTCAGGTGCAGGCCCTTTTGTAGCCTTTTCATTGAGCGTTTCTTGTGAAAATCGAATTAAGCAATCAGGTAAATGATAGCTTTTGGTTTCTGGCTCTGCTGACCAGATTGTGATTTCTTCAATCCATTTAGGTAAAAAACGACTGCTATAACTGCGTTTATCTACACCTGAAGACGTTATCCATGCTTCAACTTCATGATGATGGATATTCCAACGCTCTTTTACTTTATTAATCGCATTTATAACCGTTTGATGTCGCTCTTCTACAGATTCTTTTTCGCCTTCTAGTTGAATACCTTGGATTTCAGGCATTTCACCTTGTAGGTAAGGCTGAATTTCATATAACAATTGTTCAGGGCCAGTCCAAATTTGACTGACTGCATTCGCCACATCATAAGAAAGAGGATAGCAATGCCGACGCCAAAAATCGGCACATACACGCTTTTTCAGTTCATATTCATCTTGAATAAGCACTTGATCAAAGAGAACACCAGAGCCAAATGCATTCGTTGCCAACATCCGCTGGCAAAAACCATGAATGGTATAAATTGCTGCCTCATCCATTTGACGTTCTGCTTCTAATAACCACTGTGCTGCTAGCTCTTTATTATGAATTTGCGCTAATAACACTTGGTAAGGATTATCATCACTATCAACATGATGACGGATACAGGCAAGCCTAAGTTCGTGGATATTTTTACGAATACGAGAACGCAATTCATCCGTTGCCGCTTCTGTAAATGTCACCACTAAAATCTCTTCAACACTTAAAGGACGGTGAAAAGCGGCTTCACCGCCTAATCCAAGAAGTAACCGTAAATAGAGCAATCCTATTGTGTAGGTTTTTCCTGTGCCAGCAGACGCCTCAATAAGGCGTCGCTGATACAAAGGTAGCGTATAGGGATTTAATGGCTTAGCCTGTATCACTTCACTCACTCTTTAATTTCCTCAACAGGTAATGTTTTTTGCAATTCACTCACTGTGTTATAACGTTTCCACAGTTTATTTTGAGCATAATCTGCATCTTTACCCTCTTTACCAATGACTTGAGAAATAAACACAAAGCCAGTTGGTTTTATGACAGCATGTTGATAAAACTCAATAGCTTGTTTTAATGTTACTTTTTCTAATTCAGCAAGTATCTTTTTACGACTATCGTATTTTTCGTTATTACGATTAAAATCATTGCCATACAGCCCAACTTCTTCATAGAAGGTTTGAGGTGGCTGTTTTATCTCATTAATAATCGCTTGTTTATACTGATTAAACTCTTTTTCACTTAGCTTTTTCAAACGCTCATTTGCTTGTTGATAAAAAGCTTGATAACGCTGATTTAAATAAACTGGTGGTTTAGCATTACTTTGCAATAAAAAACCTAATCCTGATTGCTCACCCATTGTGGCAGGATAAGAAAATACGGCATAGCCCAATTGTTCTTCTGTTCTCAATTGATCGTAAAACCAAGGTTTGATAACAGAAGCCAGCACAGATGAAATAGCCTGACCTTGCAGACGACTATAGCCAATAGGAATATAAAGCTCGCCAAGTGCATTATCTGTACTATTAGATTTGGCTTCAAACTCAACAGCATCTGGTTTGTTGAATACTAATGTTTCGCCAATCCAGTACTCTGTGCCTTTATTACCTAATAATTGATGAGCTGATTGCACAATTTTACGGCTTTGCTCTGGTGTTAAGTTACCAATAATTAATGCTTGAAGGGCTGATTTTTCAATAACTTCACGGCGATTATCAATGATATCTTTTATCGTGATGGATTCTAACGCTTTAAGTTTGTCAGTCTCTTCATAATAAGGGATCCGATTAAGACGACGAGCCGGTAGCATAGCCGTTTCAAACGCTTTAAGATTATGAGTGACTAATAATTGTTCACGATACCAAGACTTCGCTTGTTCTAGCTCATCTTCTGTCGATTCAAAACTCAAATAGCTTTTTAATGTAGCATCAACAAGTTCGGGTAAGTGTTGAGTGTATCCACTCATTGAAAAATCAATACCTTGTCCTGATGATGAGGCAATATTCATCCCAGCAACAGAAGCTTGATAAGACAATTCACTTAATGATAATCCTGCTAGATAATCCGTTAATGTTTGAACAACTTGCTGTTTTACCGTTACATCTGCATTTTTATTAACCAGACTTAAAGTCACACTCGCTTTAGGTTCATCAGAAAAATAGTGAGATGGCATATAGAAAAGACGAGCACTTTTATCTTGCCATAACAATTCTGGTTTTTTGATTTTGCTATCAGCATCAATCAATGAAAGGTTATCAGGAATATAAGGATTAAGTGCAGGTAATGATAACTCGATGCTATCAGAAAGCGCTTGCCATAACTCTTTTTGTTTCTCTGTAATTCTATCTACTTGATAAGGTGCGTTAACAAAATAAGCTTGTTTGTTAGAAGGCTCTTTTGGACTGATTACCCAGATACGTGCATTTTCTGGTGTCATTTCATTAAGACGAGCATTAATTGCATCCGCGTTATAGTCATCTGCAATATAATCTGCATTAAGAATATTTTTTATTGGATAACGTAGCATCATGTCAGAAATATCTTCAATATAATTCATATCTCTAACAATGGAGCCGTAACGGAATGAGAGATCTAAAACATTAGCAATTTCATTAAAGTAACGTTTATTAATACCTTGGTTTTGAATAAGGTTCAAATAAGTAAAAATAGCGGCAATAACTTTATCTTTCTTTTCTAATCCTTTATCTGTTAATGAGACAGATATTGTAAAAGAGCCCTGGTTTCTATCAATATAAGGCTCAGAAGATGCACCTATACTTTCAGCAAGTCCTTGGTCTTGTAGCCAATTTGCTAATGTTCCTGTACTGCGATTACCAATTAAGTAACTAATATATTCATCAGATTTACTGCGAAAATCAGCGACGTTATTATCGATGCCGAATTCGATTTGTAAGGTTTTTTGAGGTAATGCTGGAACAAGATGGATCATTAATCCTTTTTCTTTTTCCGTCATTGCAGGGACATCAGTCACTGGCAATTTTGCATGTTTATTCGGAATACGAGAAAAGGTTTTTGATGCTAATTTAGCAAGCTCATCTAAAGACTGATTACTATAAATCACACCATTCATTAAGTTACCTGAATAGTGAGTTTGATAAAATTTAACTAACTCATCTTGTAGCTTACTATCGGGTTTATCACTTAATGTTTCTAGGTTTCCCCCCATAAAGCGAGAGCTTGGATGAGCTGGGTTTAATGTTTCTGCTCTTACTTGCCAAAAACGCATTCCATCACGAGCACGTGCCATCGTTAATTCAGCATTAACCGCATTACGTTCACGATCGGCATTTTTAGGGTCAAGTAAAGGTGTTGCAAGCGCATCAGCTAATCTATCAACCGCTTCACCAATCGCACTATTTTCAACTTCTAAATAAAATGCCGTGCGATAGGTCGTCGTACTTGCATTATGAGAGCCCCCATTTTTTTGCAAAAACTCAGACATACCACCTGGTTGAGGATATTTTGTTGATCCCATCAACACCATGTGTTCCAGATAATGAGCAAGACCTTGTTGACTATCAGGATCTTCAAGAGCCCCTACAGGAATAGCCACCGCAGTCAGTGATTTTACTGCTTTCTCATCCGATACTAACAATACTGTCATATCATTTGGCAATTTAATTGCTTGATATTGGCGAGTATCTCTTTCACCTTTTTCAATATTATCTGGTAGCACTTGCCATAGAGGATCAGCAGCAAAACTGTTAATGCTGACTAGCATCAATAGCAACATAATCCAGAGTTGAGATAAGTACTTTCTCATTGAATATGAGCTCCCTTATTTTTTTAGAAATGGAATTATTGGTTTAAATATCGTTAATGCTGTTTGCTTCACTGTATTTAGAAAAGGTTCATCTATTTGATGAAAAACGCGTTGAACATAAATATCACTCATTTCCCCTTCTCGATTATAGCTATCTGTTAAATGCTGTATCAGTACTAACTCAGCTTTAGCCAGCACATCTTCATCATCGAGCAAAAATTGGTCACTTTTTTTATCATAACAGGCTTGCAACCAAGCCCAGCTACTTTTAGCAAAAAGTGCTAAGGGGCTATTTAATCCTGATTGATAGCATTGAATAAGGTTATCTAAAGTGGAATACGCAAATTCAGGTTCAACAGGTAATAGTCGCCATTGGCTCTCTTTTCTTCCATAAAAGCGACTTTCACCAGTTCCTTTATTTAAACAATAGATGAGATGCTCTATCCAAAGTTGTAGTAGATCATTAGCGGTTAAATTAGCAGGACGCCAACGTAGTAAACCATCAGATTGTACCTCGTTTAGACGTCCTATTAATGGAATAGAACCAAATTGGTGCTCTAATGTTACAAAATCTGTTTCTAGTCGTTCTTGTCTTACTTTTTCGGCTAAAGGTTGTAACTCTTCAATTTGCTGTTCCCAGTAAATCTTACCAAATGCACTAGCCGGTAATTGTCCTGCTGCTTTGATATTATCAAAAAGAGTTTGTGTCGATGTCTCTTCAATCAATGCTTTCAATAACCATTGATTAAGTAAATAACGTTGCAATGCATTAATAACAAAGGGTTCTTCTTCAGGTAATTCTGTTTCTTCAATCACAAAGTTAGTTTTTAGGCTTTGTTGGAAGAATGTTCTTACAGGATGGCGATAAAAACGTGAAAGTTCATCAAGAGATACTTTTTCAACCGTTTTATCTAAAGGTATAGCAAAATGCTGATGTGCATGCCCCTGACCACTTGCTGCTGGCAGCCATTCTTTAGCATAAGAGCGATAGCGGGCATGACTTTGAAAATTTTCAGGAGCAAAAGGAACACGACTATGTTGAGTGAGTAAATGTGCATTCATATTTTCTGCACTCTTATCAACATTTAATTCACCATCAGTAGCTAGACGAAAATTTTGACCAATATAGTCTTGTAATTCCTTGATAAGTACAGAAGGATTACGTTCACGATCATCACGTATTGATTTACCGATATAACTTATATAAAGATA
>NZ_LXEN01000048.1 GCF_001654855.1 Proteus myxofaciens ATCC 19692
CGCTGACTGATTTTTTCATCATCAAAACGAACGGTCAGTTCATCACGAATAATCACCAAAGGAATTTTATTGTGATATTCGGCTTTTAACCCATTATCAATCACTTTTTGCCATTGCTGAGTAATTAGCGCTAAAACCAATTCAGTCTCTTCATCTGATTCAAAAAAGGCTTCAACAAGTTGTTGCCCAATGTCTAACCACGCTTCAAGTGTCCGATTCTCACTTAAACGAGTTCGCCATTCACTCAATGTATAGAGAAAATCAGCTAAATGTCCAGCAAGCTCAGCCACTAAGCCACTTGATTCATCATAAGGGAGCACACCTTGCCAAGGACCACTTTTGCTTTCCATGGCATAGCCTAATAACATTCTTAATAGGCCGAATTCCCACGTATTTTTTCCTGTGATAGGTAATAGAAATGAGGCCACATTTTCATCATCTAATCCCCAACGAATACCCGATTCATCAACCCAACGCCGTAATAGCTTTAATTCATTTTCATATATAGAAAAATGTCCAGCTAAAGCAGGCACTTCGAGTAAAGCTAATACTTGTTCGGCAGTAAAGCGACTTTGAGGAAGATCGAGTAATGTGATAAAAGCTTGTAATACAGGATGAGCCTGGCGCGCTTTTCGGTCTGAAATGGCAAAAGGAATATAACGCTCTGGTGAAGCATTACCAAAAACAGCTTGAATATAAGGTGTGTAGCTATCGATGTCAGCTACCATAACAATAATATCGCGAGGGAGTATATCTGGCTCTTGTTCTAATAAATACAACAGTCTATCTTGCAAAACCTCAACTTCTCGTTGTGGACTATGGCTTGCGTGAAACGTTAATGAATTATCATCAAGCGAGATAATGCGTTTATTCTCACTGTGTTTATAGGTTTCAAAAGTAGTACCCAGCTGTGAGAAATCTTCTAAATCAAGAATATCAGCTTGTAATTGATGTAATAAATTATCTCTTGGAATATCTACAAATGCATCAAGTACATCTGTGTATTCAAGCTCAGAAAGAAAGTAGAGGTTATCTTTTCCTAGTTTGCCCCATGATGCTAATAGCGGATTACCAATATTTTGCTCACCCTCATCATTAAAAAGAAAAGATGCATTTTCTTCATCTTTAAACCAAGGCAATTCATTTAATTGTTTATAGTGACGTGGCTTTCTGCTATTAAGACGAGCTAAAAATTTAGGGTCTTGAATATCACCCCAGTAATAACGACATGGATTGGTAAATAATAGATAAATTTCAGTATGCCGGCCTATTGCTTGTAAGGCCTGTAAATACACTTGTGGAAGTGCTGAAATCCCACAAATGAAAATACGAGGTGGAAAGCAATGCTGTAAGTCGCCTTCTTTCG
The DNA here is from genome assembly GCF_001654855.1 of Proteus myxofaciens ATCC 19692. GTDB lineage: Bacteria > Pseudomonadota > Gammaproteobacteria > Enterobacterales > Enterobacteriaceae > Proteus > Proteus myxofaciens. The sequence goes on from NZ_LXEN01000048.1 coordinate 1,367, forward strand.
CTTTATTGAGTGTAGAAATAAATTGCTGATACAAATTAGAACGATGCCACTGAGGTTGATTAAGATCTTTAGTGTATTGTTGTAATGCAACCCACAGCGCTTTTTGCCAAAGTTGGTTTTCACTTAATCCATCAATCAGTTCATCTTTTTCCCATGATGCTAACCAATCTGAGCGATAGACTAAATATTGGTCAAATAAGTCGGCTATTCTACCTGCTAATTGGTGAAGTTTACGTTTATCTTCATCATCATTAAGGTAATGAAATAATGGTTCAAATATCTCTTCATCAAGAAAATTAGGCAATAGCGTCATTAATTTCCAAGTCATAGCATCTTTAGAAAATGCGCTCTCTTTAGGGATATCCGCTAATACACGAGTAAACATTTCCCAAATAAAAGTTGCAGGTAATGGATAGCGAATATTAGCGGCAATCCCTAAGCTTTCTGCTAGCTGGATTTGTAACCACTGCGACATGCCAGGACTTTGAACTAGAATAACTTCTTGTTCAAAAGGTGAAGAAAGTGGTCTGGTTTGCATAAAATGCACCATCAGTGATTTAAGCAATGATAACTGATTTGAGTGATAAATATGAAACATCAGAACCTCATGTTAATTACATATCCAGTGATATAACCGAATTGAGTTTGGATAATTATCAGCGAGCACTCCCTCTCTTTTCTGACATTCTTTAGATTGTAAACTTAATTGTGTCACTATTTTTAGGTTATACAATGAAGAGTTTGTTAATCCAGATTCATCAGATGTTTGTTCTAAGAATGCAAATAATGCGTATCCTGTTTGCTGAATATGAATTAGCCGTTGAAAATCCATTTTTAATGATTGACTATAACCTATAATAGCGACAAAGCTGATATTAAAAAATAGCAATATAAACATCATATTAAGCAATACCATACCCTGCTCACCTTGATGATAAAATTTTATCAAAACATGCACTCCTGATGATGCAATGGACAATAATCTATCCAGCCTTGTTGAATCGGAAACAGTATTCCACCGTCACCTCCAGAAACAACAACCCATTGATAATGATAAATTTTATCTCCTTTTGGCGAAATAGCTTGTCCTTGTAGTAAGGAGCGCGTTGGCGTTAAAAAGAGAAAACAACTTTTCATTGTAATATCATCACTAAATATCTGACATTGCCATTTATTTAAATTCACGGAATTAATATCCCAATGTAATGTAATTCCCCATGACAGTGCTGATTCTGCTAATAAAAAAGCTTGTTTTGCCTGTATTTCCATCATAACTAAGTGTTGTGCTTGCCGATAGTAATAAGAAAAACTCGCCAATAAAGACAAACTTATGCTAATAAAACTAATAAGTACCAATACACCAATAACCCCTTTTTGACTATCAGTCGCATATATCATCATAAATAAGAGATATTCCTCAGTGCAATACGTGCTTCATAGTGCGATTTCACTGCTGGATTCTGTTTTAATTCAAGTTTCAAAGAGAGTGATAAATAAAAAAAGGGGGTTTGTTTAATTGGATGACGCTCAGAATAGGATTTTATTATAAATTCAGTGACATGAATTTCATTACTATCAAAGAATTTTTGCCAGCCTGATGATTGACAATCATCTACACCTCTAACATGCTCTAACTGTCCATTTTTCAATCTAAAACCAAAGTATTCACTCTCTTTTGAAGATATAGGCTCCCAGCGACCATTGCTATTCATATCATAGATAAAAATAACGCAAGTCAGATAAGAGTGATGGCTTTTTTCGATTAACTTTATTGGTGATATTGGTTGGCATTTACCATTACAGTATCCTGCCCGTCTTAATTGTGTTTCTAATACGATTAAGCGTCCTCTTAAAAAAATATCTAAACGATATTGTTGATAAGCCTGCGTCAACATTTGAATCACATAAGGGTACGATTTATTTATACAGATGCATAAAATAGCCCCTATTGCGAAAGCAAATAAGTACTCCATCAGCATAAATCCTGGTGAAAAGAATAAGATAGGTCGTTTTAACATGATGAAAAAACCTTAATTTGCTGGCTACAAACTCTTATTCTTCCTAATGATGAAATAATAATTTTTACTTCATTACCAGCTTTTTTAATAACAAAGCTCATTGGTTTTAATGTTTGTCGTAAATGACCAAAAGTGACATTTTTTACAGTAGTCTGTTTAAGTTCAATACCTGCGACTAATTGGTATATTTCGTTTTTAGATGATGATTTATACTGAAAAGGTGTTGCAATAATTTTATTATCTGGAGCTATTAATAGCGTTATTTTTATAGGGTTATTAAATAATAAAGCATATTGCCGCTGAGTCGCGAGAAAAGCGATAACCTCTCTAACACTTTGTATTAGCTGACGTTGTGCTCTGATATGACTGAATGTTGAAATGGATAAATAACTTAAAGAAGCAACTATCGCCATCACGATAATCATTTCAAGTAAGCTTATTCCCGCCTCATGATGAAGCATGATGTCCTTATCTTGATAAGATTGCATTGTATTTTCCTTTAATAAACTAAGCCAAACAATGCAGTGAAAAGTCACAAGGGTAAATCAATGAAATCGAATTTCTAGAGAAGTGACGCAATAATATGATTTTCAGAGTATATACAGCACCATAATGATAAATATCAACAATGAAAATACTGTTTTAAATATGAAAAAATAAAGCTCTTACACTTGGTAAGAGCTTTATTATGTTAAAAGAGGGTTCAAAAGAAGGGATTAAACTGTAAATGGATATTTTATAGCTTCATGATATTGATAACCTTCAACAGTAAAGTCATCTGTTGTTACCCATGTTTCAATATCTTCTAGCGTTTTGATATCAGGGTTTATACGCAATGAAGGTAAAGGCAATGGATCTCTTTTTAATTGTACATCGCGCATAAGAGGTAATTGGTTTTCATAGATATGTGCATTAATTATCTTATGAAATGCTTTACCTGCCTTATGGCCTGTAATTTGAGCCACCAGCGCTAATAGCACAAAACATTGGATCTGGTTAAAGTTCAACCCAAGAGGTACATCACAGCTACGTTGATAAGAAGTCAGATAGAGAGTGTCACCTACTAGTGAAAATGTGTGTGTATGCATACAAGGACGCAAACACCCTAATTCCATTTCACCAGGGTTATAGAACGTCACAATTTCACCACGATCATCAATGCCATTAGTGAGATTATTAATCACTTTGCGTAGCTGATCTAAATGTGTACCATCAGGACGCTGCCATTGTCTACCTTGAACGCCGTAGACTCTTCCCATATCATCCTCACCTTTACGGTATGGGTTATCTAACCAAGCGCTATTTTCGTTTGCATTAGCATTCCATGTATTACAACCAATTTCACGAAATTGAGCGGCATTATCATAACCACGTAAATAGCCTAGTAACTCAGCAATAGCCGCTTTATAGAAGCTTTTGCGTGTTGTTATTAGTGGAAATTGGTTATTAGCAACATCGTATTCCAGATCGGCATTAATCACCGTTAAACAACGGGTTCCTGTCCGTTTATTATCAATCCATTCCCCTTCATCGATAATGCGTTGACACAATGCCAGATACTGCTTCATGTTGTCTCTCTTCTAATTAACTAAAAATAAATTTCTCTCACATTTAGTGAGAAGGTGTTGAATTTTGTGGTGATGTTTTGTCTCGACGATAAGCCCAAACCATAAACACAATACCAAGTAAAATCATTGGGATAGATAAAATTTGCCCCATACTAATACCACCAAATAATCCTAATTGTGCATCTGGTTGACGGAAGAATTCAACGATAATACGGAATGCGCCATAACCAATCAGGAAAAGACCCGAGACACTTCCCATAGGACGGTTTTTACGCACAAAGATATTTAAGATGATAAACAGCACTACACCTTCTAACAACATTTCATAAAGCTGTGAAGGATGACGAGGCAATACGCCATATTGCTGGATAATAGGTAGGAATGTCGTTGGATCTTGTGCAACAATTTCAAGATCTTCTGCTCGTGAGCCTGGGAATAAGAAAGCCCAAGGTGTATCTAATGTGACTCGACCCCAAAGTTCACCATTGATAAAATTACCAATACGTCCAAGCCCTAAACCAAAAGGAATTAAAGGAGCAACAAAGTCCGCGACTTGAAAAAAGTGGCGTTTAGTGCGACGTGCAAACCAAATCATTGCACAGATAACCCCGATTAAACCACCATGGAATGACATTCCACCATCCCATACTTTGAATAGATATAAAGGATTATCTAAGAAAAGTGGTAGGTTGTAGAAGAATACATAACCTAAGCGCCCACCAATAAAGACGCCAACAAAGCCGACATAAAGTAATGTTTCAACTTCACTTTTTTGCCAACCGCTATTCGGTTTCGCCGCTCTTCTATTTGCTAACCAAAGAGCAAAAACAAAGCCTATCAGATACATCATGCCGTACCAGTGCAAAGACACAGGCCCGATAGAGAACATAACGGGATCGATTTCTGGAAATTTAAGGTAGTTTATACTCATTCTTCCCTACTTCATTTAGTTAATAAGCTTTCTGTTTAGACATATTTTAGACATATAATAAAACAGAAAAAAGTGGATACGAAGGCCTATCAGATACCTCCACGAATTAATCCTCCTAACCCTTGTTTTTCCATAAAATCAGAAGAAAGTCTTTTGATTTCTGTTGCTGTTTCCGCCTGCAAAATTTGTTGCATAAAGGGCTGTAAAACAGCGGGTTCAAGATGACGTAATAAATATTTTACTCTAGGTAAGCTGTGTCCACTCATACTGAGTTGCCGAAAACCTAGTCCAATTAATAATAATGCACCAATAGGTGTACCCGCCATTTCACCGCAAATACTAACAGGTAGCTGATAGTAGTGGCATTCCTTTACAATCAAATTTAATGAACGCAATAGTGCTGGATGCAAATTATCATAAAGAGAGGCAACATGGGTATTATTACGATCAACCGCAAGTAAATATTGTGTTAAATCATTGGTTCCTATAGAAATAAAGTCAATTCGACTAGCAAGCTGAGGTATTAGAAAAACTAAAGAAGGCACTTCCAACATAACACCTAACGGTGGCGGTAAACATTCTTGTTTTATTTCGCGACTGACTTCGTTGCAAGCTCTTAAGATAAGCATTTTAGCTTCATCAATTTCATCAATACTTGTCACCATGGGCAACAAGATCTTTAAATTCTGAAATTCTAAATTCGCTTTTAACATCGCCCTTAATTGGATCAAGAAAATTTCAGGTTGATCGAGCAATATTCTTATTCCTCGCCATCCTAAACAAGGATTTTCATCATTAATTGGCATATAAGGCAGTTGTTTATCTGCGCCAACATCGAGTGCTCGTAATACGACAGGTTTATCAGGGAAGAAAGAAAGGATCTCACGATAACGGTTTTTTTGTTCGTCTTCTGAAGGAAAACCATTTTGGATCATAAAGGGTATTTCAGTACGATATAATCCAACTCCATCAATACCAACGCTAATACGTTGTTCATATTTAATGCTTAGTCCCGCATTTAATTGGACACTCACGGCTTCGCCATTTTTTAATATAGCTTGTTGCTCGAGTTGATCCTCAGCGATTTGGCTTAATACCCTTTCTTCATCAATAATTTGCTTATATTCTTGTATAATAAAGCGTTCTGGCTCAATAAAAACTTCACTTCGATAACCATCAAGAATTAGCATTCTATTGTGTAGCAATTCAGGCTGTATATCTGCACCCATAATGGCAGGAATACCCATTGCACGAACTAAAATTGCAGAATGTGAATGTGTTGCACCATCACGAACAATCACACCTGCTAGTTGCTGTTCCGGTAATTCAGCCAATAAACTAGCACTGAGTTCATCAGCGACAAGAATAAAACGTTCAGGCCATGTATTTGCTGCGCTTAATTCGTCATCTAAATGGAATAAAAGTCGCTGACCTAATGCTTTAAGATCAGAGGCTCTTTCTCGCATATAGTTATCTTTTAAATCTGACAATAGCGCAGCGTATTGCTCAATAACTTGCTTTACTGCCCATTGTGCAACATAGCCTTGTGAAATGACCTCTACCATTTTTTGCTTTAATTGAGGATCATTTAATAGATGAGAGTACAAATCAAAAATCGCAGCACTCTCTTTTTGTGAATTCGCCATAAAGCGTTTACTAAAACGGCGGCACTCCGCTGTCGCACCTTCTAATGCAATATTAAGACGGATAAGTTCCGCGTTAATATCTAATGCACTTGCTTGAAAAACATTTTCTAGCGTAGGTTGAGAAACTTCTTGCCAACCATAAGCCATTACAACACCTGTTGAAACGGAAATAGCTTTTATACGGCTTTGGCGATATTGACCAAAGAGTCCTTTAGTCTGGACTTGCGCTAAAATTGCACCTAATTGTGTTGCCAAGGTAACAATAAAAGACTCTTCGCTTTCGTTAAATAAGCGCCTATCTTTTTGCTGAACAACAAGAACGCCTAATAATTGACGACGATAAACGATAGGTACACCTAAAAAAGCGCGTAGCTCATCTTCTTCTACTTGTGGGAGATATTTAAAATTAGGATGTTCACGGATGTCAGCAAGATTGATAAGCTCAGACTGGCGTCCAACTTCACCAACAACCCCTTCATCAAAAGAGAGACTTACTGCTCGGCCTTTTGGTTTTTTGAGTCCTTTTGTCGCCATTAAATAGAAACAACGACGTTGAATATCTGCAAGATAAATAGAACACACATCCGTGTGCATTGCCTGACACGTTTCGTTGACTAAGATTTCAAGAGCTTCTGGCAATTGTGTAGCCATAGCCACTTTTTCTACAATTTCTCGTAAACGTGTCAGCATGATCTTATCTAATACCTTTTACGGCGATATCCATAAGATGGACGTGATACAGACAACTGTTCTTGTAAAGGCATAACAACTGGCGCAAATTCCTTCATGACTCGCCGATAAACATCTCGTTTAAAAGAGACAACTTGACGAACAGGATACCAGTAGCTAACCCAACGCCAACCATCAAATTCTGGCGTTTTACTTTGCTGAACATTAATGTCCTTTTCATTACTTGTTAACTGCAAAAGGAACCAACGCTGTTTTTGTCCAATACAAACAGGTTTTGTGTCCCAACGCACCAAACGCTTAGGCAACTTGTAACGTAACCAGTTACGTGTGGAGGCAAGAATTTTTACATCCTTACGACTTAACCCAACTTCTTCGAACAACTCTCTGTACATTGCCTGTTCTGGCGATTCTCCTGGGTTAATTCCTCCTTGAGGAAATTGCCATGAATGTTGCCCATAACGACGAGCCCAAAGAACTTGTCCTTGCCGATTACAAATTACAATCCCTACATTCGGGCGGTAGCCATCATCATCGATCACCAGACTACCTCAATAACCAAATTTGAAAGATAACTCATTGTTTCACACTACTCACAGGCGGTAAACCTCTATCAACAGACTTTGCACAACGCATAGATTTATCTACAATGGGAAAATCTCAACGGGGTGCTTTTTGAGCTGAGAAAAACCCGTGGAACCTGATCCAGTTAATACTGGCGTAGGGATTTGAGTCAGGGTGCGACATAATTCAACACTTGTCTCCCTCACTCCTCAGATCCTATCTGACATTTTACTGAGGAATACGAAGTGATTATAAAATCATTAGGTTATACTTTTCTGATTAGCGCCTTTAGCATGATGGCTACATTTTCTACTCATGCTCAATCAACTAAGCCCACTCTTACTGTTTACACTTATGACTCTTTTACTGCCGATTGGGGGCCTGGGCCTGCAATTAAGAAAGCATTTGAAGCTCAATGTGATTGCGAATTAAAATTTGTGGCGCTTTCTGATGGTGTTTCTTTACTCAATCGCCTACGCATGGAAGGTTCAAAAAGTAAGGCTGATATCATTTTAGGATTAGATAACAATCTTATTCATTCAGCCAAAGAGACCGGCTTATTTGCGCAAAGCAATATCGATACTTCTACACTCACATTGCCTGAAAAATGGAGTGATGACACTTTTGTACCTTATGATTATGGCTATTTCGCCTTTATTTATGATAAAAATCGCATCGCTAATCCACCGAAAAGCATGGCACAATTACTTGATAGTAAAGAAAATTGGAAAATTATCTATCAAGACCCTCGTACTAGCACCCCGGGTTTAGGATTAATGTTATGGATGCAATCACTTTATCCTGAAAATAATGCAACAGAATGGAAAAAATTAGCGAATAAAACGTTAACGGTAACCAAGGGTTGGAGTGAGTCTTATGGGCTATTTTTAAAAGGTGAAGGTGATTTTGTTTTAAGCTATACCTCATCACCTGGCTACCACATCTTAATGGATAAAAAAGATAACTATGCAGCGGCTATTTTCGATGAAGGGCACTATTTACAAGTTGAAGTTGCCGCACAATTAAAATCAAGTCAACAACCTGAGTTAGCACAACAATTTATGAAATTTATGCTAACCCCTGAATTTCAAGAAACCATACCAACAACCAATTGGATGTACCCTGTTATTGATATACCATTACCAGAGGTTTACTCATTAATGCCAAAACCAGAAAAATCACGCCAGTTTGATGCTGATGTTGTGGCTAAAGAGCGCCAACAATGGACTCGTAACTGGCAGTCAGCGGTTAGTCGATAATGGCTAGATGGCTTATCCCGGGGCTATTCGCTTCGGGCTTATTGCTTAGTGTTGCGTTACTCTCCTTTGGTGCATTATGGATTAATGCACCAGAAGGTGAAATAACGTCTATTTTTAGCGATAGCTATTTATGGCATGTGGTTCGCTTTACTTTTTGGCAGGCATTTCTTTCCGCGTTATTTTCTGTATTGCCTGCCATTTGGTTAGCCAAAGCCCTTTTTCGTCGTCAATTTAAAGGAAAAAAGCTCTTTTTACGCCTTTGTGCGATGAGCTTAGTCTTACCTGTATTAGTCGCAATATTTGGAATTTTAACGGTTTATGGCAGAACAGGTTGGATTGCAACACTCTGCAAATGGCTAAATATTGATTACCAATTTACACCTTATGGCTTACAAGGCATTTTGCTAGCTCATCTCTTTTTTAATATGCCACTTGCTACCAGAATGCTGTTACAAGCCCTTGAAAGTATTCCTATACAACAACGTCAACTAGCCTCACAATTAGGTATGAATGGCTGGCAACGCTTTCGTTTTCTTGAATGGCCTTATTTATGGCGACAAATACTCCCCACAACGTCACTCATTTTTATGCTCTGTTTTGCAAGCTTTGCAACTGTACTTGCACTAGGAGGAGGACCTGCGGCTACCACTGTTGAGCTCGCCATTTATCAGGCTCTTAACTACGATTATGATTTACAACGAGCTGCACTTTTGGCCCTTATTCAGCTTTTTTGTTGCTTAGGTCTTGTTTTAGTTAGTCAAAAATTAAAAGGTGCACTATTCGTGGGGCAAAATCATCCTATTTTGTGGCGTGAACCTTATGATCCATTATGGACAAAAATAACAGATACTTTAATTATTACTGTTGCCATCCTCTTTTTAGTCCCCCCTATTTTAGCGGTAATAACAGACGGATTAAATAATCAGCTATTGACTGTTTTACAACAGCCCGTACTTTGGCAAGCTTTCACTACGTCACTGATTATCGCAGTTGGTGCTGGTGTTATATGTGTAGTTTTAACGATGATGCTACTATGGAGTAGTCGAGAATTGCGTTTGCGTCACTTTACAAAGGCAGGGCAAGCCATGGAATTAAGCGGACTGATTATTCTTGCTATGCCAGGTATTGTACTCGCGACAGGCTTTTTTATCCTATTAAACAGTACGATAGGATTACCAGAATCACCTTATAATCTCGTTATCCTAACGAATGCATTGATGGCTATTCCTTATGCATTGAAAGTACTTGAAAACCCAATGAATGATATCGCTTCTCGCTATAATCTTTTATGCCAATCACTGAATTTATATGGTATTAATCGCCTACGCTGGATAGAGCTACGAGCATTAAAAAAACCAATATCACAAGCACTTGCTTTTGCCTGCGTAATCTCTATTGGAGACTTTGGCATTGTTGCTTTATTTGGCAATGAAACATTCCGCACTCTGCCATTTTATCTTTATCAGCAGATAGGCGCTTATCACACACAAGATGGTGCAGTAACCGCTATGTTACTATTACTGCTGTGTTTTACGCTTTTTAGTCTTATAGAGCGAAGCTCAGGAAAATCCAATGATTAAATTAGAGCATCTTGCTTATACTTATGAGCACCAATCTTTTATCTTTAATTTAGCGGTAAAAAAAGGTGAGCGTATCGCAATATTGGGACCAAGTGGTGCAGGAAAAAGTACACTATTGAGCCTAATAGCAGGATTTTTATTCGCAGAGAAAGGCGCTCTTTTCTTAAATGGTATTAATCACACAAAAACGATTCCTGCTAAACGCCCTATTTCAATGTTATTTCAAGATAATAATGTTTTCTCTCATTTAACCGTGAGACAAAATATTGGATTAGGGCTCGATCCTGGATTAAGACTCAATGCATCACAAAAAAATCTTCTTGAAAATCGTGCTGAGCAAGTTTCATTAAGTCCTTTCCTTGAGCGTTTGCCCTCACAATTATCAGGAGGACAACGCCAACGAATTGCTATTGCGCGTTGCCTTGTGAGAGATAAGCCTATTTTATTATTAGATGAGCCGTTTTCAGCCCTTGATCCTGCATTGCGCATTGAGATGTTGGCACTATTAGATAAACTTTGTGAAGAAAAACAACTGACATTATTGATGGTTTCTCATAGTTTAGAAGATGCTGCAAAAATCACGCCAAGAGCGATAGTTATAGATGATGGAACGATTGTATATGATGGCAGTACACAATCACTGATTAATGGTGATGTTGACCAATCCATTATTTTAGGTATTCCATTTAATTAATTCGTGTTAGCTCGCATCACTAACAAATTAACTGTATAAATAACCATGAATATGGCTATAATAAATACATCTTTCATTTATTAAGTGTATTTATAAAAACCCATGACAGACCATACTGAACAAGGTTTTATTCTCACTCGCCATTGGAGCGATACCCCTAAAGGGGTTATTGTCTCCTATTGGCTTGTGACAGAACATGGTCCTCGAAAAGTCATAGTTCCTCTACAACATGCTATTGGTTTTGTTTCTCGTCAACATGAAACGCTATTGCGTTCATTAGTCGCGCAAAATAATGATATTGATATTCGCCCTCTTGAATTACGTGATTTCAATCGCGAGCTAGTTTTTGGTGTATATTGCAAACAATATCGTCAACTGATTCAGTTAGAACAACAGCTTAAAGAGCACAATATCCGCCTTTATGAATGCGATATTCGCCCTCATGAGCGCTATATGATGGAGCGTTTTATCACAGCTCCAGTATGGTTTCGCTATCAACAACATACCCACACTGTCTCACTAAAACCAGCTCCCGATTATCGTCCTTTATTACGCACTGTCTCTTTAGATATTGAAACCAGTGAATTTGGTGAGCTTTATTCTATTGGCTTAGCAGGTTGTGGTGATAATGTCGTCTTTATGTTGACGGACTCGTTACCCGATAGTATTGAAAGTGTACAATCAGAAGGGTATCGCCTGTGTTACGTTAGTAGCCGTTTACAACTTATTGAAAAACTTAATGAATGGATGCAATACTATGATCCTGATGCAATCATTGGTTGGAATTTAATTCAATTCGATTTACGTATTTTGCATACCCATGCACAACGCTATGGCATCAGCTTATTATTAGGTCGTCAAAATAGCCCTTTAGAATGGCGAGAGCATGGCTTTAAAGCAGGACACTTTTTTGCATCAGCACAAGGTCGCTTAATTATTGATGGTATTGAGGCATTAAAAATGGCGACATGGAATTTTCCTTCATTTAGCCTTGAAAATGTCGCACAAACCTTATTAGGCGAAGGTAAAGCCAGCGATACCCCTTATGATAGAATGGATGAAATTAATCGTCGTTTTAAGCATGATAAACTTGCATTAGCTTACTATAATTGGCAGGATTGCGTTTTAGTTAATCGCATTTTTGATATCACTAAGCTGATGGACTTCTTATTAGAAAGAGCCAGTGTAACTGGGCTTTCTGTTGATAGAAGTGGGGGGTCTGTTGCGGCATTTACTCATCTTTATCTACCTTCAATGCACCGTATTGGTTATGTTGCGCCTAATCAGGGCGAAAAACCTGAAGAGCACAGCCCTGGCGGTTTTGTGATGGATTCTACTCCAGGATTATATGATTCTGTTATCGTGCTTGATTATAAAAGCCTTTATCCTTCTATTATCCGTACTTTTTTAATCGACCCTGTGGGGATGATTGAAGGTATACATGATGCTGATGAAACACTCTCAGTTCCTGGTTTTCGTCAAGCTTGGTTTTCCCGCGAAAAACATTGTTTACCCGCTATTGTGTCACAGATTTGGCATGGGCGAGATAATGCTAAATTACAAAAGAATGCCCCATTATCTCAAGCGCTAAAAATTATAATGAATGCATTTTATGGTGTTTTAGGCTCAGTTGGGTGTCGTTTTTTTGACCCTCGCCTTGCTTCTTCAATTACGTTGCGTGGTCATGAGATTATGAAAAAAACACGTGAACTTATTGAGGAAAAAGGCTATCAAGTGATATATGGTGATACTGATTCCACCTTTGTTTGGTTAAAATCACCACATACAGAACAAAAAGCAAAAGAAATTGGTTATCAGTTAGCACAAGAAGTTAATCAATGGTGGAAAACGCATTTATCTGAAACCTATCAATTAGATTGCCATTTAGAACTTGAATATGAAACACATTATCGCCGTTTTTTAATGCCAACAATTAGAGGAATGGAGACTGGCAGTAAAAAGCGTTATGCTGGTTTAAGTGGTGATAAGATTATTTTTAAAGGATTGGAAACCGTTAGAACTGACTGGACACCATTAGCACAGCAGTTTCAACAAGAGCTATATACGCGTATTTTCCATCAGCAGCCTTATCAGCAATTTATTCGTGATTATGTGGCTGATACTTTTGCAGGTAAATATGATGATAGATTGGTTTATCGTAAGCGCTTACGTCGCAAGTTATCTGACTATCAGCATCATGTACCGCCTCATGTCAAAGCAGCAAGAGTTGCTGATACTTATAATCAATCAAAAAATAGACCGCAACAATATCAGCAAGGTGGTTGGATTAGTTATATAATCACTCTCTTGGGACCAGAACCGTTAGAGCACATCACCTCAACACCTGATTACGAGCATTACATTAATAAACAGTTAATGCCGATTGCAGATGCAATCTTGCCATTTATACAAGATGATTTTTCGACATTGTTAAATGGGCAAATGACGTTATCGTTCTAAGATAACTCATTTTGCAGGTGACGGTTTGCTTTACATCTATTAACATAGCGCCCCTTTGGTGATAATTTCCTACTCTTTGTTGAAAGAATGAATATTCTTTTAACTTGCAAAATTTTTGATGACAATACCGCAATACTGCATTCATTAATAATGATTTTTTAAATTAGATATTTGAGAGCTGAGTTTATATATATGCCTTTTACTCTTGGTCAACGTTGGATTAGCGATACAGAAAGTGAGCTTGGATTAGGAACTGTTGTGGCTATTGATGCCCGTATGGTGACTTTACTTTTCCCTGCATGTGGTGAAAACCGTCTTTATTCCCGTCAAGATGCGCCAATAACGCGGGTCATGTTTAATGCTGGCGATACTGTCACCAGTCACGATGGTTGGAAGCTAAAAATAGACAACGTTGATGAAGATAATGGCCTACTTATCTATAGCGGTGTGCGCTTAGACACTGAAGAGCCAGCGCAATTACGTGAAGTATTTCTAGATAACAAGCTGACTTTTAATAAACCGCAAGACCGTTTATTTGCAGGTCAAATAGATAGAATGGATCGCTTTGCATTACGTTACCGCGCTCGTAAATTTATGAGTGAGCAATTTAAACAAGCACAAAGTGGTTTACGTGGTATTCGTGCAAGCCTTATTCCTCATCAGCTTTATATCGCAAATGAAGTGGGTAAACGTCATAACCCTCGTGTTTTATTAGCTGATGAAGTTGGTTTAGGTAAAACCATTGAAGCCGGGATGATAATCCACCAGCAATTAATGGATGGACGCGCTGAACGTATATTAATCATCGTACCTGAAAGCTTACAACATCAATGGCTAGTAGAAATGTTACGTCGTTTTAATTTACGTTTCTCACTCTTTGATGATAGCCGTTATAGCGAAGCATTACTTGATAGTGATAATCCTTTTGAAACAGAACAAATGATTATTTGTTCTTTAGACTTTGTTCGTAAAAACAAGCAGCGTTTTGAACATCTTGTTGAAGCAACATGGGATATGTTAGTTGTCGATGAAGCACATCACCTTGTGTGGAGTGAAGATGCACCAAGTCGCGAATATCAAGTTATTGAAGAATTGGCCAATTCAATCCCTTCAGTTTTATTATTAACAGCAACACCTGAACAGCTAGGTCAAGAAAGCCACTTTGCACGTTTACGCCTGCTTGATCCTGATCGCTTTCATGATTACAACGAATTTGTTAATGAACAGCAAAAATATCAGCCTGTTGCAGATGCGGTAACCTTTTTATTATCTGATGATAATTTGAATGAACAGCAACAAACTATTATCAGCGATATGATCAACGAGCAAGATGTTAAAACACTTCTCACTGATGCTAATAGCAAAAATGAATTACGTAGCCAATCTCGCCAAGAACTTATCCACCGCTTAATGGATAGACATGGTACAGGTCGCTTATTATTCCGTAATACGCGTTCTGGGGTAAAAGGATTCCCTAATCGCCGATTAAATGCGATAAAAATGCCACTGCCTACACAATATCAAACAGCTATTAAAGTGGCTGAGATTATGGCAGCGAAAAAGAGCCTTGAAGTACGCGCAAAAGAAATGCTTTATCCTGAACGTATTTATCAAGAATTTGAAGGTGAAAATGCCACATGGTGGAACTTTGACCCTCGTGTTGAATGGTTGCTTAACTTCTTAACCGCTAATCGCGACGAGAAAGTATTAGTTATCTGCGCTCAAGCGGCAACTGCATTGCAATTAGAACAAGTATTACGTGAGCGTGAAGCAATTAGAGCAGCGGTGTTCCATGAAGGTATGTCATTACTTGAACGCGACCGTGCAGCTGCTTATTTTGCTTCTGAAGAAGAAGGCGCACAAGTACTTCTTTGCTCTGAAATTGGTTCTGAAGGTCGTAACTTCCAATTCGCGAATCAACTTGTGATGTTTGATTTGCCATTCAATCCTGATTTATTAGAACAACGTATTGGTCGTCTTGATCGTATCGGTCAAAATCGTGATATTGAAATCAGCGTTCCTTATCTTGAGGGTACTGCTCAATCAGTATTACTGCGTTGGTATCACGAAGGATTAGATGCCTTTGAGCATACATGCCCAACAGGTCGTACTATCTATGATAATGAATATACTTCATTAGTTAACTATCTTGCTCAACCTCACCAATTAGAAAATTTTGATGAATTTATTCATGCGTGTCGCCAACAACATGATGAAATGAAACAAACCCTCGAACAAGGCCGAGATCGCCTATTAGAAATGCATTCTAATGGCGGAGAGCAAGGCGTGAAACTTGCTGAAAAAATCAGCTCACAAGATAATGATCCTGAGTTAGTTAATTTTGCCCTTAATCTCTTTGATATTGTGGGTATTAACCAAGAAGACAGAAGCGATAGCTTAATTGTTCTAACACCATCTGATCATATGCTTGTCCCTGATTTTCCAGGATTATCACAAGATGGATGTACTATCACCTTTGATAGAGAACAAGCGCTTTCTCGTGAAGATACACAGTTTATTAGTTGGGAACACCCTATCATCCGCAATGGTTTAGACTTAATACTTTCAGGTGATACCGGAAGTTGCGCGGTTTCTTTACTAAAAAATAAAGCATTACCTGTAGGCACTTTGCTTGTAGAATTAATTTATGTCATTGAGGCTCAAGCGCCTAAACATTTACATCTTGCTCGCTTCTTACCACCAACTCCAGTGCGTTTACTTCTAGACTTAAAAGGAAATAATCTCGCATCTCAAGTTGAGTTTGAAAGCTTTAACCGTCAGTTAAATGCGGTAAATCGTCATACCTCAAGTAAGCTAGTTAATGCAGTACAAAGTGAAGTTCACCAAGTTCTTAAATCATCAGAGCCATTGATGGAAGTGCAAGCCGCGGAGCTTATCAAACAAGCGAAAGAAGAAGCGGAACACGCATTAACGAATGAATTATCTCGTTTAACAGCATTACGTGCTGTTAACCCGAATATTCGTGATGATGAAGTTGAAGCAATAGAAAATGAAAAAACGCAAATTCTACGCCATTTAGATGAAGCATCATGGCGCTTAGATGCGATTCGTTTGATTGTCGTAACTCACCAGTAATTAGCTTTATAACGGGGAGTTAATGACTCCCCATCATTTTTGATGAGATATCCATTATGATGGAAGTTTATAATCCACCAACTGATCCTTGGCTACATGTTCTCTATCAAGATGAACATATTATGGTTGTAAATAAGCCAAGCGGACTTCTTTCTGTACCCGGCAAAGCTCTTGAACATCATGATAGTATTATGTCGCGTATTAAAGCTCAATTCCCTAATGCCGAGTCGGTACATCGCCTTGATATGGCAACCAGTGGAGTGATAGTTGTTGCGCTAAATAAAGCTGCAGAGCGCGAATTAAAACGTCAATTTCGAGAGCGTGAGCCCAAAAAGACCTATATCGCTAGAGTATGGGGACACCTTGAAAAAGAAAAAGGCTTAATTGATTTACCCTTGATTTGTGATTGGCCAAATAGACCAAAACAGAAAGTCTGTTATGAAACAGGGAAGGCTGCACAAACGTTCTATGAAGTATTAGCTTATGAAGAAAGTGCAACTCGAGTGAAATTATCACCTATTACAGGTCGTTCACATCAATTACGAGTGCATATGCTAGCACTAGAACATCCTATCTTAGGGGATAGGTTTTATGCTCATCCACAAGCAAAAGCGATGGCATCTCGCCTACAATTACATGCTCAGGAATTATCGATTACCCACCCTGTTTTCCATTCGCCAATGCATTTTGAATGCTTAGCGGACTTTTAATTTACCGATGGTGCTATGAAACGGTCACTGAACTCAGTGAAGCTAGGAACACACACATCGCTACTCCTAAAACCCCAATAAGAACACGGACGTTTGACATTGATTGATTTCCTTTTGTAAGAGAAAAGAGAATGAAATTATTAAATTTCACTTATATTTTAACGGATAAAATAATAATCTCAAGTTAACCTCAAATACCGACATCACGAATCAAGGTTCTCTTTTCTCATTTTCCTTTACAAGTGTTTAACGAAATCCTTTTTCTTTTTTAATCAAATCATAAGCGACTTGTATTGCTTGTGCTTTTTCTTTGGCTATCTGCATCATTTCGGGTGGTAACCCCTTAGCCACTAATTTATCAGGATGATGCTCACTCATAAGTTTTATATAAGCTCTCTTTACTGTTTTAGCATCATCAGTTTCTTTTACGCCAAGCACTTTATAAGCATCAGATAATGTAGGACCTTGAGATTGTGCCTGATATTCCTGTTGATGTTGATAGTTGAAGCTCTGCCCTGCTTGCATCATTGCTAAAATATGCTCAAAATGCATACGAGAAAAACCTAACTCATCAATAATGACAAATAGCATTTTTTTCTCATTAGGGTGCAATTGCCCATCTGCAAAGGCCGCTTGTAATTGAATTTCCAGAAACATCTGAAGTAAGTCACGACGACCAGCACAAATTTGTCTAACGCGTTGTAATGTTGTTCTTAATGGAAAATCAGGTGATTTTCCCTCTCTAAATGCTTGTTGTGCTGCTTGGCGAGCTATTCCATGCAGATCCATTCTATCCATCAGACGATTAGCAAGCGAAATATCGGTTTGCGTCACTCTTCCTTTAGATTTTGTTAAATGTCCAAGCACTTGAAATGTCGCTGCAAAGAAAAATGCTTGTCTATCACGGGTATAGCGCCCACCACTTCCCATTTTACTTCTTTGCATGTCATAAAGATGGCCTAGAAAAACGCCAATAACAATGCCCCAAAAACCGATACCAGCAAAGCTACCGATGACTAAGCCTAATAATTTTCCCCAATAGCGCATAGACTCCTCAAATCTTCAATGCCCTGATCGCAATAATGCATTATCATACTATTCATTTGCGTTCACACCTAACACCAAGCTATACCTAAATGGACTTTTTCTTAAAATGAAGATGTTTACCGTTTCTCTTTGCAGAGAGGTAATGCTGTTTTCGTTTAAATTGTGTTAAAGTAAAATGAGTGACCAAACAAATAACTTTAGCGTTGTTATACAACTTACAATACCGCCAAAGCACGGTGTTTTTTGTTTCTAATGCTATAAACCTATTTCGACACAAAAACATCGAAAAAATCAGGTAAGTGCCTGTTTTTCGGTTACCGTTGGAACAATGTTCAGGACGTAGGGCTAGTGTCGCATAACCCCCTGCGTTTGTTTCTCGCAATTGAATTGATAAGCAAGAGACCACTGATGACGGAAGCACATACATACTTATGAAAAAAAGTTATCCCACACTGCTGGCCACCTTAGTTTGGGCCACAATATATGGTCAGCCTGCCTATGCTGATCTTGCCTCTCAATGTTTATTGGGAGTCCCTGTTTATAATAAACCGCTAGTAGAAGGCGATCCTAATTCATTACCCGTAACCATTACCGCAAATGATATGCAAGGTGAATATCCTCGCATGGTTCAATATAAAGGTAATGTTGATATTAAACAGGGCAATCAGACCTTAAGTGCAGATAGTGTTGAGTTAACACAAACTGAAAGCGAAATCCCCTTAAGAATGGTTACTGCAACGGGTAACGTTGCATACGACGATCCACAAA
The DNA here is from genome assembly GCF_001654855.1 of Proteus myxofaciens ATCC 19692. Classification (GTDB taxonomy): domain Bacteria; phylum Pseudomonadota; class Gammaproteobacteria; order Enterobacterales; family Enterobacteriaceae; genus Proteus; species Proteus myxofaciens. Next base: position 20,395 of record NZ_LXEN01000048.1, read on the forward strand.
TTATGCTAAAGGGTCCTCGTGCTTGGTCTAACCTTAACAATAAAGATACCGATATTGAAGAAGGTAAATACCAAATGGTGGGTCGCCAAGGTCGCGGTCACGCAAATAAAATGCAATTGCGTGGCGAAAACCGCTATACCATCATGGATAAAGGGATGTTTACCTCTTGCTTACCTGGCGATGATAGCTGGAGCGTTGTTGGCTCAGAAGTTATCTTAGACAGAGAAGAGCAAGTCGCAGAAATTTGGAATGCACGTTTTCGGGTTGCTAACGTCCCCATCTTCTACAGCCCTTATCTTCAGCTTCCTATCGGTGATAAACGGCGTTCAGGTTTCCTTATTCCAAACGGTAACTACTCTAAAAGTTCAGGCTTTGATTTTGCATTGCCTTACTATTGGAATATTGCACCTAATTATGATGCAACTATCACAACGAATTATATCAGCCGTCGTGGTTTAAAATTAGATAATGAATTCCGTTATTTAACGAAACCCGGTAGCGGTACTATTGCCGTTGATTGGATTAACCACGATTCGCAATACAATAAAGATAAAGCAGATGAAAAGGCGGGCTATCTTCCTCGTGATTCTGCATCACGTTGGTTATTCTACTGGGGACACAGTGGGGTAATGAACAATGTCTGGCGTTTTAATATCGACTATACCAAAGTAAGTGATAATAAATACTTCACTGATTTCAACTCACAGTATGGTAATACGACAGATGGCTACGCAACTCAAAAGTTCAGCACTGGTTATTCACAACAAAATTGGAATGCAACATTAACTACTAAACAATTCCAAA
>NZ_LXEN01000049.1 GCF_001654855.1 Proteus myxofaciens ATCC 19692
TTTTTTCTGATAATAAAGATGCAAGAGCATATCGCGCAGAACCTCAGCTCGATTTGAATTACTATAAAAACGATATTGGCCCTTTTGATTTTAGAACTTACGCTCAGTTGGTACGATTTACCAGTGTGGGAGATAATACACCTGAAGCAAACCGCTATCATATAGAACCAACATTATCGCTTCCTGTATCAAATGGCTGGGCAAGCTTCAATAATGAAGTGAAATTGCTCGCAACACATTACGATCAAGACATTCCCGATAACTATAAGAAAAAACATCCTAATCAACTGGATGATAGTGTAAATCGTGTATTGCCTCAGTTTAAATCAGATGCAAAAGTCGTTTTTGAACGTCAATATCAACAAGGTAATGTGACACAAACCTTGGAACCTCGCGTTCAATATCTTTATGTACCTTATAAAGACCAATCTAATATCAACAATTTTGACTCTGCATTACTGCAATCAAACTATAACGGATTATTCCGTGACAGAATGTACGGTGGTTTAGACCGCATTGCTTCAGCAAACCAGTTCACTACAGGTGTAACATCTCGCTTTTATGATAATGAACTGGTTGAGCGCTTTAATGTTTCTGTTGGACAAATCTACTATTTAGAACGCCCAAGAACAGGCCCTTCATCTATTGGTAATGAAATTATTAACAGTAAAGATGAAACCGGCTCAATGGTATGGGCTGGCGATACATATTGGCGGATTACTGATACATTAGGATTGCGTGGCGGTTTACAATACGACCGTCGATTAGGCAGTGTCTCTATGGGTGATGCCATTATGGAATATCGCCAAGATAGCGATCATCTCCTACAGTTAAATTATCGTTATGTCGACCGTGATTACATACAAGCGACACGAATTCGTCCTTATGATGGTTCCATCAACAAACTACCTGAATACCAAAAAGGTATTTCACAAATCGGGGTTGTTGGTAGTTGGCCTTTAGCTGAACGTTGGGGACTTGTTGGTGCTTATTACTTTGACACTAAAGAGTCAGAACCTGTTAGCCAATTGGTCGGGCTTCAATATAACACCTGTTGTTGGGCTGTTAACGTAGGCTATGAACGAAAAGTGGTAGGTTGGAAAGCTGACCACAGCGATATTGATAATAAATGGTCGATCAATTTGGAACTCAGAGGCCTAAGTAACAATCATAGTCTGGGTAGTCAGAAAATGCTTGAACGCGGTATATTACCTTACCAAAGAGCATTCTGATTTTATCAGACTACGCAATTGGCTGAATAAATATGTCAACCCGCGCTCAGGGCGGAACACACATAATGGGAAACTTATGAAAAATTGGAAAACGCTGTTAGTCGGCTTAATGTTAACAGCCGGAGCAGCTACCAGCTCAACAACCTTTGCAGCACAAGAACTTAATCGCGTATCGGCTATTGTCAATAACGGTGTCGTTCTAGAAAGTGAAGTCAACCGAATGCTAAATACGGTTAAAATGAATGCGAAAGGTGCAGGTCAAGAATTACCTGATGAGCAAGTATTGCGCCAGCAAATTCTAGAGCGTTTAGTCATGGATAATATTATTTTGCAAATGGCACAACAGATGCAAATTGATATTCCAGAAGCTGCGGTTGAATCAACAATTCAAGGGATTGCTGCTGACAATAACGTTACTGTAGACCAACTGAAAAAACGTCTTGCTGCTGATGGCATTTCTTATAATGAATATCGTCAAGATATTCGTAAAGAAATGATGCTAGCTGAAGTACGCAATAATGAAGTTCGTCGCCGTATTACAATATTGCCACAAGAAGTAGATTCACTTTCTAAACAAATTGAGAATCAAGCTAATCAACGTGTTGATCTTAACCTTAGTCATATCTTGATCCCATTATCAGAAAATCCATCACCAACAGAGATGGAGAAAGCACAGCAAGTTGCTACTCGTATTATGAATCAACTAAAAAGTGGTGCTGATTTTGGTAAATTAGCAGCAACCTATTCAGCGGATCCTCAAGCGCTTAATGGTGGTAATATGGGTTGGGCATCGATTGATGAATTACCCACACTTTTCGCTAAAGAACTGGTTGATGCAAAAAAAGGTGAGCTAGTTGGCCCTCTTCACTCTGGTGTTGGCTTACATATCATCAAAGTAAATGATGTACGTGGTGGCTCAAAAACAATTTCTGTCACTGAAGTTAAAGCTCGTCATATTCTGCTAAAAAGTTCGCCAATCTTAAATGACGAACAAGCGTACGCAAAATTACAACAAATCTCATCAGAGATTCGTAGTGGCAAATTAAGCTTCGCTGATGCCGCTAAAAAATATTCTGAAGATCCCGGTTCTGCGTTACGCGGTGGTGAGTTAGGATGGTCAATGCCTGATATTTACGATCCTGCATTCCGTGACGCTCTAATGCGTTTAAATAAAAATGAATTAAGCCAACCTGTTCACTCTAACTTTGGCTGGCATTTGATTGAATTGGAAGACACGCGTAGTGTTGATAAAACAGATGCTGCAAACAAAGAACAAGCTTACCGTTTACTGTTTAACCGTAAGTTTAATGAAGAGGTCCAAAACTGGATGCAAGAATTGCGTGCAGGGGCTTATGTAAAAATAACGAATGAGAATGATGCAAACGACGCAAACAACGCTCAATAAACCTCTTGTTATCACCCCCGGCGAACCAGCCGGGGTTGGTCCTGACCTTATAATCTCATTAGCACAGATGAGTTGGGACTTACCTTGGGTTGTCTGTGGCTCTCCTCAATTACTTGAACAACGAGCACAACAACTTTCACTACCACTAACACTCATTGAATACGACTCTGCTTCACCCCCACAATCACATATCCCAAGTCATATTTATGTGTTACCTATACCTCTAACACAAACAGAGGTTATTCCTGGTATGCTTGATGTACGAAATGGGCAATATGTTGTTGAAACTCTGGCACGAGCTTGTGATGGTTGCCTAAGTGGTGAATTCTCAGCATTAGTAACAGGCCCTGTGCATAAAGGCATTATTAATGATGCAGGCGTGCCTTTTACAGGCCATACCGAGTTTTTTGCTGATCGTAGCCATTGTGAACGTGTTGTGATGATGTTAGCAACAGACACATTAAGAGTCGCCTTAGCAACAACGCATTTACCGCTAAGAGATGTAGCTGATGCAATTACAAGTGAGCTTTTGCATGAAGTTATCACCATTTTACATCATGATTTAAAAACAAAGTTTGGTATCACCTCACCTAAAATCTATGTCTGTGGCCTTAATCCTCATGCAGGTGAAGGTGGGCATATGGGACATGAAGAAATTGATATTATTGAACCTACACTGATGGAACTTCGTCAACAAGGCATTCAACTTTATGGTCCTTATCCTGCTGATACCTTATTTCAACCTAAATATCTAACGCATGCTGATGCCGTCTTAGCGATGTATCACGATCAGGGATTACCTGTGCTAAAATATGAAGGTTTTGGTCGTGCCGTGAATATCACACTAGGCCTTCCATTTATCCGTACTTCTGTTGATCATGGGACAGCCCTTGAGCTTGCAGGTACTAAAAGCGCAGATGCTGGCAGTTTTTTCACCGCATTAAATTTAGCCATTAATATGATACAAAATTGTAATGAATAATAGAGTCCATCAGGGGCACTTTGCCCGCAAACGTTTCGGGCAGAACTTTTTAACAGACAGCTATATTATTGAAAGTATTGTTGAATCTATTTATCCTCAACCAGGTGAAGCCGTTATTGAAATTGGTCCTGGTTTAGGTGCACTCACAGAGCCTGTTGGTGAAAGAATGGATAAAATGACGGTTGTCGAAATTGACCGTGATTTAGCTGCTCGTTTAGAGGTTCATCCTAAATTAAAAGACAAGCTGACCATTATTCAGCAAGATGCAATGACGATTGATTTTGCGCAACTCGCAAAAGAGCGTCAGCAATCTCTGCGTGTTTTTGGTAACTTGCCTTATAACATCTCAACGCCACTTATGTTTCATCTTTTTAGTTTTGCTGATGCTATTTCTGATATGACATTTATGCTTCAAAAAGAAGTGGTAAATCGTCTTGTTGCAGGTCATGGTAGTAAAACTTACGGTCGTTTAAGTGTGATGGCACAATATCACTGCCAAGTGATCCCAATAATTGAAGTGCCACCAACTTCATTTAAACCAGCACCAAAAGTCGATTCTGCGGTAGTTAGGTTGATCCCTTATAAAGAAAAACCTTATCCTGTGAAAGATATTACGATGCTAAGTCGTATTACTTCACAAGCATTTAATCAGCGTCGTAAAACATTGCGTAACAGCTTAGGCGGATTACTGACTGCTGAAGATATGATAGAACTAGGTATTGACCCTACAGCACGAGCTGAAAATATATCTGTCGAGCAATACTGCAAAGTAGCAAACTGGTTATCAGAAAGGCAAAATACCGACATAAATTAAGGTATAGCCTGACTTAGGAGGCATTATGTTCACTTCTTCAAAAGTGGTGATAAAAGTACAAAGCGTTTACATTGAGAGCCAATCTTTGCCAGAAGAAGAGCGCTATGTTTTCGCTTACACTATCTCCATACATAATTTGAATAAGCACGCTATTCGCCTGCTACGTCGTTATTGGTTAATCACCAATGCTCAAGGAAATACTACAGAAGTTCGAGGTGAAGGGGTTGTTGGTGAACAACCTCTTATTGAGCCAGGTACACAATACCGCTACACCAGTGGTGCAGTTCTTGAAACGCCGATGGGAACAATGGAAGGACATTATGAAATGATAGACCCACAAGGTCGTGTTTTTCAAATAGATATTCCCGTTTTCCGACTTGCTCTTCCTACATTGATAAATTAATTATGGCAACTTATTTAATTGGCGATGTTCATGGATGTTACCGTGAACTTCGTCATCTACTCGATAAAGTAGACTTTGATAGCTCACAAGATACTCTATGGTTAACTGGCGATCTTGTTGCAAGAGGCCCTGATTCACTAGATGTATTACGCTTTATAAAGCGTCTGGGATCTTCTATAAGGCTTGTTCTAGGTAATCATGATCTCCATCTTTTAGGTGTCTTTGCAAAAATCAGTCGTAACAAACCAAAAGATAAGCTAGATAAATTACTCAATGCGCCTGATGCTGATGAGCTAATTAACTGGTTAAGACGTCAGCCCCTTTTACAAGTGGATGATGAAAAGAAAATAGTGATGGCTCATGCAGGAATAACACCTCAGTGGGATCTTGCAACAGCAAAAAATTGTGCTAATGAATTAGAAGCAGTATTAAGCAGTGATAGCTATCCGCTATTTATAAATGCGATGTATGGTGATATGCCCAATAACTGGTCAGAAGAGCTGTCAGGACTTTCAAGGTTACGCTTTAGTGCTAATGCATTAACGCGTATGCGTTATTGCTTCCCTAATGGCCAACTCGATATGATCTGCAAAGATAAACCACCAGAAGCACCAGCACCATTAAAACCGTGGTTTAATTTGCCAAGCCAATTACCTGAAGATTACAGTGTAATCTTTGGTCACTGGGCTTCCCTTGAGGGTAAAGGCACACCAGAACATATATATGCTTTAGATACGGGCTGTTGCTGGGGAGGAGCGCTTACCTGTTTACGTTGGGAGGATAAATGCTATTTTACGCAACCAAACCTATCACATCCAATATGAACTAATAAATACTCTTTTTGAGCACAGAAGCGCCCCTTATTCTGTGCTTTTTTTATTCATTTGATATAGTAAATTAAAACATTTCTCAACAAATAATAAAAAATTATTATTTATCCTTATAAATCATATAGATAATTATTTATTGTCGAAAAATAAGTGATATTAAATTAGATTTGAAAATAAAAAACCTCTATATCAGATATTATTTAATATATTATTCCGAAAAATAAAAAATAAATAAAAAATAAATAAAAAAGATAAATTTTTTATTATTTATAAAATAAAATTTAGAATAATAAATCTATTTC
>NZ_LXEN01000050.1 GCF_001654855.1 Proteus myxofaciens ATCC 19692
GAATAATAAATCTATTTCTTAAATATTATTATATTTATAAATTATAGATAATAAAAAAGAAGATATTAAATCTCCTTTTTTATTTGAATTTAATTATTTTCTTCTTTTTAGTATTTCAAAACAATAGTTATGGGAATTTATTTCATCAGCGTCATGATATTCCATAAACGTAGAATCCCACTCATCAGGCTCGTAATCGGGGAAAGTTGTATCACCAATGACTTCAGCGTCGATGTGAGTTAAGTATAAGGTATTCGCTATAGGTAAGAATTGTTCGTAAACTTTACCACCGCCAATAACCATTATTTCTTCATGATTTTCAGCTGCTTGCAATGCTTCTTCAACAGATTTAACCCAAACAACATCGTTATCAGTACCAGGTTGACTACTTAATACGATATTAAGACGATCTGGTAAAGGTCGCCCAATAGATTCATAAGTCACTCTGCCCATAATAACGGGTTTATTTAGCGTATTTTTTTTAAACCATGCAAGGTCGCCAGGTAATGTCCAAGGCATTGCCTTTTCCATACCAATAATGCGATCCATCGCTAATGCTGCGATTAAACTAATATTCATTTACATACCTACGGGTAAAGATGGGAAAAAACTGCTCACACTATACGTAAAGCTAAAACCCTAGTCGATACAAATTATGCTTCATTAATAGTAAACAATTGCTTTATACTCGAATTGTTAACTTAATCATATAATATCCAGTCATTATAATATTGTTATATAAAAGGCGCTATTATGCTTGAGACTTCTTTAGTTGTTTTTACAATAGCTTTACTAGGAATGATTTCTCCAGGACCTGACTTTTTTCTCGTTGTAAAAAATGCCATGCGTTATCAACGAGCTGCTGCAATGATGACCGCATTCGGTATTATTGCCGCTTTACTGGTTCATATGTCCTACTGTGTTGCAGGTATTGCTATTTTAATAACAACCACACCGTGGCTTTTTTCTATTTTAAAATACGCAGGCGCGGCTTATTTACTTTGGATTGGCTTACAAAGTTTGCTCTCAAAATCTAATCATACGATTAATAATGATACAGATGCACATACGCAAGTCAGTTTCAAAAAAGCCTTTATGCAGGGCTTTCTTTGTAACTTGCTCAATCCTAAAGCAACTCTATTTTTTCTCGCTATCTTTACGCAAGTACTCAGTGTTGATTCCAGCATAGGCGAAAAGCTTTGGTATGCACTCATTATTTGGGGATTAGCAATTATCTACTGGCCTATATTGGTACTGTTGATACAAAGTGCTCCTGTAAGAAAAGTACTTAATAAAATACAAAAACGTATCGATAAAGTATTGGGCGTGGTGCTGATTGGTTTAGGGATTAAAGTAGCATTAAGCTAATTATTGGAAGCACCAAATAGGTGCTCCTTACATTATTGGCAAAGTAGCGAATATATCAACTATTTGTTCCATTCTAATAAGATACTGATCTTTCGGCATACCTATAATCAACGCATCATCATCTAATGAATTGGCTATTTCTTCAACTTCTTGTATAATCAACATTCTGTTTTTATTTATATTATATATAATTGTATTATTTTCTTTTTTATTATAAAGTTCATTAATCCAGGCTTCCTGTGTTTTAACATAATTATCAGCATTATTATATTTTTGTAATACATCACTAACAAACTCATCAATTAATACTTTTTCTATCTTTAAATTTTTTTCTATTTCAGAAACAATTTTTTCAATATTTATATTTTTAGTAACTTTAGTCATTTTTTCAATATTTAAAATAGACTTATCTATTTTAAATAAATATTCATAATATCTTATTGGTATTATAATATCTTTTAATACTCTAGAAATACATTCACTCTTTTTTTTAAAACAACAATTAATAATAAATAAAAAAACATTATTATTTATAACATTATTCACATCTAATATAATTGTATTAAATAAATTAACAATCTTTCCAATATTGAACTTCTCACCTACAAAATCCCGCAAATTGACCTTGCCAAAATCTTTATTTTTATAACAATTAAATATTGTATCAATTAAAATTAAATCTGCTTTAGTTTTCACATGTCTTTTTACAAATGAATTAATCATCTCATTATTATCTAAATTAAAGAATAAATTCATCACTCTAAATTCATCTAAAGTAATATCATTGATATCTTTGATTTTGCATAAAGAGGTATTAGCATTTAGTTGAGTATAAAAACATTCATTTACTTTATTTTTACAACTTTTAATACTTATCTTTATATTCAAAGCTAATTTTAATTTATTTAAAATGAAACAAAAGAAACCTTCCGTTTTTTTATGAATGATTAGTGAATAATTAGTATTTCCTATATGACTTATGCTATCTTTGATCTTTTCAAAAAGAGGATTTTGATCCTTAATATCAACGTTATTTATATTTTTATAGAATGTGACTTTTATTTTATTTCCCATTTTTACCACCCATTTTTATATTTTTATATTTTTATATGAAAAAATTTTTTTTGAATACAAAAAAGGCCCTTATTACTAAGGGCCTTTTATAGAAAAAAACCAAATAAAACTAGAAATTTATTTTCAATGTTGTATTTATACCACTTGAATGAATGTCACTATTATATTGCCCTTGATAATATAAACCTAAAGTAGTTGATCTACTTAATTGCGCATCAATACCTAAGCCAACACCAAACAGATTATCCAGTTTACCACCACGTAACGTTGCATCACCCGAATTTGATAAGAAAAGACGTGATTCCGGGCGATTATCACCAAATAAGTGACTTGCTGAAATATCACCTTTTACTGCCATATTGATATTACCCGCCGTAAATGGATAACCACCACGTAAACCAATAGTACCTACTTGAATATTTTGTGAATCGGTATGGGTAGCAAAGGACATATTACCCACATGTTCATTTATATTATCTGTTGATACACGTAACCAATTAAATCCTAAGTAAGGTTCAATTGAATAGTGTTGTGTATTAAATTGTGTGTAGGCGCCTTCTAAAAAGAGCTGTGTTATTTTGGCATCATAGTTAGTTGAGTTATAACCTGCATTTTGCCCTACCCAAAGTGTTCTTTTTGCCTCTCTATCTTGATTGGTATGAGTAATACCATAATTTAATGAAATAACATTATATAAATTAGAGATACCATAAGCACCAATATGGATATCATTACTGTCTATTTTACCCGATTCATTACCTTTATATTTGGTTGTGCCTGCACCAAAGAATAGCCCTGCTTTAGTATTATCAGCCACATTAATTTCAGCGCCTAATAAACCAACATAGAAATCAACATCCATGTTACTATGGCCATAATCTGTTTTTCCCCATTGACCAATACCTGTAATCCATATACGTGCATTACTATTTTCTAAACTAGCACTACGACCATGACCAATACCCATAGCTTGATCTTTAACAGTGCGAGTTAATCCCAATATATTTACCACACTGGCATTATTGGCATTTAAATACATATCACTACCTAAAGAATCATAGGTTTTAGTTAAATCTTGTTTATTCATCGGTAAGATAGTATTAAATAGTTCACCACTGCCGTGATTTTCTAATGTATTAGCAATAGAGCGACCATTTTCATTATTCGCAAAAGTTACCAATGAAGTATTTTCTTTCTTGCTCAATGTCCCTGTAATTGTATTATTTGTTAATGAAACATTTTTATCAAATAAAGCATAATCACTATTTGAAGAAACCTCATTATTCGCTAACATTTTAGTTTTATTTCGATTATCAACTAAATTGTCTGCATTAACGGAGCCTGTCGCAATTTGATTATTTAGATAAATATCTTTTAACTGGTTTGTATTCTCCGCACCAACATCTAAATTTGCACCGTTATTAAGTGACATATTACTCACATTAACATCATGATCAATAGCAACTAAATAAGTCCCTTTGTCGTTAATATTAATATTCGCTTTATTCGTTTGATTTGAAGTTAATTCACCTTTTCCAGTAAAAGTGTCGTTATAGTGTTCAACAATACTGAGTTTACCGCCATTAACATTAATTGCCTCAGTACCAAAAGATTCTGTAAAACCTAATAGGGAGCCTTGCTCAACAATAGTACCACCACGATATGTATTATCCCCTGTTAAAACTAATGTACCTTCACCCTTTTTAATTAATGTACCGTTATATAAACCTAAGTTTATTTTTTCTTGAATAGTATCAGCGCGTTTTTGGTAATATTCCTTACGCCATTTTTCTGCATCTTCTTTATTGATTATGTGGGCATTAGGATCATTTGTTCCATCATTAATATTTAAATTAGCGCCTAATTCATAATCACCACCCGCTTTAATACCTTTTTCTTGATATTCTTTTAGCCAAGCAAGATCTTCTTTTTTACGTAAATCTAATGCTGTTTGTGAAATATCATTAGTCCAAACATCTAAAGGTACAGCATCTAGTTGATATTCAAATTTACCTAAAAATTGACCAGGACCATACATTCCTTTATCAAGATCAGGAGTACCCCAACCATAACGTACATCAGGTGTGCCTTCGCTAGCAGTCCAGCTATTATATAGAGAGCCATCAGGATTACGATGACTCGCTGTTGTAAACATTACATCACGTACTTGCATTGCACTCATTGCAGAGTAACGCGACATCAAGACACCCATAGCCCCTGTAACATGAGGAGCTGCCATTGAGGTACCACTAAAAGAAGCCCAGTCTCCCTTGCCTTCTTCATCAACAATTGAAGAGTAAATATCTCGACCAGGAGCAACAACAGTCCACCATTTTGCATTCCCCGCTTCATTAAACCTTTTAATTAACACATAACCCGATTTATCTGCATTTTGTTCAAGCCCTGCAACCGTAATCCAATGCTTTTCTGCTTCAGGATTAAAATAAGGGTAAAGGGCACGATAATAAGGTTGTGCAAAATCACGATTCCCTGTTGTAAATACTTGTACAACATTCGTGTTTTTTACTGCATCATAAGCGGCATCAACGAATGAAGGATTATCACCATAGACTTTTTTAAAATAAAAATATTCATACTCAGTCTGTGCAGTGGTATCAACAGGTAAATGCACCGTTGTATTGCCACCATCAATACCATATGTCGGTATATTATTGATAATGCGAGTATTAGTTCCCCAGCTGTTATTAATCACTTGGGCGCCGGCATCAACTATGGCTTTCCAGCCTGTATAAAAATATTGATAGTCTTGATAAGGACCATAATTATTACTATCTGTTGCACCTGTATTACCAATATAAATATTGGCGCCCCAAGCAACGCCATGCATTCCATTACCATCTCTGTTAGCCCCCACAGTGCCCGTTACATGGGTGCCATGAGTATCGTTAACCCCTTTTATCCAAGCGCCATCAACACCAAAAGACTCGCCTTTCTTATAGTGACCGCCTTTGTCTTGAGGATATCGCATGCCTGTGGTGCCATATTCTCCTTTCGCTTTCACTGCATGAAAACGCTCACCTGATAATTCAGGATGAGAAAGCAACGCACCAGAATCCATAACGCCAATATTAGCGCCTTGACCATGATAACCCAGTGCATAAGCACTAGAGGCTTTCATTGCAGCTAATCCCCAATCTTTTTTATATTCTTGGCTTTCCCAACTCTGCTTATTACCTAACTGACCATTCTCTGCATAAGCAATGGAATTGCCTGAAAATAAAAGTGCTGAGGCAACAAGAGAAAGTTTAAATATAGAGTTATGTATTGAACGGCTATTATTAAAATATCGGTGATGATTTAACGCTATTTTTTTGTTCATTCTGACACCTTAGTTATATTTAGATGAATAATATCGATTAAGAATCAAAATACAAAAGCGTTAGAATCATCTATTTTCTGTAAATATAATGACTTGAGAGAAATCCCAAAAATAATAATCACATTCATAAAAATAGATAAATTGACGTAGCAATCACAAATTAACAGTTAAATAAAACAAAAGAAGAACAAATAAAATAAGATATTAATGATCTTTAGACCATTAATTTTAATATTAAAATAAATTGGAAATAGTAAATCAAATAAATAAACAATCAAATAACCTTAGTTAACATTTAGTATCACAAAGATTATCTTATTTATTCTATTTATAAAAAAGACAGCATATTTATTTCACTATACTGCCTTTAAGTGACGTGATTTTTAAATGAATACCTTTATTCCGATGGCGTAATTTCCATTTGCCCAGCCATACCAATATCGGCATTTTCTAAAATCTGACTATAATAGAGAAAAGGAAAATGCGTGTAGGAAGGCTGTTTTAATTCCACCAGCAATTCACTTTGATTATCAATCCACACAGTATCTTTCCACCCAAAATCAGCAGGTTCTGGCTTTTGTCCATCATGATTAATGACTTTAAATCGTGCACCTTCTATATGAAAAGGTTGAGGCGATGACGTTGTTACCATCCAGCGTTCCCAGCCATTTTGTTTACCCACTAAATCTATTCGAGTTAATTCCCAACGCGCATTATTAATACCAGGAGGACTATCATGAAGTTGGATAGTTCTTGGCTGAATAGATGTTGTAATTTGTGTATTATCAACCGCTAATTGCTCTGGAATTTTATCTGTCATTAAGGACATTAATCCAGTAGGTCTTATCGTTAATACATTTGCATTACGTAATAAATTAGATGGCTCGAAAATGCCGCGTAATTTATCCATAAAACCAGCGCTATTTCCTGCGGTAATGATAACCTCATCACCTTCTGACATATCAACCAAGATTTCGCGCCGTTCTCCTGGTGCCATTGGTATTGATTTAAGCTCTACAGGTGCAGTTAATAGGCCTTGATCTGATGCGATAAGATAAAGAGAGCGACCATCATTCGCTTGTAGTTCATAACGACGTGCATTAGAGGCATTGACCAAGCGTAAACGTATCCAACCTCTCGAAACCTCAATATAAGGGTCTTCTCTACCATTAACTAAAAGGGTATCACCATAGAACCCATCTACTGCTGCATCTTTATCATATTCTGGTGATCCAAAGTTATCGATTCGCTTATCTTGAATAATAATAGGGAAATCATTAACACCATAATGTTTTGGTAGTGGTAATGATTTACTTTCATCATCTTCAATAATCCACATACCGACGAGCCCATTATAAACATGCGGTGCCATTTTAAAGGGAGTGTTCGCATGATACCAACATGTCGCTGCTTTTTGACGTATAGGTAATACAGGAGACCAATAGGCTCCAGGTGACATTAATCGAGCAGCTCCACCCATTTGTGTACCTGGCACTAACAAACCACTCACCGTCATTGAAACGGGTTCATTCAAACGATTGCTATAAATCAGTTTTACATCATCACCACTTTTAACTTTAATAGTCGGCCCAGGTGTTGAGCCATTTATTCCCCAAACCTCTGCTTTTTTGTTGCCATTAAACGCCCAATGCACTTTTTGCAATGTGACAAACAGTGGCTGACCATTATGCGACTCTAATAGTGGCGGTATGGGTAATTGTTTATCGATGACAGGATCTGCGTAAGCAACAGAAGGTAATGAGCCCAGACATACCGCTAAGCCTGAAGCCTGAATAAACTGGCGACGACTAAATGACATATTTTCTCCGCAACAAAATACACCTCTCTCTCAATGGCAAAACCATAAGAGGAGAAAAGCTGCTGTGATTTTAAAATACAAAAGACTTAAATGAAATTACGTAAGCATAATAGCGCGGATACGGCCTAAAACCTAAAAATAGTTAATAGAATGGGATATTTTCATCAATTAAAAGCAATATAAGCCTGAATATCAGGCTTATAGACTCTTATAAAGATTAAACAAACATTAAAACTAAATAATGATTAAGACGAGAGTTTTTTATTTATTTCTTAGATGAAGCAGGGCTATTCATCGCTTCAACTTCTTTATCTAATTCGGCTATTTTAGCAAGCATGATTTGGCGACATTCTTCTGCTAATTGGCGAACTTGGTCTTTACCGTATTTTGAAACATCAATTGGCGGTAGCATCTCAACAATGACATATCCGTTATTCCAACGATTTAATTTAATCTTGCCTTGAGTGGTAGATACACAAACAGGAACAATAGGAACACCTGCTTGAATCGCCGCATGAAATGCACCTGTTTTAAAAGGTAGTAAACCACGGCCACGACTGCGAGTACCTTCAGGAAACATCCATACTGAGATTTTTTTAGATTTTATCTGATCAGCAACTTGGGAAATAGTGCCATGCGCTTTAGAGCGATTTCCTCTATCAATTAAAATATTACCCGTTATCCAATAAAGTAGCCCAAAAAAAGGAATAAAAACTAAACTCTTTTTACCTACCGTCACCGTATTAGGTTGTACGGCATTCGACATTGTCACCATATCATAGTTATTTTGATGGTTACCAACGTAGATGCTTGGTCCGTATTTTTTCGCTTCTTCAGGAATACGTTCTATCATCTTGATACCAAACACATGTGATAACTTGCCGAATAAGTGTCCATAAGTCATCACATGCTTAGGGTTTCTTGGCGAAAACATGCAATAAATCATTCCAAATGTCACCACAAGAATGGTGTAAAGAACGACAATGATGCCTCTAATAATTGCTAACATAAATTTTTAGCGTCCTACATTATAAAAAGAGAAGTGGGTCTTTAGACCCACTGAATAAATAGCGCTTTAGATGTTAATGGCTTTCAATATCAATTTTATCGATAGTTTGTGCACCACGTGGTAATGACGTACCTCTACGACCACGCTTTGCTTTAAAGCTCAGTAATTCATTCATCGACATCGTTAACTTACGTTTACCAAAATGCAATGTCACTGAGGCATTTTCCGGTAATACTCGTAACCATGCTATTTTATCTTCACCACTTACCACTTGTGTTGCAGGGATTGAAACCATTTGATTTCCTTTCCCTTTCGCCATAGTTGGTAATTCTGATGCTTCAAAAATCAACATCCGACCACCTTTTGTTATGATCATAATTAATGAATTAAGCTCATCATTCAGATGTTGTGGCGTTAATGGTAATGCATTTTCTGGTAAAGTGAGAAGTGATTTTCCAGCTCTATTTTTAGAGGTTAAATCATCTACCTGACAAATGAATCCATAACCCGCATCAGAGGCCATTAAGATCTTATCTTGTGCATCACCCATGACTACATGGCGTAATTGAGCACCCTTTTGAACTTTAAGTTTATCGCGTAAAGTGTCACCTTTGCTTCTACCTGAAGGTAAAGCATCAACATCAACAGTATAGCTTTGACCTGTTGTATCAATTAAATGAACAGGTTGATTGCTCATCCCTTCTACCGATTCAAAATAATTATCATCCGCTTTAAAACCGACTGTTTCTGCATCTATATTATGTCCTTTTTGGCAACGAATAAGCCCTTTTTCAGACATAATCACCGTCACTGCTTCAGGGTGAAGATGTTTAAGCGGTGTGGGTTCATCCCCCACATGACCACTAAAGTAATTGATTTCATCTGCTTTTAAGACTTCTTGTTGCCCATCAGCAGTAAATATCAATGCTTCATTTTTTGGCACTAATAATAGTTGGTCAATCACATCGCTTTGCTCTTTACCTAACGAAACTAAACGAGTTCCCCGACCTTTTTTGTTCAAATCAGTCAATTTCTCTGCTGAAATAGCTAAAATACGTATTTTATCAGTGATGATAACTAACCAGTACTGGTCATTTTTCTTTTGGGCATCAACAAGAAAAGGCTCAAGTAATTCTGTTTCTTCTGAAACAGTGAGTAAGCCTTTACCCGTTTTATTTTTCGTTTCCATCTCATCATAAGATAGAACTGCGCCATAACCTTCTTGCGTTGCCAGTAAGTACTCTTGTCCTGCACTTCCTGCCAGCATATATTTTACATGTGCATCAGGTGGAAAAGTCAGTTTACCGGTTAATGGCTCACCTTGACTACGCCCTGATGGCATATCATTTGGGCTTAAAGTATAACTTCTACCTGTAGAATCAAGGAACATCACAGGTTGATTACTCATTCCTCTTACCGCACTATGATAACTATCACCAGCGCGATAACTCATACCACTAGGGTCGATATCATGTCCTTTCGCATTTCTTACCCATCCCATTTCAGATAACACTATAGTGACGGGATCTGAAGGCAACATATCTTGTTCATTGACCACTTTCGCTTCTTCTTGCGGGCGAATAGGGGAACGACGATCATCACCAAATTCTTTGGCGTCAGATTCAATTTCTTTTTTCAGTAATGTATTTAAACGACGTGGTGAGCTAAGTAGCTTTTCAATGCTATCACGTTCTTTTTCAAGCTCATCACTTTCTGATTTTAATTTAAATTCTTCAAGTTTCGCTAAATGACGTAAACGTAGCTCTAAAATAGCTTCTGCTTGAATATCAGATAATGAAAAACGGCGCATTAATTCCGCTTTTGGTTCATCTTCATGGCGAATGATTTCAATCACTTCATCAATATTAAGATAAGCGATTAATAGGCCTTTAAGAATTTCTAAGCGGCGTAATACTTTTTCTAATCGGTGATTTAAACGATTAGTGACTGTTTGACGGCGATAAATCAACCATTCATTTAGAATGGTAACTAATCCTTTAACCGAAGGACGGTTATCTAACCCAATCATATTCAGGTTAACGCGATAACTTCTCTCTAAATCAGTATTGACGAACAAGTAGTACATAACTTGCTCCAAATCAACACGATTACTACGAGGAACAATTACTAATCTCGTTGGGTTTTTATGATCGGATTCATCACGTAAATCTTCAACTAGTGGTAGCTTTTTCGCACGCATTAATGCAGCAATTTGTTCTAACACTTTGGCACCAGAAACTTGATGAGGAAGTGCGGTAATTACCGCACACCCTTCTTCTTTTTGCCACACTGCTCGCATTCTGACAGAACCACGACCTGTTTTATAAATCTTTTTAATATCGTCTTGTGCTGTAATAATTTCAGCGTCAGTTGGATAATCAGGTCCTTGAACATATTGCATTACATCTGATAATCCGGCATCAGGATTATCTAATAACATGACTAATGCTTGTCCTACTTCACGCGCATTATGCGGCGGAATATCTGTTGCCATACCGACAGCAATACCCGTTGTCCCATTTAATAGAATATTGGGTAAACGCGCTGGCAACATTTTTGGCTCTTGCATTGTGCCGTCGAAGTTAGGTTGCCAATCAACAGTCCCATGCCCTAATTCACTTAATAACGTTTGTGAATATTTAGATAGGCGTGACTCTGTATAACGCATTGCAGCAAATGATTTCGGATCATCAGGTGCACCCCAGTTCCCTTGTCCATCAATTAATGGATATCGATAAGAGAATGGCTGAGCCATTAAAACCATGGCTTCATAACATGCGCTATCACCATGAGGGTGGTATTTACCTAATACATCACCCACAGTACGTGCTGATTTTTTAAATTTAGCCGAATTACTTAAACCCAGTTCAGACATGGCGTACACAATACGTCGCTGCACTGGCTTTAGCCCATCGCCAATAAAGGGCAATGCCCTATCCATAATCACGTACATGGAGTAATTGAGATAGGCATTTTCCGTAAATAAGTGGAGCGGTTGACGCTCTACACCATCATGAGTCAATTCACTCATTCAATATTTTCCTCAGACTCTTATGGTATGCATTACACTTCAATGTCAACTTCATCGCCTTTTTCTTGCAACCAATTGCGGCGATCTTCAGAGCGTTTTTTCGCGAGTAACATATCCATCATGCCAAGTGTTTCTTGATAGTTTTCTTCTTCAATGACTAATTGCACTAAGCGACGAGTATTTGGATCAAGCGTTGTTTCTCGTAACTGGATAGGGTTCATTTCACCTAATCCTTTAAAACGTTGTACATTGGGCTTACCTTTTTTACGGCTAAGACGCTGTAAAATAGCATTTTTTTCTGGCTCATCAAGTGCATAATGAACTTCTTTACCTAAATCGATACGGTAAAGAGGTGGCATTGCCATATATACATGACCTTGTTTTACCAGAGTTGGAAAATGACGAACAAACAATGCGCACAACAATGTTGCGATATGTAGACCATCCGAGTCAGCATCCGCAAGAATACAAATTTTACCATAACGCAGTTGACTTAAATCATCGCTATCAGGATCCATACCAATCGCTACAGAAATATCGTGTACTTCTTGTGAAGCGAGTACTTCATCTGATGAAACTTCCCAAGTATTTAAAATTTTACCGCGCAATGGCATTATTGCTTGATATTCTCTATCTCGCGCTTGTTTTGCTGATCCACCCGCAGAATCCCCTTCAACTAAAAAGAGTTCGGTATAACGTAAATCTTGAGAAGTACAATCCGCCAATTTACCCGGTAAAGCAGGGCCTGATGTCAGTTTTTTTCTGACAACCTTTTTAGAAGCACGCATACGGCGTTGCGCACTACTAATTGCCATTTCAGCTAATAGCTCTGCGACTTGGACATTCTGGTTAAGCCATAAGCTAAACGCATTTTTTACTGCATTAGCGACAAATGCACTAGTTTGTCTCGAGGATAAACGTTCTTTTGTTTGCCCTGCAAATTGTGGATCTTGCATTTTCACAGAAAGGACATATGCACAGCGGTCCCATGTATCATCTGCGGTTAACTTCACGCCTCTTGGTAATAGATTACGGAACTCACAAAACTCACGCATAGCATCTAACACACCTTGGCGTAAGCCATTAACGTGTGTACCACCTTGCACGGTAGGAATTAAGTTAACATAACTTTCTGTGAGTAAATCACCGCCTTCAGGCAGCCAAAGCATTGACCATTCAACGGCTTCATTATCACCTTCAAATTTACCGGTGAAAGGCTCTTCAGGAAGACGGATAAATTCACAAACGGCTTCACTTAAATAGTCAGTTAATCCATCAGCGTAGCACCAGTTCTCTTCTGTATTATTAACTTTATCAACAAAAGAAACATTAACACCGGGGCACAATACGGCTTTTGCTTTGAGGATATGAGATAAACTTTTTGCGGAAAAACGGGGATTATCGAAATAGCTACCATCAGGCCAAAAGTGAACACTTGTCCCTGTATCACGTTTAGCACAAGTGCCTATTTCATGTAATTCTTCGACTTTATCACCATTTTCAAAAGCAATTTGATAGATTTTACCTTCACGACGAACAGTCACTTCAATACGCTTAGAAAGCGCATTCACAACCGAGATCCCAACACCATGTAATCCGCCAGAGTATTGATAGTTTTTATTAGAGAATTTACCTCCGGCATGAAGGTGGGCAAGAATTAATTCGATTGCTGATACATTAAGTTCAGGATGGATATCGACAGGCATTCCTCGCCCATTATCAATAACCTCAATGGATTGATCGCCATATAAAATGACATCGACCTTAGATGCGTGCCCCGCAAGCGCCTCGTCCACGCTATTATCGATCACTTCCTGAGCCAAATGGTTCGGTCTAGTCGTATCAGTGTACATACCGGGACGACGACGCACAGGCTCTAGACCATTAAGGACCTCAATATCCTTTGCATTATAACTTGATTGAGTCATTGTTTTTAATCTGCGGTTCGCTGTTAGAAAATACTGTTTATAATAACAGTTGTTAGCGGCAATATGGTATTTATTTTCAGATAGATATAGCAACCCATGTTTTACAGGTTTATCAACCGAAAGGCTAAATTATATTTAAAAACTGAATAATTTCCGGAAAAAAACGTTCAAAACCGACAAAAGCGTGGTTTCCATCCGGTTCTACGGTTTGCCGACATGCGCCAAGATATGAAACTGCTTGGCGATAATCAAGTATTTCATCTCCCGTTTGTTGAAGCAACCAAATAAGCTCTGGTGAAATTATCGAAGGAATACGTAAAGCAAGTAATTCATTTATATGATGAGGTTCTAACGTATACTTTTGATATGTATAAGGATTTTCGTTTTCACCAAGAAAATTTTGCAATAAATCAAATGGCCTAATAGCGGGATTTATCACAACCGCAGGTAAATGAAAACGTTGAGATAACCAGATTGAAAGATAGCCTCCTAATGAGGAACCTATCAGCCCAAGTTTATCTTTGCTGTTTTCATTAACAATCTGCTCGATAAATTTAGCAGCTTCTTCAGGAAAAGACGGTAATTGAGGAACTAAGAGCTTAATTTCAGGATGGGTAACCTTAAGCCATTGACGAAAAGCTTGCGCTTTTGCCGACTTAGGTGAGCTATTAAAACCATGTAAATAAAGAATACTGGGCATATTCTAATAGCCTTCAGAATCAAGATCAGGGCAAAACTCTGTTCCTTCTAATCGATACACTTGCGTTTCTATTTTTCGTTGGCCATTAGGCTCAATGGATAACTCTAAATAACGCCATCCTGGAGATACCGTATCTAACGTAAAATTAGTGCAATGAGGTCGAAATTGAATACATGTTGATGGCGTCGCTAATAAACGAACACCATGCCACATTTCATCCATTTCTTGATGAATATGGCCACATAGCATCATTTTAACTTGGGAATGCCCTTTTACACGTTCAGAAAGTTGTTGCGAATTTCTCAAACTGTGTTGATCTAACCATGTGCAACCTGATGCCATAGGATGATGATGCAACAATATGATGGTTTCTCTGTCTTTTTGGCTCTCAAGGCATCGCGTTAACCAATCTAATTGGCAATCCGATAATTCACCATGAGGAACCCCTTGGATTTGGCTATCAAGCAATAATAATTGCCAATCATCACCAATAAGCACTTGCTTTGCTGAAAGAATACCTGCTTGATTTAACGCATCAATCATTGCGGGTTGATAATCATGATTACCCGGCAACCACACACAAGGTGGTGTTAATGTTGAAATCCCTTCTGCGAAATGTTGATACGCTTTAAATGTTTGGTCTTGAACTAAATCGCCTGTGGCGACAATCAAGTCAACATCTAATCCTTGCGCTCTAATAGAGCTTAATACTGCATGATAACTGCGATAAGTATTAATGCCCAATAGCGTATCATCCACATTTGCAAAAAGGTGGGTATCAGTGATTTGTAGTATTCTTACAGTGCTTTTTGGTGACACTGATAACTCAAGCTGGCTTTCCAAAAGGTTTCCTTGTCTCACTTCTTTTAGGCGTAATTCTAACGTATTATCGTATTAAAGATCTGCCAACCAATACACATTTCAAAAAAATTGTTGAGAAATATTCTCGATATCAACACCTAATTTTTAGCCTTATTTATACGCTAAATGGTTGGATCTCGTATACTTACAGATAGTAACTCTACTTGATAATATCCACTAAAGCATCTCAACAATTCTTAATTGTATACAAATGCTACAACCATCGTTTTCTTAGCGTCTCATAATGAAGTTGTAACCATTGAATAGCGATAACTGTCGCCGCATTATCAATAATACCTTGCTCAACCCATTGGTAAGCTTGTTCCCTACTGACAACATGCACACGAATATCTTCATTTTCACTGTCTAAACCATGAATACCTTTTGCTGTTGTCGAATCAACTTCACCCACAAATACGTGCATTCTTTCACTTGCACCACCTGGGCTTGAAAGATAGCTAATAATCGGCTCACATCGTCCTATCGAAATTCCCGCCTCTTCTTGAGCTTCTCTTTTAACAACCTCTTTGGGTGTTTCACCTTCTTCTATCATGCCTGCAATAGCTTCAAGTAACCAAGGCGTATCACTCGTTTCATAAGCAGGAATACGAATTTGCTCGATAAGAACCACGCTATCTTTTTTAGGATCATAAGCTAATAACACGCCAGCATGACCACGTTCAAACACTTCTCGCTTAATTTCGTTACTCCAACCACCTGCAAATAATCGATGTTTAAAGCGGTATTCCGTCATGCGAAAAAAGCCTTTATAAAGATCTTTTTTACCTAAAAGTTCCACATCATGACGAGTGTATAAAAATGGTATATTTTCCTTTTTCTTCATACAATGCTCCTTAAGTTATATTTAAACGTCTTTTGTTGATGATGTTTAATACAGATTTAAAGATATTTGCCAACAATTCATGTAAAGTTAATCTAAAATAAAAGGATATGGCACAAATGGCTACCCCTACTTTGGGAAACTATCTGCTAGAATCTTTCCCGTTCAAGATTAACAGAGGCAACTCAGCGAAACTGTTGCAACAAGGAATTAAAATGAAAAAACTGCTCTCTCTTTTGGTCGCGATGAGTTTGGCAGGATTCAGCACTGCAAGCCAGGCTGAGGATCTGCTTCAAGTTTATCAAAAAGCAAAGGACAGTAACCCTGAGTTACGTAAGTCATTAGCGGAACGAAACAAAGCGTTTGAGAAAATTAACGAAGCTCGTAGCCCATTATTACCACAATTAGGACTAACCGGTTCTATGGATTATGGTAGTGGCTATCGTGATAGTAGAAATACTGAATCAAACTCTCTTGGCGCGAATTTAACATTGACACAAACGGTGTTTGATATGTCGTTATGGCGTCAACTTAATGTTCAAGAAAAAACAGCTGGTATGAGTGATGTCACGTATCAAACGAGTCAGCAACAACTGATTTTAGATACAGCAACAGCATACTTTAATGTTCTGCGTTCAATTGATTCTCTCTCATTTATCGAAGCGCAAAAAGAACAAGTTTATCGCCAGTTAGATCAAACAACCCAACGTTTTAACGTAGGCTTAGTTGCAATTACTGACGTTCAAAATGCTCGTGCAAACTATGATAGCGTACTGGCACAAGAAGTTTCTGGCCGTAATAACTTAGATAATGCATTAGAGAAATTACGCCAAGTAAGTGGTATTTATTATATCAACTTAGCGTCACTGAATATTGATAAATTCTCTACAACACCACCAGAAGCTATTGATAAATTACTAAAAGATGCAGAAGAACGTAACTTAAGCTTATTAAGTGCACGTTTAGGGCAAGATTTAGCTCGCGAAAATATTCGATTAGCGCAATCAGGCCATCTACCAACCGTAGATTTAAAAGCCTCTACTGGTGTTTCAAATAAACATAACCATGGTAGTGGATTACCACCAGAAAGCACTGGCTCTAGCCGTAACAGCTATACCGGTCAAAACAGTATTGGTCTGTCTTTAAGTATTCCTTTATACACAGGCGGAAGAACAAGTTCACAAGTTGAACAAGCACAATATGGCTTTACGGGTGCAAGCGAGCAATTAGAATCGGTTTATCGTTCTATTGTACAAATCGCACGTTCTTCTTATAACAATATTTCTGCATCAATCAGTAGCATCAAAGCATATCAACAAGTTGTTGTGTCTGCACAAAGCTCATTAGATGCAACAGAAGCAGGTTATCAAGTTGGTACTCGTACTATCGTTGATGTGTTAAATGCAACTACAACGCTTTATGATGCAAAACAAAAATTATCAAGTGCACGTTACGACTATTTAATTAACCAATTAAACATTCAATTTGCTCGTGGTATGTTAAATGAAAACGATTTAATCCAGCTGAATAATGCATTAGGTCAAGAAGTTTCAACGTCACCAGATAGCATAATTCGTAACTTAACAAGCCCTGCAATTAACGTTCGTTAATTGTTATAAGCAATCGGTAATCAACGTATTACCACTGTTTTATGTTGTTTTAGACAAAAACCGCTTTCAGTGAAATGCTTACTGATAAGCGGTTTTTTCGTTTATAATCCAATAATAAAACAAGATATTTTGTCTTAAACTGATACAATTATAGACTACTAATCGTTATTTTTATCTGTACTATAATAGCGATTATACTAAACAATTTCGTTAAAAAGAGAGAACTTAGCCAATATCACTAGGTTTAACCCTATAAAGATCACAAATTTCCTGTTATCCCTGATGATAAGGCGTTTCTTATTTATTTTCTCTAGCATTTAACCTATTCTAGCTTCTATTTTGAACGTTTTACTTTTTTATGGACCTTACCGATATGCCAATGAAACGTACCAAATCCATTAATCGTGATGCTTTTCGTAAAGCATTTCGTCCTTATCGCTTAGCCCCTGTTGCTATTGCATTAACCGCTGTATTTGCTCTTTCAGGATGTGAAGAGAGCGATGAGACTGTATCACTGTATATGAATGCTCAAGAGTGCGCGCAAGCAAATCCTTCACAAGCAGCACAATGTGAAGACTCTTATCGCACTGCATTACAAGAGGCATCACGTACTGCACCTAAATACGCAACATTGGAAGAGTGTGTGGCTGAATTTGGTGATTCACAATGTACGCAAACAGCTTCTATTGATGGGCAACCAGTAAATAATACAAATACACATACTGAAAATGCCAATAATCACAATACAGATAACTCACAAATTGCTCAAGCCAACTCTGGTGGTAGCTTTTTTATGCCATTAATGGCGGGTTATATGATGGGTCGATTAATGGGAGGTGGTGCGCCAGCTCAGCCATTATTTAGTTCTCGTAACCCAACAAGTCCAGCTAATGGCAAATTTGTTGACTCAACAGGCCGTAACTATGGTCCTGCTGTCGGTGGTCGTCAAATGAACGTACCAAAAACAGCAATGACACCAAAACCATCAACCACATCAACAATGACACGTGGTGGCTTTGGTCATACCGTATCAAAACAAGCGGCAACTCAGCGTGCAAGTGCAACAAACAACAGCCGTAGCTCAACAGGATCATCTTCCTATCGTTCAGGTGGCTAATAGAGTATGAAGCGTGAACTAATTACTGAGCGCCCTGATTGGCGTGAAAAAGCAAATGAATTTGGCTTCAATTTCCATACTATGTATGGCGAACCTTATTGGTCAGAAGATGCTTACTACCAATTCTCAATGGAAGAAGTTGAGACACTAGAAGCAACAACAGAAGAAATTCACCAGATGTGTCTGCAAGTTGCAGATAAAGTCGCGAACAGTGAAGAGCTTCTCACTCGCTTTCAAATTCCTCGTCATTGTTGGGATTTTGTGCGTGATTCATGGAAATCGTCACAACCTTCGCTTTATTCACGCCTTGATCTAGCTTATGACGGTAAAGGCCCTGCAAAATTGTTAGAAAATAATGCAGATACACCGACTTCACTTTATGAATCTGCATTTTTTCAATGGATCTGGCTTGAAGATCAGATAAACGCAGGAAATTTACCGCAAAATGCAGATCAGTTTAATAGTATCCAAGAAAAACTGATCGATCGCTTTGGCGAAATGCGTGATAAGCAAGGTATGCGTTATTTACATATGACGTGTTGCCAAGATACTCAAGAAGATCGCGGTACAGTACAATATCTACAAGATTGCGCAGAAGAAGCCGAAATTGCGACAGAATTTGTCTTTATCGAAGATATCGGTTTAGGTGAACGCGGTGAATTAACTGATCTACAAGATCAGATTATCAGTAACATGTTTAAGCTTTATCCTTGGGAATTTATGTTCCGTGAAGATTTTTCAACCAAGCTTGCAGATGCAGGTATTCGCTGGTTAGAACCTTCTTGGAAAAGTATTATCTCCAATAAAGCGCTATTACCAATGCTTTGGGAAATGTTTCCTAATCATCCAAACTTGTTACCGGCTTATTTCTATGATGGGAAAGTACCGCATACGCTATCTCGTTACGTAATTAAGCCATTATTCTCACGTGAAGGCGCAAATATTCGCATTGTAGAATATGGACAAGAAATCGCAGTAGCTGATGGACCTTATGGCGAAGAAGGCTTTATTGTTCAAGAATACCATCCATTACCAAAATTTGGTGATAACTACACACTGATTGGTAGCTGGTTAGTCAATGATCAATCCGCAGGTATTTGTATCAGAGAAGATAAAGAGCTAATTACACAAGATCTTTCACGATTCTATCCACATATTATTTTGGATTGATCTAAAATCAGTTAAATATTTATTTAAGCACCTCATTGGTAAATTATCATGGGGTGTTTTTTTATTGTAATATCTTTATATTTTGAATCTATTCATTATTTTTGAATATAACTAAATACCCGAAATTATCAAATCCATCGTAGCTACAATGGAGGAATGTACCTCAGGTTTAATGCAGACAATATTAGATACCTTTAATCTATCCTTTGGTAGTGTTGTTATTGATTTTGTCATAATTACATATTTTAGATTACTTATCTCAATAACAGGTGTGATTATTTTTACTTGTGAATTCTTATTAACTAATAGCGAAATAGGCATAATAACGCGAGAATCAATATCACTAAGCAATTCATTTTGAATATCAATGAAATATGGGTATTGCTCTCTCGAATTAGGCGACGTATTACGATATACCGTATATTGAGACATTAAATAACTCCATATTCATCATCATCAGTAAACAATCCCACCTCTTGTTCAAATTCATTAAGAGCTTGAATACCTTTTTTATTTTCCGTTTTCCAAATTTCCTGTTTTTTTTCACGAATTGCATCAGATAACATATGATCGAGTGTTGCAGAGAGATTAATTCCAAGCTCTCGCGCCTCATCCACTAATTTTGCTGTTAGATACACATTAACCCCCCGCTTATTCTTTTTACTCGTCATCAATGTTATTCGCTCCATTTATGCGTATTATTTATACACATAATTGTAGAGCAGATAATTATTGGCATCAAATTAGAATATATACAAAAAATTTAAGCAATTTATTTAACCATTATAAAAAGCTGTTTATTTAATGATAATAAAGCTTACCAAATTTTTATTAAAAATAGAATAAAACAAATAAAAACAAATAGTTAAAATTATTAATTATATAGATTTAGAAAATTAGAAAGGAAATAAGAAAATAATTATTTAATAAATTACATATGTAATTTTAATAAAAAAGGCTAAATAATATTAACTTTATTTAGCCTCTTATCTCTTTAATTTCTTTATTAAATAATTAAAGATATTTCTTTGAATAATTTTATCCTACCTGAAATGTCATCATACTAAGTGATTTATTAATGATATCATTATTAAGTAATGTGACTTTTTCATTCTCATTTCTTAGTCCTAAAAGAGATAAAACGGGAATAAAATGCTCTGGTGTGGGATGTGCAAGATGCCCTTCTTCCGTTGATAAAATATCAAATAATATTTCAGGTTTTTCTTCACTTTGTAAAGCATTCTCGACTGTTTTACTAAATGATAACGCCCATGGATACGGCTCTGAATTGTCATTTTGCCAATCCATCATACGTAAATTATGTACAACATTACCACTTCCTATAATGAGAACACCTTCACGACGTAATTCAATTAATTTTTGCCCTAACTCATAGTGCCATTGAGCTGATTGACGCATATCTATACTGAGTTGAACTACAGGGATATTCGCATTAGGGTACATTTTTTCCAGTATTCCCCAGCTACCATGATCAAGTCCCCATTGATCCATATCGAGTTTTAACGGGATCGGATTAATGAGATCCTCTATAAGTGCAACTAGGCTGATAGATCCCTTTGCTGGATATTCTATTTCATAAAGCTCTGGTGGAAATCCATAAAAATCATGAATTGTTTTTGGTTGAGACATTGCCGTAGCAAAAGTGCCTTCTGTATACCAATGTGCTGATATCACTAAAATCGCTTTGGGCTGAGGAAGTGTTTCCCCTAATTTAGTCCAGAGGCGAGTGTAGCGATTATTTTCCAATACATTCATTGGACTACCATGTCCAATAAATAGTGCTGGCATCATTTTTGTGTCCATAATCACCTCTATGGCATTGTTATTCTATGACATAAGAATACAAGTTTCTTACTTGAAATATAGTCAAAGAAGCATGAAATAGTTATTCAAAAAAAATGAAAAAACCGCCTAAATTTCTTTAGACGGCTTGATATAAGTGTGTGTGTGTTTTCAGTGTCGTTTATAACATGTTAATTTCAGCCAGCTTTTTTCTCCTCGCGAAGACGATAAGCCACTAAATCTTCAATCGTCAACACAGGCATATTGTGCTGTTTAGCAAAAGTCACTACTTCTGGTGCTCTTGCCATAGTACCATCATCATTCGTTAGCTCGCATAACACTGCAACAGGTTTAAAACCGGCAAGTGTTGCTAAATCAATAGAGGCTTCAGTATGTCCACCACGTGTTAATACACCGCCAGGTTGAGCACGTAATGGGAATACATGACCAGGGCGATTAAGATCACTTGGTTTTGCATCATCAGCAGCGGCTGCACGTACTGTCGTTAAACGATCTGATGCTGAAACACCTGTTGTCACACCTTGTGATGCTTCAATAGTGACAGTAAATGCCGTATGAAAATGACTAGTATTATTTTCAACCATCATAGGCAATTCAAGCTGTTGGCGGCGTTCCTCTGTAATGCATAAACACACAATGCCACTACCATGGCGAATAGACATTGCCATCTGCTCTGTGGTCATTGTTTCTGCAGCGAACACCATATCGCCTTCATTTTCGCGGTTCTCGTCGTCGAGTACCATTACGCCTTTACCAGCACGAAGTGCTTCAAGAGCAAGTTCTACACGCTCAAATGGATTACCGAATTCGGAAAGTAGCGTCTGATTCATGGTAATAAAACCTCAATAATTAATGAAAGTTACCAGAACCAGGGCAGTCTTAGGAGTGGATCTCTACTTAAACAATAAATAAGCAGAAACAACAGGAATGGATACAATGATCCTACTGATGCTATTTTATTCTCTCCCATCCAGACTTTAACTGTCGGCTCCAGAATCACACTGGATCTGCTGACCTAAGCATTGCTATCGCAACACAAAGCGCTCGCGGGCTTTATCTTAATAAATCAGATATCTACCGCCGGTGGGGACTTTCACCCCGCCCTGAGATTAACGAGGAAACTATACGCTTTAAAATTATAAGAGGCAATCATCAATCGATGACTCTTTTTGCGATATCACATCTTTATCCAATAATACTGCGAGTTTTAGCGAATTATCATAAAAAAGTAACAATAATTCTGATATCTTGTTTAATTCCCGTTGCCCTCATATTACACTTAGCCTTAGCTTTCTATATTATGATGAGGACTTCCCATGTTGGACCCTAAAAAAATTGAGCAGGTTGCGCGCCAAATTCAAAATGTTATGCCACAAGGCTTGAAAGATTTTGGTGATGATGTTGAGAAAAAAATCCGCACTGTTTTGCAATCTCAATTAAACAAATTAGATTTAGTTAATCGCGAAGAGTTTGATGTACAAACTCAAGTACTGCTGCGTACTCGTGAAAAATTAGCTCGTTTAGAACAACGTTTAAATGACTTAGAAGCTGGACAGCAGGCTGTTTCTCAACCAGAAATGGCACAAGTTGAAGAAGTCGATATTGTTGTTGAGACTCAACCTGAAACTAAAGCTTAAATCGCATTAAATCAATTACGGTCTAGCAATAAAAAATCCCTGCATCAACAATAGATACAGGGATTAATATTCTATAATTTAGTAATAAAATTTTATTTTAGTTCAGGCCAATATTCTTTATTCGCTTCAATAAGATCATCTAAAATAGCCTTAGCAACACTGGCACTTGGCACTGTTTTAGACATCGTAATCGCCTGCCAAAGTTTTAAGTACGATTTTTCAATCCAAGCTTCAACAACCAGTTTTTCAACAGCGACTTGTTGTCCCATCATCCCTTTTTGGAATAATGGAATTTTACCCATGACTAAAGGCTCTGGTCCATTACTACCAACAATACATGGGATCTCAACCATTGCTTCAGGATCAAAGTTAATAATCGCGCCATTATTAGGTACGATTAATAGCATCCTTTCTTGTGTATTAAAGGCGATCGCTGTAGCCAGATCAACAATGTAAGAAGCGTGTTCATCAATCTCTAGGTGGCCTGCTGATGATTTACCTGCTTGTGTAATAGCACGACATGCACTAAACACATTCTTTTCGCGGTGTTCCATCACTTCATTAGCACGCGTATGATCTGGGTTAGAGTGCTCAACCACATAATCAGGGAATAAATAATATTTCAAATAAGTATTTGGCATTGTTTCAGGATCTAATGCCCAAACATCTTTTGCTTTACCAAAAGTATCATTCCAGCTAGCTTCGACTGGTTCACCTTCTACTTTAGGGATATAACCATGCTCAGCAACATGTTTGCGAATAACAGGAAGTAAATCATTACCTTGTGAATCTTCAACTTGAGTCCACCAGCCAAAGTGATTTAAGCCGTAATAACGAACTTTCATCTCTTTACGTGATTTTAATCCTGCGATTTGCGCCATGCGCGATTCTATACCAATTGGCATATCACAGATATTTAAAATTTTTGAATTTGGTTTTAAACGACGTGTCGCTTCAGCAACAATTGCTGCTGGATTTGAATAGTTTAACATCCATGCATCTGGTGAGTATTTTTCCATATATTCAACAAGTTCTAATACACCACCAATAGAACGCATACCATAAGCAATACCACCAGGACCACACGTTTCTTGGCCTAATACACCGTGACGTAAAGGTATTTTTTCATCCTTTTCACGCATTGGATATTTACCAACACGAATATGCGCCATCACGAAATCCACATCTGTAAATGCCGTTTTAGGATCAGTTGTATAGCAAAACTCAATATCTGGCGCTTTTTCAGTAAGAACGATTTCACATGCTTTAGCAATAGTTTCTTGGCGTTGTGCATCATTATCATAAAACTTAATCGCTCTTAGAGGAAAACGTTTTAAGTTTTCAAGTAACATTAAAATGATACCTGGTGTAAATGTACTACCGCCGCCTGCGATTACGACTGAAAACTTTTTCATTCTATAGCCTCCGACAAGGTGATATTTTGTGTATCTTCTTTCATAAGTTGTTCGATTTTGTCTCTGACGAGAGACACATGTAATCCAATAATAATTTGTAGCGCATGGCCTTTACGAACCACACCATGAGCTCCTAATGATTTGAAATAACTATCTGTTTCTACTTTTTCACTATCAATCACTTCAATACGTAAACGTGTTGCACAGTTATTTAACGATTTGATATTTTGGCATCCACCTAACCCCGCAAGAATGCCTTTAGGAAGTGCACGTTTTGCGTCTTCTTTGGATACAGTTGCTGTGTCTGATGTTTGAGATTTCTTATTTTTGTAATCTTGTTTGCTATAAAGCTTTATATCGTCATCACTGTCTTCTCTACCTGGTGTTTTTAAATCAAGTTTGATAATTAATGTTCTAAATACAACAAACCAAATACAGGTAAAAATAAGACCGATGACAATTTGTGTAATAATCATGGTGTAGTGATTGTGGAACATCGGTATCCAATTCATCGGTAAGAAATTATCAATAATTCCTCCCCCCATATTCCCTACAACACCGAAGTAATAAAGTGTGGTTGCCAGTGTTGCAGCTAATATTGCGTGAACTGCAAATAATAAAGGTGAAATAAATAAGAAAGTAAATTCTAAAGGTTCTGTAATACCAACAAAAACTGCGGTTAATGCTGCAGGAATAAGTAACCCTGCTATTTTTACCCGATTTTTAGGTGCCGCTGTATAATAAAGCGCTAATGCAATACCGATAGAACCAAAAACTTTGCTATTCCCATGTAATGCAAATCCGCCTTCAGGGAAAAGTGATTTCAAAGGTTCAGTGCTTTGGCTGAAATATTGTAAATTTTGTACCCAATCAACTTGAATACCATGTTCAGTCACAGCAGGACCAAAAATAAAAGGCCCATAAATAAAGTGATGTAATCCTGTTGGAATTAAAATACGCTCAAGAAAAGTATATATCCACACACCAAAGGAGCCTGAATCAACCATAAAAACTTGTAATGATTGAATGCCTATTTGTACTTTCGGCCAAAAGAAAAGTGTTATCCATGCTAAAGGCAACATGACAAAGAAACTAATTAAGACAACATAAGAAGAGCCTTGGAAAATACCTAAGAAAACGGGTAATTGTTTATCAAAATAGCGATTGTGAATTCCTGTCACAATACCCGCAATAATAATCGCTCCAATAATACTCGTATCGAGTGTTTTTATTCCGGCAATCATTGTTAATCCACTTTCTCCACCAACTTCACTGGAAAAATCAACGCCGAAATAACTTCCCCAAATAACCCCCATTGCATTAATAAAATAGTTCCAAGTTAAGAAACTCACCATAACGGCAAGGCATGCTCTAGAGTGTGCTGTTTTTGCTAATCCTATTGGTAAACCAACAGCAAAAATAAGTGGCATATTGCGAAAGACAGTCCAACCACCTTCTTCAAGAATATGTACTATTTGTCCAAATAAACTGTCGGGCTGTAATAAATCTTCACTAACAAATAATGGGTTTTGTAATAAAATTGCAATGCCTACGACAATACCTGCAAAGGGAAATAGCAGGACAGGAGTAAACATTGCTCCGCCAAATCGCTGTATTTGACTGAGCATAGAAATATCCTCTTATTGACTGCCACTTAAATTAAATTTTGTTTAATTCATTTTTATTCTGTGCATTCAGACTAAGTTTTTTTTTATTTATTCTCTCAGCTAAAATTAGTTATTCGTGATCTAATTCATATTAATATTTAAATTAAATGATCTAATATTTGTCTATAAAGTAGATCACTTTTAATTATTTGATAGTGTTCACACTTTTAAATTAATTATTATTATCTTTTTTATCAATGAATTAGTCTTATTTTAGATAAATAAATAATTAAAAATAAAAAAATAATAAGAGGTATAAAAGTGATCTATAAAAAACTTGCAAAAAAATTACGAATACAAATAAATTCAGCTGGATACCAAATTGGTGATCACTTACCTTCTGAAAAGAAATTAGCAGAGCAATACCATGTTTCGAGAATGACCATACGCAAAGCGATTGATTTATTAGTTGAGGCGGGATTATTAAAAAGAAAGCATGGTTCAGGAACGTATATCAAAGATAAAGATGTACACCATGAGAATGCGAGCTTAAAAGGATTTGTTGAATTAATGGCAAATACGGGGCATAACGTAAAAAGTGAGGTTATTGCATTTAGTGTTATTCAATGTCCTTTATCTATAGCAAGTAAATTAAGAATTAACTCTAATGAACGTATTTTTTATTCACGAAGAATACGCTATGTCGATAATAAACCTCTTATTATTGAAGATAGCTACATGCCTGTAAAATATTTTGGTAATTTAACGTTAGCCCATTTAGAAGGATCTAAGTTTGATTTTATTGAAAATGTTTGCCAAATAAAAATTGCCGGAAGTTATGAAACTTTTCATCCTATTATTCCAGACCAAAATATTTGTCAGTTACTTCAAGTTGAAAATAATATTCCAATATTAAGACTAAGTACATTATCTTATAGCGTTCAAGGGGATTATATTAATTATTCTATTATGTATCGTAATACTCAAGATTATATTGTTGAATACCATCTAAAGAGAGAACAATAATTATTCTCATTTTGTCTTTCTTTATTATTTTATTTATTTTGAATTTATCTATCATTAAAAATAAAAGCACTCCAAAGAGTGCTTTTACAATCGTAATAAAAGTTTATGTTATTACGCTATTTTGTTTTAATGGCATTAATAATATTAGTTGTCGAGATACCATCTTCAAAATTAAGCACTTTAACATCACCACCAGCAGCCCAAACTTCTTGGCTTCCTGCGATATCTTCAGGTTTATAATCTCCCCCTTTAACCAATATATCAGGTAAAACAGAGGCAATTAAACGCTGTGGGGTATCTTCTTCAAAGGCAACAACCCAATCAACCGCACCTAATGCGCCTAATACCGTCATACGCTGTTCTAGTGGATTAACTGGACGTGTCTCACCTTTAAGACGTTTTGTCGATGCATCGCTATTTACAGCAACAATTAAGCGATCACCTAATTTACGCGCATTTGCTAAATAGCTAACATGGCCTGCATGAAGAATATCGAAACAACCATTCGTCATAACTATGCGTTCACCGCGTTGACGAGCTAATTCAACAGCATGTTTAAGCTCGGCCTCTGTCATGATACCAAAACCATCGTTTGAACGACCACGAATCGCATTTTCAAGCTCTATTGGTGAGACAGTTGATGTGCCTAGTTTTCCAACCACAACACCCGCTGCTGCATTGGCAAGGAAACAGGCCTCACCTAATGATTTACCAGCTGCTAATGCTGTTGCTAAAACACCAATCACCGTATCACCAGCCCCTGTAACATCGTAGACTTCTTGTGCTTGCGTTGGTAAATGCAAAGGAGGCTCATTAGCGCGTAATAAGCTCATACCACGCTCAGAGCGTGTAATTAATAATGCTTCAAGTTCTAATTCTTTAACGAGTTTTGCACCTTTTTCAACAAGTTCATCATCATCATGGCAAACGCCGACTACTTGCTCAAACTCAGACATATTAGGGGTTAGCAGTGTTGCTCCACGATAACGCTCAAAATCGCTTCCCTTAGGATCAATTAAAACGGGTACACCTGCTTTTTTTGCCTTTAGGATCATCTCTTGCACATGACAGAGTGCACCTTTGGCATAATCTGACAGAACTAGTGCACCAATTGAAGGAAGCGCTTGTTGAATGCGTTCATAAATTGGCTCAGGAGAAACATTATTAAATCCTTCTTCAAAATCAAGACGGATTAATTGTTGATTACGAGAAAGCACTCGTAATTTAGTAATTGTTGGATGTGTTGCAACAGAGACAAAATCACAACGCACATTGACCTGATTTAACGTATTACTCAATGCTTTAGCCGCTTCATCAATGCCGGTTAAACCCACTAAACGTGAACTCGCACCTAAAGAGGCAATATTCATCGCAACGTTAGCCGCGCCACCAGGACGTTCTTCTATTGTATCAACTTTAACAACAGGAACTGGGGCTTCAGGCGAAATTCGACTAGTTGGACCATACCAATAGCGATCTAACATGACGTCACCGACAACCAAAACATTGGCTTTATTAAAATCCGGCAGCGTTACTTTCATCCCATACTCCACATTTATTTTCAATAATAAGCTCGAATAATATCATAACTTGTTAAACGAAAAGAGAAACACATAACAGATATATACGATTAAATGCATATCTTATTTATCAAGGCTCGTCATCAAGCCATTTTATTTTACTTTTCAATACACTCTCACGCTCAGCAATATAACAGCCGCTATCCACAATAGTAGGAACAACTTGTAACGCGAGATGATGTGATTCATTTCGTAATGTCACATAAGCATGTGTTAATGCTTGGGCTTCTTCTTTTGACATAACATGATATTTTGCCATTAATTCAAAGATACGCACATTATCAGACCAACGTGTTAATGCAGGATATTGATGTGAAAAACGCAACACCAGATATTGTGCAATAAATTCAATATCTGTAATGCCGCCAGATGAATTTTTTAAATCAAATTTATCAGCTTGAGTTGGCGCAAGGTGTTCGAGCATTTTTTTTCGCATATCTCGCACTTCGGTTTGTAGCACTTTATCATCACGAGAAAAACAGAGTGTTTCATGACGAATACGTGAGAATACCTGCTGTAATTCATCATCACCATAAATCATACGAGCACGAATAAGTGCTTGATGTTCCCATGTCCATGCTTCATTTTTTTGGTATTCATCAAAAGCTTGGATAGTACTCACTAACATACCTGACTCACCAGAAGGCCGTAAACGAGCATCAACGTCATAAAGCACACCAGAGGAGGTTCTTGTACTAAAAAGATGGATAATACGCTGTGCTAATCGTAAGTAGAATTGCCGTGCATCGATTGATCTATCACCTGTCGTTACTGTATTTATTGGACAATCCAATAAAAAGACAAGGTCTAAATCAGAACCATACCCTAATTCCCAGCCCCCTAATTTACCATAACCAATAACAGCAAAGCCTAGTCCTTCACGCTGTGCAAGATGTTCAGGTTCACCATAGCGTTTCACCATATATGACCATGCTTGGTGTACAACTGCTTGAATTATCGCCTCAGCTAAATAAGTCAGGTGATCACTGACTTTCATCACAGGAAGTACGCCTGCAATATCTTCGGCGGCTATTCGTAATAATTGCGCTTGTTTAAATTGACGTAATGCCTCTAAGCGTTGTTCTTCATCATCTTCAGGCACTCGCAATAAATATTGGCGTAATTCATCTTGGTAAGCATGTAAAGGTAAGGGTTGATAGAGTGTATTAGGATCGAGTAATTCATCTAATAATAAAGGGTGAATGGCTAACTGCTCTGCAATCATCGGTGATGCAGCACATAAGCGAACAACATGCGTTAGAACCTCGTCAGATTCTTGCATTAATTCTAAATATGTTGTGCGACTCACTATGCTCAATAATAAAGGCGTAATACGCTTTAAAATCATTGAAGCTTGTGCTTTCTGGCAAACTTTTGCTAGCAATTTTGGCATTAAAATATCAAGAACATCTCGCCCTCTTGGTCCTATCGTGCGTTTAGCAATATCTTGGCGAAATAGCTGAAGGATATGTCGAATAGAATCAATATCCTCTGTTGTTAATGCGTCATGAAAGCATGTTGAGGTTTCAGGAAAGCGACCTAATAACCAAAGACGTTTAAACTCAGAAACTTCTTTTTCATCTTCACTTTCATCATCTTCACCAATAAGTTGAGTGAAAATAGCGGATACCGTTTGCATTTTATCATTGATATTTTGATATAGCGTTGACCAATCTTGATATCCCATAGCCAGCGTTAAGCGTAATTTATTCTCTTCGTTATCGGGTAGCGTCTGAGTTTGTTTATCTTCGATAGATTGTAATAAGTTTTCTACTCGTCGTAAAAAGAGATAGCAATCTATTAATTTTTGCGTTTCTTCTTGGGTTAATAATTCGAGTTTATTAATTGCATTGAGCACAATGAGAAGTGAATTACTTTGTAGTTCGGGCTCTCTACCACCACGTATCAACTGGAAAACTTGAGCAATAAATTCAATTTCACGTATACCACCAGCCCCCAGTTTAATATTGTCAATCATACCTCGACGACGCACTTCACGACTTATCATCGATTTCATATTACGAAGTGATTGAATAACGCTAAAATCAATATAACGACGATAAACAAAAGGACGTAACATCTGACGCAATACTTGGCAATATTCTTTCTTTTCAGCGCCTAATACTCTTGCTTTTATCATGGCATAGCGTTCCCAATCACGTCCTTGCTCTTGGTAATAGTCTTCTAATGCAGCAAAGCTCATAACAAGTGGTCCACTTTCACCAAATGGACGCAATCGCATATCAACTCGATATACAAAACCATCACTCGTATGTTGATCTAGCGCTTTAATCAGTTTTTGCCCTAATCGTGTAAAAAATTGGGCATTATCTAATTCTCGTCGTCCGCCTTGTGTAACGCCATTCTCAGGATACGTAAAAATTAAATCGATATCAGATGAAAAATTGAGCTCATAACCCCCTAATTTGCCCATACCTAAAATAAGTAAAGGTTGAGCCTTACCTTTATTACTATCACAAGGGGTGCCCCATTGTTCGCAACATTGCTGATATAGCTTATCTCTTGCTGTACAAATTAAGGTTTCCGCTAATATGCTTAAATGCTTTAATACACAAGGAATGTCACATAATTCAAATAGCTGTAGCCAAGCAATACGTATTAACTGCTGATGACGAAATTCACGCAAAGTGCGCATCAATTCATCTTCATTTTCTATATTCGCTAATAAACTGACTAACTGAGTTTCATAAGTCTGCCACTCCATGCCTGTTGGAGGATATTGTCTAATATGCGTTAACCATTGAGGATGAATAGCAAGATGCTCTAATGCAAATGAACTAAAGGCAAAAAATTGTTGCTCTTGCTGACTAAAAGGCGCTAGCGCACTAAGCTTTGTAGAAAAATAGTGCTGTGCTTTATCCCACAATGGTTGATACAAACCAATAACAGACATAAATAAGGCTCTCATGTTGTCAAAAAATTAAGCGATAGATAGTAACCATGCCATTGACGATAATTTAAAGTTTAGCCACAGCACATGATAATAATCCGTTGCAGAGATAAATGTCAGTGATGAAATATCAGATAATGATTGGCTAACAGCGTCAGGTAAATCAGCCTGTTTTTTACACCAATCAGAAAAAAGTGCGAGCATTGCTACCATCGTGATGGTCGGTGGCGTTGAATTAGCAAAAATCGCTTCTTCTAATGATTGAATTGCACTTAACCATTTTGTTAATTGCTCTGCGGTTGTTTCATTAGGAGAAAGATTAACAACACTCAGTGATAATGCAGGCTTATCTTTCGCTAAATAGTAGCCTCTAGCCGCTTTACTGCGAGACGCTAAACGCAACCCACCTTTTTCACCTAAAAAGGTCGCTAATGCAATAAGGGCCTCAACACTACCTTTTTTAAGTTCAAGTTCAAATTCTTCAATAGGCAACTCATGCTGGTGAGAACGAATTGTACCTTTATCTAATACAACTTCTATCACGCTTTCTTGATACTTAACAAGCCAGATTTCACGATGAAAATCTGTATTAAATAATACCGTTAATTGCGATTGAAGCTCTTCTATATCACATTCATTTGGCCATATATCAGCAGGGAAAAGAGATAAATTAAGCTTAGGCTCTTTAAGATTGACATTATACTCAGGGTGCTGATGTAAACCCGCCACAATCTTGCCTGACGTTTTTATTGTCATTTCATAGTGAGTATCTACACCACGAATGCGTAATCCCATATCCCATTTGCGCATTTGATTATTAGCTGTTTCAAAGTAAAGATTAGTCAGCTTTTTAGGTGGAGTATGCTGGTTAGGTAGAGTCAGAATACGCTGAATAATATGGGGAATTATAGCAGGGATAGCACTCAACTTAAGTTCTGTTTCTAATTGGCTCATTCTATTTACCTTAAGTAAATCAATTAATTATTAAAATTTTAACGCATTTTTACTTAGCAAATGCTAGCCTAATAACAAGAACGAATAAAAGGTATATTTCCTCTATATTCTACTAGTTAAGACTGTTCTCATTCTGGTTTACTATTTGCTTACGCAAACTTTACTCTTTAGTATCAGTAAAAATATTCTCTTGTATAGATAAAAAAGTTGAAAACATAATGCGCAAATTACCTTTACTTTTTATTTCCTTACTTGGCTTAGGCTTTTCTCTAAGCTCACACGCAGATGAAACTCGTTATGTTTCCGATGAATTATCCACTTATGTTCACAGTGGTCCAGGAAACCAGTATCGAATTGTTGGCTCATTAAATTCAGGCACTGCTGTCACGGTTCTTTCTCGTGATGCAGCAACAGATTATGTTCAAATTAAGGACGATAAAAATCGCACAGTCTGGCTACCTGAAAATCAATTAAATACGCAACCTAGCATGCGTATTCGTATTCCTGAAATGGAAAAAGAGATCCAAACATTGCGCGATAAGCTAGCAAATATCGACCAAAGCTGGAATCAACGTACGACAGAAATGCAAAATAAAGTGTCAAACAGCGATGATATTATCAATGGTTTGAAGAAAGAAAACGAACAAATGAGAACCAAACTCGCTGTCGCTGAGAAAAAACTCGATTTTGCTAATCAACAACTTGATGATCGTCAAAGAGATATTATTTTACAATGGTTTATGTATGGTGGTGGTGTTGCCGGTGCCGGTCTTATTCTTGGTTTGTTACTTCCGCACATTATTCCTCGTCGTCGTAAGCGTAATGATCGTTGGATGAATTAAGATTCACTAAATAAGGAATAAATCCAGTGAAAATATACCTTGTCGGTGGTGCTGTTCGTGACCAACTGCTAAATGTCCCTGTTAAAGATAAAGATTGGGTTGTTGTTGGTGCAACGCCGGCAGAGCTTTTACAGCTTGGCTATCAACAAGTGGGTAAAGATTTTCCCGTCTTTCTTCATCCTGATACTCATGAAGAATATGCATTAGCAAGGACAGAGCGGAAATCAGGCTCAGGATATACTGGATTTAGTTGCTATGCTGCACCTGATGTCACTTTAGAAGAAGACTTACAGCGCCGTGATCTTACGATTAATGCGATAGCATACTCATCTGAAGGTGAGTATGTTGATCCTTACCACGGTATTGATGATATTCATCATAAAGTGCTTCGTCATGTTTCAGATGCATTTTCTGAAGATCCCTTAAGAGTTTTACGCGTAGCCCGTTTCGCTGCACGTTATGCTCCTTTAGGATTTCGCATTGCACCTGAAACATTACAATTAATGCATATGATGGCACAAAGTGGTGAACTTAATGCGCTTACCGCTGAACGTGTTTGGAAAGAAACTGAAAAAGCGCTCGAAAGTGATGCGCCTCAAGTCTATTTTGAGGTATTACGCCAATGTGGTGCACTAAGCGTTCTATTCCCTGAAATTAATGCGCTATTTGGTGTTCCTGCTCCTGAAAAATGGCATCCTGAAATAGATACAGGCATTCATGCCATGATGGTACTTGCGATGGCAAGTCAGCTCTCAAAAGATATTGCAGTCCGTTTCAGCGCGCTTTGTCATGATTTGGGTAAAGGCATTACACCACCGGAGAAATGGCCTCATCATCATGGTCATGGTCCTGCTGGTGTACCTTTAGTCGAAGCATTGTGTCTACGTTATCACATTCCTAACTCTATTCGTGATTTAGCTAAACTCGTGGCAAAATATCATGATCACATTCATCGCATTGATAGAATGCGTCCTTCTAAAATTATCCGACTTTTTGATGCGATTGATGCTTGGCGAAAACCAGAGCGTATCAATCAGTTAGCACTCGTTAGTGAAGCAGATGCAAGAGGCCGTAAAGGATTAGAAAATACCGCTTATCCTCAAGGGGATTTTTTACGACAAGCCTTTAATATAGCGAGTCAAGTTGATATAAAACCGATTATAGAAAGTGGATTAAAAGGCAGTGCTATCAGAGAGGCTCTCACAAAACAAAGAGAAGTCGCGATCATTAAATGGAAATCGCGACTATGTACACACTAATATTAGTGAATAACAAATTAAGCACTACGCTCAATAATCACACCAACACTCGTTGCTTGTGATACAGCACCTGGTTTTGCTAATTTTATTTTAACTTTAGGCACAGCAAATTGGGTAATAAGCAATTGAGCAATTTCTTCTGCAACACGTTCAACTAATTCAAAACGCTGCGATTCAACATACTCAATAATTGCATTACTTACACTTGCATAGTCTAAACAATGAGCAACATCATCAGTTTGGGATGCGCGTTTGTTATCCCAAGACATTTCGATATCGAACACTAATTTTTGTTTTATGGTTTTTTCCCAATCGTATACGCCGATTGTGGTTATTACTGATAATTGCTCAATAAATACGATATCCATCACGTCATCTCTTATTTTTTCTGCCCATCGGATACCACTTCCGATGAAATATGCGTATTATCCATACATGCTTAACGAACTTACTTAAACCTTGGAGAATACAAATGAGTGCTAACGCACTTGGAATGATCATTTTCGCCTACCTGTGCGGCTCAATCTCCAGCGCGATTTTGATCTGCCGATTAGCTAGATTACCTGATCCAAGAAAATTTGGCTCTGGTAACCCAGGCGCCACCAATGTTTTACGTATCGGTGGAAAAACAGCAGCGGCCGCTGTTCTTATTTGCGATGTCCTAAAAGGGATGATCCCTGTTTGGCTCGCTTACTATCTCAATGTGCCTCCTTTTTACCTTGGTATCGTTGCTATTGCTGCTTGTCTTGGCCACATTTATCCCGTTTTTTTCCACTTTAAAGGTGGAAAAGGTGTTGCTACAGCCTTTGGTGCCATAGCCGCTATTGGTTGGGATCTCAGTGGATTAATCGCAGGAACATGGCTATTAACCGTATTACTAAGTGGCTACTCTTCACTAGGTGCGATTGTTAGTGCATTACTCGCACCTTTTTACGTTTGGTGGTTTAAACCCGAGTTCACTTATCCCGTTGCTTTATTATCCTGCTTAGTACTTTACCGCCATCATGACAATATTCAACGTTTATGGCGTGGTCAAGAGAGCCGAATTTGGCATAAATTGAAAAAAAAGACCGCAAAAACAGATAAAGAAATTATTCAAGAAGCAAAAGAGCAAGAAAAAGAAGATTAATGTAAAATAGCGCCACTGAAAATTAAAATACGAAAGCCACTTATTTTAACTATCCAATCATTCGATGACAGCTAAAATAAGTGGCTTTCTAATACAATAGAAACGTTAATTTTAGGTAATATTAACGAGGTAGTTCTAATACTTCTATCCAATAACCATCGGGATCAAGAATAAAAGCAACGTTTCTCATACGACCTTCAGAAAGACGCTTTTTAAAAGTCACGCCTAGACGTTCGAAACGCTCACAAGCCTCTGTAATATCGGGTACAACCATACACAGATGACCAAAACCACGAGGTTCATCATTACCATTATGGTATCTAAATTTCTTTTGTTGCTCTGTACCATGATTCCAAGTAAGTTCAAGAATCCCAGACTGTGATAACACCCATTTATAGCGCATTGTATCATCTTGAGGTATATCACTTTCAGCGACTCTTGCCATATACACAATAGTAAAAGCATCTTCGCTGAAATCTTGGCGATATACTGGAATAAATCCGAATACTTGACGATAAAAATGCAATGATGGGCCTAATGATTTCACTCGGATCATCGTGTGATTAAAGATGTAATCGTCGGTTTCTGAACTATTTATTGTATTATTCATAAAAATACTCTGTTAAATGCCTCGAGTATCAAGACATATATCATTAGCTAATAATTTCTTGGTAATGATTCTCGTCATAATTTTCAGTTAGAAAACTATTCACTACATCATTAAATGCTATCCAATGCGCTGTTTTTTGATGTTTTTCTAATCCTTCTTTATTTTTCCATGCCTCTATTAAGGCATAA
Source organism: Proteus myxofaciens ATCC 19692 (assembly GCF_001654855.1). Classification (GTDB taxonomy): domain Bacteria; phylum Pseudomonadota; class Gammaproteobacteria; order Enterobacterales; family Enterobacteriaceae; genus Proteus; species Proteus myxofaciens. The sequence continues at coordinate 36,851 of NZ_LXEN01000050.1, forward strand.
TGGCAAGGATCTGCATCGTTATTCCAAAGTTGATAGCGTAGACAAGCTTCTTCTTTATTCGATTCGGTGACCATATTGTGTAGAACCTGCAAAAAATCAGCTTTTTTCATAGGATCGACTTTAAAAAACACATTGAGAATAATCATGATATATAGCCCTATTTGAATTATTTTCATGAGAGGATCTTAAATCTCTCAATACTCAGTAAAGGAAGTGCTCATCTTTTCGATACCACTTCCGATGCATGGATCCTAAGGCAAGTGATATTTTAATAAAAATGAATTAAAATAAACAATACAGTTCAAAAAAAGTGAATCAATATGCTAAAGATAAGATATTTAGAGGCTTTTTATCATGTAGTCCGCTTAGGAAGTGTAATAGCAGCGGCTGATGCATTATTTTGTGTTCCTTCAAATATCACAAAAATGATTAAAGAACTTGAATCAGATCTTTCAGCGCCTCTTTTCACCAGAGAAAAAGGACGCTTAACCGTCACGACTTTTGGGCTACATTATTATGATGAAGTCTGCCAACTTTTAGCGTTAGCAGGCGATATTGAGAAGAAATATCAATCAAATACATCTTATTGTACTCTAAGAATTGGTGCTCTTGATATTGCTGCTGATTATTGGTTACCTTCTAAAATAATTGCCTTTCAAAAAGCCTATCCGAATTATGAATTAAAACTCTATCGTGGCTACTCACGTGAACTTGAAAATGGGCTATTAGATAATCGTTACGATATTATTTGTTCTGATGGCCCGCTAAAGCATCCTGAAATTGAGAGCCAAGCAGGCTTTCAGTCATATTTACAAAAAGTAGGTTTACCAACAAAGGATTCTAAAAGAGATTCTAGAATTAATGTCTATAGCTTTGGTAATGATTGTCTATATCGAACAATGATTGAAGCATGGATCAAACGTCAACCTAAAGGTCGTTACCATATCGTGGATATTGAAAGTTATCAGGTAATTAAAGCATTGGTCATCAACGGATTTGGTATCAGTTTTGTTCCACAAAATGTGATAACTGACCTTCAATTTCCAGAAAATATCGTAGGTAAAGAATTAATAAAAACAGAGACTTGTCTTGCATGGGCAAGTTTTAGAAATGAGACTGCAATAGAACAATTTATTACATTTATGAAAGCAGATGAAAACAGAATATTGCCTGCCACATATTAAAAAAATAAAAACCCCTAATAATCAGTTAGGGGCCATTTTATTTAGAAATTTCAGATAATTATTTATCTTTTAACGGTGGAAGTTCTGCTAATGGCCAACGAGGACGAACCGTAACAGCAAGGGGACCTTGCGTGCCACCTTTAAAACGGATCATGCCAGCAAGTGCAATCATTGCACCGTTATCAGTACAAAGCTCAGGACGAGCGTAAAACACTTCGCCACCAATTTGCTTCATGACGGCTTCCATTTTGGCTCGTAATGCCCGATTCGCGCTTACACCACCTGCCATCACTAAACGTTTAAAGCCCGTTTGTTCTAAAGCACGACGGCATTTGATAGCTAGCGTATCAACAACTGCATCTTCAAATGCACGAGCAATATCTGCGCGAGTTTGGTCTGAATCATCATTTTTACGAATAGTATTAGCCGCAAAGGTTTTTAATCCTGAAAAACTAAAATCAAGTCCGGGTCTATCCGTCATTGGTCGAGGAAAGACAAATCGCCCTTCAACACCTTGTTGTGCCATTTTTGATAATACAGGCCCACCAGGATAGTCTAATCCTAGCAATTTAGCTGTTTTATCAAACGCTTCGCCAGCAGCATCGTCAATAGATTCGCCTAAAAGGGTATATTCGCCAATACCTGTCACACTAATTAACTGTGTATGACCACCAGAAACAAGTAAAGCCACAAAAGGGAATTCAGGCGTTCTCTCTTCAAGCATAGGCGCGAGTAGGTGCCCTTCCATATGATGAACAGGAATAGCAGGAACATCCCACGCAAACGCCAGTGAGCGACCAATCGTTGAGCCAACAAGCAAAGCACCTACTAACCCAGGGCCTGCTGTATAAGCAACGGCATTAATATCTTTTGCTGTTAAGTTTGCTTCTTTTAAAGCGGCTTGAATCAGTGGCACAGTTTTACGAATATGATCTCGTGAGGCAAGCTCAGGAACGACACCACCATAATCAGCGTGCACTTTTATTTGGCTATAAAGTTGATTTGCTAATAGACCGGCTTTATCATCATAAATTGCGATACCGGTTTCATCGCATGATGTTTCAATACCTAAAACTCGCATGACGCTTCCAAATTATTCCTCGCGTATTCGCGTAATAACGCAATTGTAGCATTATTTCGATGATTTAATATGCCCCGATAACAACTTTTACACACCAGTATGTGACAAATTTCTTTTTTTGGTCTATAATTTATGCCTATTTTATGTAATTTAAATGTGTGGTTAACGACTATCGCTTTGTGTGCTAACTAAAAAAAGACACAAAAGTGAGAGTTTGCGTTTCAATTTTTGTGCATCTCTTTACAAAGTGCCCTGCATTGAAGTAAAATTCCGCACCATTTTAAATGTCGGCTGGCTAAAAATAGGCCAGCACAAACCGATTTCTATTGAGGTGAGAGGCACATGCCGGTAATCAAAGTACGTGAAAACGAGCCATTTGACGTTGCTCTTCGTCGTTTCAAACGCTCTTGTGAAAAAGCAGGCGTATTAGCAGAAGTTCGTCGTCGTGAGTTTTATGAAAAACCAACGACTGAGCGTAAACGCGCTAAAGCATCAGCAGTAAAACGTCACGCTAAAAAATTAGCTCGCGAAAACGCACGTCGTACTCGTCTGTACTAGTAACTTGCGGGTTAACACCGCAAATTATGCAGACACTGTAGTCGCAGTTAAAGGCCGTGCTTTCTTTTGAGAGCGCGGCTTATTCTCGTTCAACAACAGGCGTAAAAGGGCTTATGGCTGGACGAATTCCACGTTCATTTATTAATGATTTATTAGCTCGAACTGATCTTATCGATCTTATCGACGTTCGTGTGCCGCTTAAAAAACAAGGCAAAAATCATTCAGCGTGTTGTCCGTTTCATAATGAAAAAACGCCCTCTTTTACAGTAAATAGCGATAAACAGTTCTATCACTGTTTTGGTTGCGGAGCGCATGGCAATGCTATTGATTTTTTAATGAACTACGACAGATTAGATTTTGTCGAAACCATTGAAGAGTTAGCAGCAATGCATGGGTTAGAAGTTCCTTATGAATCAGGAACAGGCAGTAGCCCAATTGAACGACATTTAAGACAAAATCTCTATCAGGTGATGGAGAAACTAAATCACTACTATAGTGATGCACTCAATATACCTGAGGCACAAGAAGCAAGGCATTATCTTGAGCATCGAGGTTTAAGTGAAGATGTTATTACACGTTTTTCAATCGGATTTGTGCCGAGTGGTTGGGATAATATCCTAAAACGTTTTGGACAAAGTGCCGATAACAAAGCCCTACTTCTCGAAGCAGGCATGATAATAACGAATGATAATGGTCGTACTTATGATCGTTTTCGTCAGCGTGTTATGTTTCCTATTAGGGATAGGCGTGGACGCGTTATTGCATTTGGTGGCCGCGTATTAGGGGATGATTTACCCAAATATTTAAACTCACCAGAAACAGAAATATTCCATAAGGGTCGTCAACTTTATGGTTTGTATGAAGCACAGCAGTCAAACCAAGATGTGACTAAATTATTAGTCGTCGAAGGTTATATGGATGTTGTGGCGTTAGCGCAATTTGGTATTGATTATGCAGTCGCTTCATTAGGTACATCAACAACAGCAGAACACATACAGTTACTTTTTAGAACAACAGATAATATTTTTTGCTGTTATGATGGGGATAGAGCCGGACGCGACGCTGCATGGCGAGCATTAGAAACCGCGCTACCTTTTTTAAATGATGGCCGTTCTTTGCGCTTTATGTTTTTACCTGACGGTGATGATCCTGATTCATTGGTGCGTCGCGAAGGTAAAGAAGCCTTTGAAAAGCGCATGGAAGAAGCACATTACTTATCAGAATTTTTATTTGAATCTTTAGTTCCACAAGTGGATTTGAGCACGCAAGAAGGTAATGGCAAGCTCTACAGCTTAGCCCGACCATTAATTGATCAGATCCCAAGTGAAACTTTACGTCTATATTTATTAAGAGAGCTTGGAAGTTTAACGGGGAATCCCGATATTGAGCAGATGGATCGTTTATTTGGTCGAGCCACAAATAATCACGAAATATCGTATCAACCAACGAAATTGCGTACGACACCAATGAGAATACTTATTGCGTTGTTGATACAAAATCCAGAGTTCTCTAAATTAGTGCCCCCTCTTGAGGGATTAAACACTGAAAAAATAGCAGGATTATCGTTATTTGTTGAATTAGTTTCTGTCTGCCAATCACAGCCAGGCCTGAATACAGGACAAATTATCGAACTCTACAGAGAGAATAAATTCGGTAAACAGCTTGAAAAGTTGGCAATGTGGAACGATATAGATATAGATGAGATTGCAGAAAAAACATTCACAGATACATTAGATCATCTTTTTTTAACGGCAATGGATGAACGATTAAACCATCTGATAGCCAAAGAGAGAACAGAAGGACTAACGCAAGATGAGCGCAAAGAAGTCCAATTGATAATACAGGCTCGCGTTAAAAAGTAAATACAGAATTAAGATTAAAAACACGGCTTAATTGCCGCTATCGGTAGGAAATAAACCTACATTTGCTACGTTGAGAGGCCCGTAGCAATAGACAATGAAAAAGCCTCTTCGCAGTTATAGTTATTGTTGGCTAAACAGTTTATCGCCGACCGACACCAACCCAAATTACTTTGAAGTGTGGATACCGTCTTATGGAGCAAAACCCGCAGTCACAGCTAAAGCTTCTTGTTACTAAAGGTAAGGAGCAAGGCTACCTGACCTATGCTGAGGTCAATGACCATCTGCCGGAAGATATCGTCGATTCAGATCAAATCGAAGACATCATCCAGATGATTAACGACATGGGCATTCAGGTTATGGAACAAGCACCTGATGCCGATGATCTGATGCTGGCAGAAAATTCAAATGACACTGATGATGATGCGGCAGAAGCCGCGGCTCAGGTACTTTCTAGCGTAGAATCTGAGATTGGCCGTACAACAGATCCAGTGCGTATGTATATGCGCGAAATGGGTACTGTTGAACTGCTTACCCGGGAAGGTGAAATTGATATTGCAAAACGTATTGAAGATGGTATTAACCAAGTTCAATGCTCAGTTGCTGAATATCCAGAAGCTATTACTTACCTTCTTGAACAATATGATCGTGTTGAAGCAGGCGAAGCCCGTCTTTCTGATTTAATTACCGCATTTATCGATCCTAATGCCGAAGAAGTGGCAGAAAGTGAAGATGTAAATTTAGGTAAACAAAAAGAAAACGAAGAAATCGCCGACGATGACGAAGATGAAGACGAAGATGAAGATGGCGACAATGACAGCGATAGCGATGACGATAACAGCATCGATCCTGAATTAGCTCGTCAAAAATTTACTGATCTTCGTGAGCAATACGAAAAGACTCGCCAAATTATCAAGGCGAAAGGTCGCAAGCACAAAGATACTGAGCGCGAAATTCTTGAGTTATCTGAAATATTCAAACAGTTCCGTCTTGTACCAAAACAGTTTGATTATTTAGTTAACAATATGCGCGAAATGATGGATAGAGTTCGTACTCATGAACGTCACATCATGCGTCTTTGTGTTGAACAAGTAAAAATGCCTAAGAAGAACTTCATTACATTATTTACAGGTAATGAAACTAACGATACATGGTTCACAGCAGCACGTGCAATGAACAAGCCATGGTCTGAAAAACTGGCAGGCATTGAAGAAGAAGTACAACGTAGCTTACAAAAGTTACAACAAATTGAAGTCGAAACTGGACTGACAATCGAACAAGTTAAAGATATTAACCGTCGTATGTCTATCGGTGAAGCTAAAGCGCGTCGCGCGAAAAAAGAGATGGTTGAAGCGAACTTACGTTTAGTTATCTCTATCGCGAAAAAATATACCAACCGTGGCTTACAATTCCTTGATCTTATTCAAGAAGGGAATATTGGTCTGATGAAAGCGGTTGATAAATTTGAATACCGTCGTGGCTATAAGTTCTCAACTTATGCAACATGGTGGATACGTCAGGCAATTACTCGCTCAATCGCGGATCAGGCACGTACAATTCGTATCCCTGTTCACATGATTGAAACGATTAATAAGCTAAACCGTATTTCTCGTCAAATGTTACAAGAGATGGGACGTGAGCCTTTACCTGAAGAATTAGCAGAACGCATGCTGATGCCGGAAGATAAAATCCGTAAAGTGCTGAAGATTGCAAAAGAGCCAATCTCAATGGAAACGCCAATTGGTGATGATGAAGATTCACATTTAGGCGATTTCATCGAAGATACGACGCTTGAATTACCATTAGATTCAGCAACATCAGAAAGCTTACGTTCAGCGACACATGATGTATTAGGTGGCTTAACACTGCGTGAAGCAAAAGTTCTTCGTATGCGTTTTGGTATCGATATGAATACTGACCATACTTTAGAAGAAGTAGGTAAACAATTTGACGTTACTCGTGAGCGTATTCGTCAGATAGAAGCTAAGGCATTGCGTAAATTACGTCACCCTAGTCGCTCTGAGGTATTGCGTAGCTTCCTTGATGAATAAAGCTTTATCCGCTTTAGATTAATCATCATAAGCGCCTGTGAGAAACCACAGGCGCTTTTTTATATAAATTAATATTTTATATCGTAAACATATGATATTTTTTTATCAGTTTATAAAAAACAGCCCTAATATTCTTCATTCTTTTTTTACGTATCCACATCAACAAAAATACATACGCTATGTTATTGATATCAAAGTTATTATCTTACAAAAAATTTTCTTGTTTAAATTGAACATAAATTGCGCATACAGTCACACAAAGGCTAGACCTCGCGATAAATGGCACGTATAATCACTCTCCATTAAGGCCCCTTAGCTCAGTTGGTTAGAGCAGTCGACTCATAATCGATTGGTCACTGGTTCAAGTCCAGTAGGGGCCACCAAATTTTAGCTGTTAAATCAGCGCATTAAGCCACTTCTTAGCAAGTGGCTTTTTTGTATCTAAAAGCTAATGGCGACAAAATGTCTACAATGCTTTATATACCTCGTATTACTTCATCATTTGTCACTTGCTTTCCTAGCGCCGATCTTTATCACTGAGCTTTATTCATATCAGTTATCTCCCTTTTACCTTAAATCTCTTAATAGATAAGATATTTGATAAACTATCAATTGTGATGCTTCAAAAAAGATAATACAGGTATAGGATGCAAATTCAGAAAATACAAAAAAGAAAAACAATCTTTCATTCCAGTTAACTCGGCAACACAACGCACTTCAGACACCACGAAAAAAATAGCTAATAATTATTTAGAACAAAAAGAGGGGCAGTAAAATAACATCATTAAATATTGTTATCTCACTATATTACAAACTTTTTAAATAATATTTACTTAATACTCTAACCATAACAAAATAAGAATAGATTATTTATACGGGAATTGAGATAATATATTAATTAATTCAATTTAAAATACAAAATAATTATGGTTATTCGTCCTAATCAACACTGGTTTTTTCGGTTATTTGATTGGCATGGTTCTGTGCTTTCAAAAATAACCTTTCGTTTGTTTCTTAATGTCGTTATGTCTATTATCGCCATTCTAGTATATCAATGGTATGAATTATTAGGTGTACATTTAACAGTAGCCCCCTTTAGTTTGCTAGGTATCGCTATCGCGATATTCCTTGGTTTTAGAAATAATGCAAGTTATAGTCGCCTAGTTGAGGCGAGAACTTTATGGGGTAATATGTTAATTACCCATCGAAATATATTAAGAAATGTAAAAAGCTTATTGCCTGAAGATAAAAATTTTAATAGAGAATTTTCTAATTTATTAATTGCCTTTAGTTGGAGCTTAAAACATGAATTAAGAAAGACTAGTTCTATGGTTGATCTTTATCGCTTACTCCCTCGCCCATTATTTGATGAAATTAGTCACAGTCCCTATCCCACTAATCGAATTTTATTACATATTAGTTTAAAAATTGGTGAGCTAAGAGATAAAAAAATAATTAGCGATGTAATATTTCAATCAATAAATAAAGATATCAATTGTTTATCTGAAGTATTAGGTGGTTGTGAGCGTATTTCTAATACACCTGTTCCTTTTGCTTATACATTGATATTGCAACGAACTGTCTATC
>NZ_LXEN01000051.1 GCF_001654855.1 Proteus myxofaciens ATCC 19692
TTTTTTGTTCGTTATTGCCCTTTGCATTAGTGGCAGACTTACATTATATGACACCTTTTGTTTCTGTTTTTATTTCTTATACTTTTCTTTCATGGGATTCATTAGCAGAAGAATTAGAAGATCCATTTGGTACATCTGCAAATGACCTACCACTGAATGCAATCTGCAATACTATTGAAAGAAACATATTAGAAATGCAAGATATTACACCGCTACCTATTATTAATAAGCCAGATAAATATTACAACTTATTATAATAGATAATATTGAGCATCAAAAAAACAAAGAATTAATTAAAACCAAAAAGGCAATGTGATATTACATTGCCTTTTTATATATTTTATTTTGAAAAATTTAATGTGTTCTCATCCCAGCACTATACATTAGTAATTTAAAGAATGATGCAATAACGACTAAACTCAATACACTTAATGTCCAGATAATTATCATCCACCCTATTTTTTGATACCAACATGTTTTTTTATGGCTAGATTTTTGTTTTAAATAATGATTAATGATAGCTTTCATTTGGGTTAACCTTTCCTCGAAAAACGTAATAACTCCAGCTGGTATATACCAAGATAATAGGAATAATAAATATTGCCCCTACTAACATAAATTTCTGACTTGATGATGGAGATGCGGCATCCCAAATAGAAATATTAGGAGGGATAATATTTGGCCAAATACTAATACCTAAACCACTAAAGCCAATAAAGACTAATAAGAGTGATAAGATAAAAGGTAAATAATGCCCGTAGTTATAAGCTGTCCTCACTATTCCCCAAGTCAATCCGATAACGAAGAAAGGAACGGGTAATAAAAAAAATAAATTAGGCAAACTAAACCAGCGCTCAGCAATATCAGTATGTGTTAACGGTGTCCAAAGACTGACAATAGCAATAACGATAAATAAAATAATCGCTAAATACACCGTTAGTGAACACATTTTACGATGAAGTTTATGCTCGGTTTTCATAATTAACCATGAACTACCTAACAACGCATAAGTCACAAGTAAAGCAAAACCACAAAATACTGGAAATGGCGTTAACCAATCTAACGCAGAGCCATTAAAACGTCGTTCTATTACATCAAAACCATTAATAACAGCACCTACAGTGATCCCTTGGCAAAATGTCGCTAATATAGAACCACCAATAAAAGCACTATCCCAAAACAAACGATGTTTCGGTAATGCATTTACACGAAATTCAAATGCAACACCTCTAAAAATAAGACCAACTAGCATTAATGTTAATGGTATTGTCAGCGCATCAATAATAACCGCGTAAGCCAGAGGAAATGCACCATATAAAGCTGCACCGCCTAATACTAACCACGTTTCATTACCATCCCATACTGGTGCGACACTATTAACCATGGTATCGCGTTGCACTTTATCTTTAGTCAATGGCAGAATAATACCAATACCAAGATCAAATCCATCAGCAATAATATACATTAATGTGGCGAAAATAATGATAGCAAACCAAATAATAGAAAAATCAATATTCATTATTTATCACCTTGTTTTTCAACTAATATTGATACTGCTTGGGCTAAGCTATGCGCTTCTATAGGTCCCTTTTTAACAAGATGCATCATATAAAAATAACCAATACCGAAAACAGAAAAATAAACTAAAATAAAGACCAATAAACTCAGACTCATCTGCACATCTCCATGAGCAGAAACTGCATCTTTAGTTCGCTGTAACCCATAAACTACCCAAGGTTGACGACCTATTTCTGTAGTAAACCAACCTGCAAGTAATGCAATTAATCCTGATGGCCCCATTAATAACGTAAAACGTAGAAATAATGGTGAAGTGTATATTCTCTTTTTCTTTCTCAGAATAACGCCAAGAATACCAAGACAGATCATTAACATTCCTAACCCTGCCATGATTCTAAATGACCAAAATATAATGGTGGAATTAGGTCTATCTTCAGGAGGAAAAGAACTTAGTGCGGGTATTTGTTTATCAAGGCTATGAGTCAGAATAAGGCTCCCTAAATAGGGAATTTCGAGTGCGTACTTTGTTTTCTCTTCTTCCATATCCGGAATACCAAATAAAATAAGTGGTGTTGCACCTTTAGTCGAATTATCCCAATGCCCTTCAATTGCAGCTATTTTTGCAGGTTGATATTCAAGCGTATTTAAACCATGAGCATCGCCAACAAAAGCCTGGATAGGCGCAATAATTAATATCATCCATAATGCCATTGATAACATTTTACGAACTGGAGCGGTATCCCTGCCTTTTAATAATAACCACGCAGCGCAAGCAGCAATAAATAATGCACTTGCTAAAAATGCAGCAATAGACATATGTAATAAACGATAAGGGAAAGAAGGATTAAAAATAATGTTAAACCAATCAATAGGCACAACAATACCATTTTCAATAGCAAAACCTTGCGGTGTTTGCATCCAACTATTTGAAGATAAAATCCAAAATGTCGAAATTAATGTCCCTAATGCCACCATACATGTTGCGAAAAAATGTAATTTACGGCCAACTTTATTCCAGCCAAATAACATAATGCCGAGGAAACCAGCCTCAAGAAAAAAAGCGGTAAGAACTTCATAAGTTAACATTGGGCCTGTAATACTGCCGGCAAATTGTGAGAAACCACTCCAGTTTGTTCCAAATTGATATGCCATGACTAAACCTGAAACAACGCCCATGCCAAAATTAACGGCAAAGATTTTAATCCAAAATTGATATAACGTTAGATAACTGGATTGTTTTGTTTTTAGCCATAATCCTTCTAATATAGCTAAAAAGCTCGCTAATCCAATCGTAATTGCTGGAAATATAATGTGAAATGAAACCGTAAAAGCAAACTGTATTCTTGCTAGGTGAAAAGCATCTAAGCCAAACATAATGCCTCTCTTTTTATAAATCTATTTTTCATAAATTTATTCATTTTATTTTCCTAATTATGTTTTCTCACAAAAAATCAATTAATAATTTTTATTATTAATAAATAAATTTATCAGCTAATTTGCAGGTGACTTATTAAATAGAATAAATATATTGTTATTAATTACATTTAATAAATTTAAATACACTTAAATAAAGACAAATAATCAAGAACAACAAAAAAACATTATGCATTAAAATACATAACAAATTAATATCATATCTTATTGATTTTAAATGTATATATAATTACCAAACTCAAAAAATCATTTATTTATCGCTGATAAAACATTTTTAACCAAACTATAACAGTTAGTCAAATCAATTGATTTTATCAGGTGATAGATATGCTCTATCAACTATTAAAAACACCCGATAATCACGTATTATTGTTTCATATTTGTTGACTCTTTAAATGCAATGTTTTAATTTCTTAAACAAGAAGAAAACGAAATGTTTACTCAAAAATCTCTAATTAAGTATTAATTTAATTTTTATTTAATAGGCTAAATACTCAATAATAAACGAGATATGGTTATATATTTAATTATATAGCTGATTTGATTTTCATATTCATCTGCCAATTTTTTATTATAAATAAATATAATTATTTACGTTTTAGGAATGTAGATATGAGTAAAAATAAATCATCAATCCCTGGTGTAAAACCTTATCATGGTCCAGCAGGAGGATGGGGTGCATTAAAAGCAACTGCCATCGCTGTTCGCACTCAAATGGATGCCTTTGTTGCACCTAAAACACTGCTTAATACTAATCAACCCGATGGTTTTGACTGCCCTGGTTGTGCATGGCCTGATAAAGAGTATCATTCAACTTTTCAGTTTTGTGAAAATGGTGCAAAAGCGGTCACTTGGGAAGCGACCAAAAAGAGGGTTACGCCTGAATTTTTAGCAAAAAATACAGTAAGTTCTTTATTAGAAAGAACAGATTTTGAACTTGAAGGTTATGGCCGTTTAACTCACCCTCTTTCTTATGATGCATTAACAGATACATTACAACCCGTAACTTGGGAACATGCATTTCAGCGTATTGGTGAAATATTAAGAGCAATGCCTTCTCCTGATAATGTTGAATTTTATACATCAGGTAGAGCTTCAAATGAAGCCGCATATTTATTTCAGCTTTTTGCTAGAGAATATGGCACAAACAATTTTCCAGACTGTTCAAATATGTGCCATGAACCAACCAGTGTGGGATTACCGCAATCCATTGGTATCGGTAAAGGTACGGTATCTTTAGATGATTTTGATCATACCCAATTAATTATTGCGATTGGTCATAACCCTGGCACAAACCATCCAAGAATGATGGGTACACTGCATGAGGTTGCTCGCCGTGGTGTGCCTATTGTCGTATTAAATCCACTTAAAGAAAGAGCATTAGAGCGCTTTACTGATCCACAAAGTGTGATTGAAATGGCAACATATAGCTCAACAAATATTGCGTCATCTTATTATCAAGTTAAAGCTGGCGGTGATGCAGCGACACTCAAAGGTATTATGAAAACCTTAATTGAGTGGGATAATGCACGTGGTGATATTCTCGACCATGAATTTATTGCAGAGCATACTCTAGGTTTTGAAGCCGTTATTGAAGATTTAAATCAAACCTCTTGGCAAGATATAGAAAGTGAAAGTGGACTTTCTCAAGCAGATATCGAAAGTGTTGCCTTACTTTACGCGAATTCACCAGCCACCATTATTACCTACGGTATGGGAATAACACAGCATAATAAAGGTACAGCGAATGTCCGTTTAATTGCAGATCTTCTTTTAATGAAAGGAAATATTGGTAAACAAGGAGCTGGAATATGCCCATTACGAGGGCATTCTAATGTTCAAGGTAATCGTACTGTTGGCATTACTGAAAAACCTTCACCAGAATTTCTGCAAAAAATAGAAGAAACATTTGGTTTTAAACCGCCTTCTAAACACGGGCATGATGCTGTTAATGCAATGCAAGCAATGGTAGATGGTACCGCTAAAGCGCTTATTTGTTTAGGTGGGAACTTTGCTGTGGCATTACCTGACTCTGAGCTTTCTTTTTCAGCAATGAGAAAACTCGATTTAAGTGTTCATATTGGAACAAAATTAAATCGCTCTCATTTACTTACTGCAAAAGAAACATTTATATTACCGTGTTTAGGTCGTACTGAATTAGATGTGCAAGCATTAGGTCGTCAATCCATTACCGTTGAAGATTCAATGTCGATGGTACATGCATCTTCAGGTAAATTAACGCCAGCTTCTCGATTATTAAAATCAGAACCCGTAATTGTGGCTGAAATGGCAGCAGCTACACTTTCTTATAGTAAAACACCTTGGATAAGATTTACTGAAAGTTATGATCTTATTCGTGACATGATAGAAAAAACTATCCCAGGGTTTGATAATTACAATCAGCGCATTCGTGTTCCTGGTGGTTTTCGTATGCCACTTCCTGCGACAGAAAGAGTGTGGAATACACCAACAGGCAAAGCCATGTTCTCAGTATTTGAAGGCGTAAAAGAGAATAAAGATGTCAAAGGTGACGATGTTCTACGTTTAGTCACTATTCGTAGCCATGACCAATACAATACAACTATTTATGCGTTAGATGATAGGTATCGGGGTATTTTTGGCCGACGTGATGTGTTGTTTATGAGTGACGTTGATTTAATCGCAAGAAGATTAAAAGAAGGCGACAAAGTCACTATTGAAACTGTGAGTGAAAATAGAAAACTAAAGCTTGAGAATATTACAGTCGTCTCATTTAGTATTGCACAAGGCACTGTCGCGGCTTATTACCCAGAAGCTAATGTATTAATTCCATTAGATTATATTGATAAAGAAAGTGGCACCCCTTCTTATAAAGCCACACCTGTTAAGGTATATGCACAGCAACAGCAAGTCGCTTAGTGATTAGTTAAATTAATTAGTTAAAAAGCAGAATATATTTAAATAATTCCCAATAGTTGAATAATCGATTATTGGGAATTTTTTTATCTATAATTTATGACCAATATAATCAGTAAATAAATTTAATGATTAGTATGAGGCAAAGGTTTGTGGGTATGTATAAAAAATCTGATAACGATCATCACGCGATTTAATATAACTGAAGTTAAATAAACTACAGATACTAAAAAAGATAAGAATACATACTATCCTAACTAGATTTTAAGAAATAAAAGTATCATTCACTATTTTTTGTAAATTAGAAAATACTTGGGCTTCTTTATTAGCTTTTTTCAGCGTAACTAATGGCTTCAATTGGTGAATAAAATTATGAGTTAATGCAGGCAACTGACCATCATCCACTGAAATTTCTTGTCCTGTAGTACGGTGATAAACTTTGACACCATAGGTTGGATGATGCGCAAAAACAGCCATATCTTGCAAATGTTTTTCAACACCAAGTATGTGATCACCATCAAAACGTAGTTGTACTGCTTTATTCCATTTACTACCAAAATAAATCATTCTTGATAAAAAATAACTGCCAAAAGGCTCTCTAACACCACTTTCTGAATGCATAAACCATGCTCGAGAATCATGTATGTAATTATCATACAAATTAATCAAAGAACCAATTTTAGGATTTGGAATTTGATTTTTTAGATGTGGTAGAAAAAAATGTTCAAATTTATAACGTCCTGCATCTTTAAATTTTAAATATTCATATGCCTCATTTTGATATGTATAAATATAAGCACTACGTGCAAGAAGAGGATCTAATTTCTGTAAAAAATATTCAGCTAATAAAGCAGTACCCGCATCAAAACTATATTCAGGTAGTTTTTCACAATGTGTAACTGGGAATGGTTGAGTAATACCTTCTTTAGCAAAGTAGGCCGAATTAGAGGATTGCAAGTAACGCGTTTTAATTATGCATTCATTTTTTGTCTGTCTCTTTTCAGGAGTAAATAAAGGAGTTGGGCGAGATCTACGTTCATAATCAGCAGCAAACTCTAACGCAGCTTCCCAAAGCTGTCCCCTTGAATTATCAGCATCAAATAATGGTGCTCCAATAAAATCATCACTGGGATACCAGTCTTCATTATTTTTATACTTAGCTATTTCAATATTACGTTTTTTTTCAACTTGTTGAGATTTATTTGTTAAAAGAGACCATTGCTCAGCTAACGCATTTTGCGCTTGCTGACTATATCCTGGCTCATAGGGTTGAGCCTGAATTTTTGGGTGTTGAGAAGCCTGCTGAAAAAAAGGTTGTGACGCTATGTTCATAAGGGATGAGATAGAGGATGCAAAACGCATAATCCGCCACCCCGTTATCCAACTGAGTTGCTCCTCCATGATTTGCTCTAAGCACACTGTTTCAAACCGAAACGGCGTGTAAATGGGGTCTTCGGATAAATCATATTCGTTCTGATTGTCAATTAAGGTGGTTGATAACCAATGGTTAAACGTCGAAACCAATTTTAAGGAAAAATCGAATTCTTTTACTGTAGTATCATTCATTTTTCTAAATGAATACCACTGTTGATAATCGGCAGATAGCTGATTTAACGTTTCAGGATGGACCGCTAATGGGGCACCGGCTTCAATCGCGGCTGCATACATATCGTGTAGTGTGATTTGAGACAATAAGTCCCCTGCATTATCTCGCGATTTACCTTGGTCGCCCATTGGATATCCCCCTCCAACATCCGAGTGCATACCGGGGTAAACTACTTCCACCGTGTGGGGTAAATAATGCCCCTCCGCAGTGCGAATTGAATCGAGAGAAAAGGCTTGTCGCTGTTCATTTGCCGCGACAAAATGACAACATTTTTTAATCAGCGCTGATTGTGGCAAGGGCTGAGTTTGCCCAGCCCAACCATTATGTCCCGTAAATCCCGGCACGACGTTGGCTATCCCCACCGCAGGAACGGTATCAAAGATACCTAAAAACTCGACCGATACTTTGACGCCCAACAGAGTTCCTGCGGGAAACCCTAAAAGATTGGACGATAATAGTTCATCTAACCAACTCACAAACGCTCTGGCTTCCGCTGCGCCACGAGAAAAACCATAGACAAACAATTTAATAGCCACAATTTTACATTGAGAATCGGACACTTTTTTCTTAATAGGAATAAGCAACTTTTCTAAGGCATCTAAACGCGCCCTATGTTGATTATTATTTGGCGAAACTGCGTCTAAATATGCCTGATTTATTTTTTCTCGATTAAAATTCGTAGGGCTTGTTGCCGCCATAATAGCAGCATTTCGAGACCGCATTCTCGACGGATCGGATGAATTCATCGTTTCAACCATCTTTTTCATAATCCCATTTTTGATAAAATCTTTTGTCACCGCATGATACAATGCATTGCATAGTTGAACTAATCCCCAATTAATACGGTCTTCCCCACCAACAGCAAACTGCAAACCCGCAGAATAATAATCATACGTCCCGATTTGAGGAAAAGGCGTCCCAACCCCAGGAATATAGTAAGCATAAAAGCCTCTCTCATTAGCCTGACGATTTTCGGGAGCACTGGCATGGTACAGTTTAGCAACATTGGACGGATGCGGTGGTGTACTGCTTGTATCGTTAGGTTCATTGTTATTGGTGCCATCAAAAAATAAACTGATATGTAAACTTTTACAGCATGAATTTTTTAATTCCCGGTGACAGTTACTTCGATGTTGAAATTCTTCTTGCCTTATTTTTTCGATATTCTTAATTAGCTGTTTTTCAGTCAGCGCTAACCGCCCATTGAGAGGGAACAGAGGGGGAACCCAGCAAGGAGCACCTTGAGTTGAAACTTGGTCTTTTTTCGGGGCGATAATCATTGGGGACATTGTTCTGGCTCCGGTTGGTCAAAGGGGTCTTTAATTGGGTGCTCTGGGTGTTCAATACCATGACACGTCGCGGTGACTTTCACTTGTTGACAGGGTAAGAAGTGGACTTGCAATCCACAGGAATCTTTATATTCCGGGATAGTCACGGTAGTCTGATATTGTCGGTAATTGGCTTCCTTTTTTTTCATGAACTCCCTAAATTCATCAGTTCCTAAAGGGGGCATATTTGTAGGAAACGGGTCAGGATTCACCTCCCACTTCACATTGAGTTGCATATTGGGTTGCCATATTTCAGGTAACATCACGCAGCAAGTAAATCCCCCGGTTCGCCCTCGATAACCATTAACCGAAAACCAATTGATATTCGTTCCTGCTACATGGTTATAACCCAATAAGTTCGCCCCAACATAGGTGATGTTCTCTTCCGGTTTGTCGTCAGGTGAACACCCTAAAATAAAAAATGGGATGATGAAAAAAAAGAAAGCAGACCAACGCATATAAAGATCCTTTTCATAAGAAATAGCACCATACACTAAACATAAATCATCCACTTACAATGAATACAATTTAACCATTAATTATATTTAATATAAAACTCTTTTTATGTTAAACACATCAAATTATTTTACCTTTAGTGTGTTTTTTGTTTAGATTTGATGTTGATTTAACTCGCGTGGATTGTATTTAATTTGGTCACGATTGAGGTTTGATTATTTATTAAATGTGAACCATAGGAAAGCGTCAAAAGGATATACTATGAATCTGATAGATACATTAACTATCATATAACGGCTATCAACTTATCATTTAAGTCAATCCGTCTTTATTGGATATTGAATCATTTGTCAGCGAAAAAGTCATTAATAAAATTAATCTTTATTAGATTACTTCTACAACAAATCATCATCTGATAAAAAAACTCCCCATTTTTTAGCAATGGGTATTGCGCATTTTTATCAATAAACTACAAATTAATCTTTTCTAAATAATGACGCATTTGTGCAAAACACTTTTCAATCAGCATTGAGCGAGGTTCTTCTCGTCGGATAATAATGCCTAAAGGTGCGTTCACAACAGCATCAGCAATCGGAACAACTGCAAGGTTATGACTAAGCGTTTCCATACCTTTTGATAACGGGACTATTGATGCACAAAATCCGCTATCAACAGATTGAATAAGGTGAAGAGTTGAACTGCTTTCAACCATGACTTTAGGTTGTAAGTTGTAACGTTGAAAGGCTAAATCAACTGATTGACGAAAATGATTTTCTTTATTTAGTAATGCTAATGGTAACTTTATTATTTCTTCCCACTGAATGGTTCTCGCTGATGGCATAAAATGGTCACGATGATATAACAATCCGAGCTCTGTCTTTTTCAACGAATATATTTCATGTTGTTGAGAATTCGCGCTCTCTAAATAACAAATACCGATATCAATATTATTGCTATTAAGAGAATCAATAATGTTCTCACTATTCGTTGAAGTAACTTGAAAGCGGATTTCAGGGAAAACCATTGAGATTTTCTGCAACATTTTCATTGGATTAAGATTAGTCAAAGGAACAATGCCGATACGCAATTGACCAAATAACTGTTGTCGAAAATTTGCCGCTTCTGCCTGTAATCCATCATAAGCAGATTGCATCGTTTTCGCCCACATTAATATCTTCTCACCTTCTTCGGTAAAACCTTCAAAGCGAGAACTACGTTTAATTAGCACAACATCAAGTTCTTTTTCTAAATTACGTAATCGCATCGATAATGTGGGTTGCGTAACATGACACATCTCAGCAGCTTGACCAAAATGTTGTGTTTTATCTAACGCGATTAAATAAAATAATTGTTTAATATCGATAGTGGGCTACCTCATGATAAACAGGTGAATAAAAGAGATTAACGCTATATTCGTTATTGATTTTTATTATCTATAATTAACGATACCCGTAGTTTAACTTATCTACTAGTGTCTACCAGTGCTTTTCTTATGAATACAGTCAAACTTAATAATGATAAAGATGATAGGAATAAAAGGACAAAATAAGAAATACCCACGCTAATAGCTAATCAACGTGGGCTAAGGTTAGAATAAATATTATTTAATAATATTAAAGACAGACACTTTATCTGTTAAATTTTGGGCTTTTTCATCTAAAATCATGGTCGAGGTTGCGGCCTGCTCTACAAGCGTTGCATTTTGCTGAACCACAGAATCCATTTGATTTATCGCAACAGCGACTTGTTCTATCCCTACTTTTTGCTCTTCAGATGCAATGCTAATGCCTTGCATTAAATGACTCACTTGAGAAATAGATGAGACGATTTCTTGCATATGAGCACCTGTTTTATTCACTAATTCAGTACCATGTGCAACATCTTCAACAGACGCTTTAATGATTTGATTAATTTCACGGGCTGCATCTGCACTTCTTGCAGCAAGATTTCTCACCTCTGTAGCAACTACGGTGAAACCTCGACCTTGCTCACCCGCTCTTGCTGCTTCAACCGCTGCATTTAATGCTAATATATTAGTTTGGCTTGCGATATTGTTAACAACATCATTAATTTCAGCGACTTTTAACGTGCCTATCTCTATTTTTTTCATAGAGCTAATCGCATCATTCATGATATTAGAACCATCAATAGCGAGATCACGTGTTTGTGCAGTAATAGAGTTAGCAAGAACTGCATTATCAGTATTATTAACAACAGCTGTTTTTATTTCTTCCATGCTGGCCGCTGTTTGTTGCAAGGCACTTGCTTGTTCTTCAGTTCGTGACGAAAGATCTTGGTTTCCTGTCGCTATTTCAGCGGATCCTCGTTTAATCTCTAATGCTTCTTCTTTCACTAATTTAATTGTTGATGTTAGCGCTACTTGCATCTCACCCACATTTTTAAATAGTGTACCAAATTCATCATGGCGCTTTTTAGGTAATGAAAAACTTAAATCTCCCTCACCGACTTTTCTTAAAATAGCTGCTAGTGTATTTAAATTAAATATAAAGGTTTTGTTTACCCAGCGAATAACAATATAAAGAAGAGTACAAATCACAATTAAAGCAATAGCACTAATATAAATAGAGAGTTTAGCCATCCATTCTTGCTGATCTGTAATATCTTGATTTACGCCTTTTGTTATCACAATATATTCATCAAATAATTCTGATAAGCGTAAAAAGTCTTTTGAAAGATCAACATCTTCATATGCTAAAGTATCAATTGGCGCCATAATATTATCAAGAAGTTGATAAAATAGCGTAGAAAGTTGCTCTGCATTTCTTTGCGCATCAGCGCTAATTTTCTTTACTTCAACCCAATGCTCAATGGTTGCTCTTGATTTTACTGCTAACGCCTTTGCCTCAGTAACGAGCGTTTCTCGGGTTTCACTTTTATCTGAATCTAGCGTTTTCATATTCATCAAGAAATTCACATGAGAACGTATTGTTGCTAATTCGTATCTCGCGACTTGAATACTATTTAAACGGGTATTAAGTGAATCTAATGCAGTAAAGTTATTCTGCATCTTATAAATAAAAAATGACGACAATATAGATGATATTAAAAAGATAAATAACAATATAATCGAGCCTACTTTAGCTGATTTTTCAATACTCATGAAACTATCCACCTCGGCAATTAAATGACACAAATGTGATCATTTATCGGCACGATATAGATTTTATTTACTGATTAATCAGGATTATAAATATCTTTCCTCTTTTAAATCACTTTAAATTAATAAAATAAAAAATAATATATCGCCAATAGTGAAATATTTAGCTTGCATCACCAATATAAAACAACTCATTAGCATTATAAGTTATATTTACTTACATAATTTATTTCATTCAAAAGTGTTTATTGCCCAATAATACCTAAATTCTCTCACTTTATATCGTATAATAGTCAGTATCCACCTTAATAAACCGCATCAAAGTGAATACTGCTATTATCTATTCGTTTTATTTCTGTTCTGCTTGCTGTTCTTCTTGCTGTTCTTGTTGTTCTTCTTCAATACAAAATACTGACATACTATTCGTTAAAATCTGTGTTTTTTCATCGAGTACGAGTGTTGAAGAAGCGGCTTGATCAACTAATGCTGCATTTTGCTGAACGACTGAATCCATTTGAGTAATTGCTACAGCAATTTGCTCAACGCCCATTCGTTGCTCTTCAGAGGCTAGGCTTATTCCTTGCATTATTTTGTTTACTTTATTAATTGATGAGACGACCTCTTGCATATGTTCACCCGTTTTATTCACCAAAGAAGTTCCATGAGCAATATCTTCTATTGATTCCTTGATGATATGGCTTATTTCTTTTGCAGCTTCTGCACTTTTAGCCGCTAAATCTCTCACTTCAGCCGCAACTACAGTAAAACCACGTCCTTGCTCACCAGCCCTTGCCGCCTCAACAGCTGCATTTAATGCTAATATGTTAGTTTTACTAGCAATACTATTGATAACATCATTAATCTCAGCAACTTTAATCGCGCCTTGTTCTATTTTTTTCATTGAATTAATCGCGTCTTTCATTACCTTAGACCCATCAATCACAATTTCTTGTGCTTGATTAGAGATGATATTGGCTTCTTGCGTATTCTCACTGTTATTTGCAACTGTCGTTTTAATTTCTTCCATACTTGCCGCTGTTTGTTGCAAGGCGCTCGCTTGCTCTTCTGTTCTTGATGACAGTTCTTGATTCCCTAATGAAATTTCACTCGTTCCTTGCTTTATTTCCAATGTTTCTTTTTTCACACTCAAGATTGTTGAAGTTAACGCTTTTTTCATTTCCTCGACGTGGGTAAATAATTCACCAAATTCATCATGACTTTTTTTTGGTAATGTGAAGATTAAATTGCCACTTCCTACCTTTTTCAAAATACCAGATAAGACTTCTAGATTCGTAATAAATGTTTTGTTTACCCAGCGAATAACGAAAAAGAGTATAATAAATACAATAATTAAGGAAATAACGGTAGATAAAATAGAAAACTCAATCATTATAGATTGCTTCTCAGAAATTTTTTCTTTATTACTAGCAACAATAGAAAAGTAATTATCAAATAATATATTTAATTTTTTAAATTCTGTTGCTATTTCTTTATTTTCTATTTTTAATGCACTAATACCTTCAGATGGAATAACAAGTTTATCAAGTAGGTTATAAAATAACTTGGCAATATTCTCAGTACTTTTTTGAGCCTCTTGCGTCATTTTTTTTTCTTTAATCCATCTATCAATAACTGTTTTTGATTTTATTGCTAGTTGCTTATTTTGTTCAATAATAGTGCTATCTAAATCACTATCTTGTGTATGATTATGCATAAGGTAATTCACATTAGATAGCATCGTTACTAACTGATATCTTGCATCTTGGATATCGGTAAATCGTGTTGCCAATACTTCAACTTGATCAAAATTTGCTTTCATTTTATAAACAAAAAATGACGATATTGCAGATGATATAATAAATAAAAACAATAATAGAATAGAACCTATTTTCGCCGTTCTTTTAATACTCATAATAGAGGTACCCATATAATAAAATCAATAGACAATATTTTTTTATCGGCTAATTTATTGTTTTATTTACACATTCAAATATATTTTAACCCATTGAAAATAAGCTTTTATTTATAAATATATAAAATCACCGTGAGTTTTTTTATATTTATAAAGTATAAATTAATTTGTTAACTCGAATAATAAAAATAACCGTCAAATATTATTATTAATTAATATATATTTTTTTGTAAAAAATTATTTTTCAATTTAATAATGAAAAAGTTAAAATACATTTTATTAACATTTATCCAAAATGCACAGCGGTAGACCCATAATATTCCCTCTATATCATTTTTGTAACAATGATATAATGGATTAATTGATATCTTGCACTCTTCATTTACGGAGCTTAAATTCTGATGCAACCTCTGTTTGAAACCTCAAAAAACACCGTAAAATCGTTATCAGTGTTTGATTTTGATGGCACCTTAACCTATCGCGATAGTTTTATCCCTTTTTTAAAATTTGCTTTCGGTAGACGTAAATTTTCAAGTCGTATTATTAAAATGGTATTACCCACACTGCGTTGTTTTAGGCGTAAACTTACTCGCGATGAGCTAAAAGAAATCTTAATAAAAACATTTTTAACAGATATTGATGAGAAGTGGCTAAAAGAGAAAGCAGAAGAGTTCTGTAAACTTTATTGGGCAAAACTAATGCGACCTAATGGATTGCTGGCAGTTGCAGAAGAAGTGAATCATGGTGGTGAGGTTACTATCTGTTCAGCCTCTCCTGCTATGGTTCTTCAACCTTTTGCTGATAGATTGGGTATAAAGCTGATTGGCACATTACTTGAAGTGGTTGATGGAAGGTTAACAGGTAAAATTATCGGTAATAACTGTCGTTGTGGTGAAAAAATTAAGCGTTTAGAAGCTGTTTATGGCGATCTATCTCTTTATCATATGAAAGCCTGGGGTGATTCTCGTGGTGATCATGAGTTACTCTTAGCCGCACAAATGCCACATTGGCGCCATTTTCATTCAGGTTCAAATAAATCAAGAAAATCCCCTATTAAATTGACGGTAAAAAAATAATCGAATAAAACGCAATACAGAAAAATAGCCCTCATATACGAGGGCTATAAAATTTAAATATTAACACCGTGTTGTTTCGCTAATGCAGCAAGCCCACCTGAAAATCCTTGGCCTACAGCTTTAAACTTCCACTCAGTACCATGGCGGTATAGCTCACCGAAAATCATTGCTGTTTCTGTTGAGGCATCTTCAGAAAGATCAAAACGCGCAATTTCAGTTTCATTATCGTTATTATAAACACGCATAAAACTATTACTTACCATACCAAAGTTTTGTTTGCGATTTTCTGCCTCATAAATTGTCACCGCAAATACGAGTTTTTTTACATCAGTAGGAATCTTTGAGAGCGTTATTTTAACCTGCTCATCATCACCATCCCCTTCTCCAGTACGATTATCTCCTTGATGTTCAACACCACCACATGCACTTAGTTTGTTATTGAAGAAGATAAAACTAGCGTCTGAAAGTACTTTTCCATCTTCGCCTACCATGAATACTGATGCATCTAAATCAAATTCAGCACCATCAGTCACGCGGGCATCCCATCCTAAACCAATCATAGCAACCGTCATTGTCGGCGCTTCTTTGGTTAGCGAAACATTACCACCTTTAACGAGGGAAACAGTCATTGTAAAGCTCCTACTTTTTGAATGAACTGATAATTACATTTTATTGCTGTTAATAGCTTGTTTTTACAGGCTAAAATTAATAAGCATTGATCCCATATTGAGCACAAACACTCGCTAAACCTCCAGCATAACCTTGACCGACAGCACGAAATTTCCATTCTCCGTTATGTCGATATAACTCACCAAATAACATGGCGGTTTCGGTTGAGGCATTCTCGGTTAAATCATAGCGAGTGACTTCCATTTGGTTGTCATCATTAACTAAACGAATAAACGCACCTGATACTTGCCCAAAATTTTGACGACGCGCTTGCCCTTCATGGATAGTCACAACAAAGATAACTTTATCAATATCTTTTGGAATAGTATCTAGCTTGATTTTTAACGTCTCATCATCACCTTCACCTTCACCAGTACGGTTATCGCCAGTGTGGATCACTGAACCTTCTGCTGATCTGAGATTGTTGTAAAAAATAAAATCAGCATCACTGCGAACTTTTCCATTTGTGGCTAATAAAAATACAGAGGCATCTAAATCAAAATCTTGGCCATCAGTAGAACGAGCATCCCAGCCAAGCCCAACAAGAACATTTTTCATTGTCGGTGCTGTTTTACTCAAAGAGACATTACCACCTTTAATAAGAGATACGCTCATTCCAAAACCCTTTTAAATAAAATTATTTTTCAACATATTAATGGCTGTTATTACTTATATCGTCTTTCTTCTTAGGGAAAATAACACTGGCAAGGATGCCTAGCGCAAGAACACCAAGTACCACAAATAAACTTGTTGTTGCAGAAATGCTATAACCGTGATGCCAAATATGATCAGTCGCATTTAAGCCTAATTTCGCTGCAATAAAGAATAATAAGAAAATAACGGCTTTCTCAAGGTAAACAAGGTATTGTTTCAACGCTTCTAATACGAAATAAAGCGTACGTAATCCTAAGATTGCAAACATCATTGCGCTATAAACAATCAGTGGCTCACGGCTTACCGCAATAATGGCAGGCACTGAGTCAAAAGCGAACATAACATCAGAAAGCTCAACTACAGCCACACACAGCATAAGAGGCGTTGCATATAAAGCCGCTTTAGTACCGCGACCAATGGTGACATCTTTGTTTTCAGGTTTTGCTAGTTCAGCATCAACTTCTTTTTGTGTTAATAAAAAAGCATGTCCGCTGATTTTTGGCCATATTGGGAAGAAGCGTTTAACTAAGCGATAAGCAAGATGTTGTGAATAGTCTTCAATTTCATCACGATCATCACCACTTTTCAGCATCATAACCGCGGTCCAAGCAACAATGAGTGCAAAGATGACTTCAACATAAGGCCCTAAGCTGAGTAATCCTGTTCCGATAGCGACGAAAATGGCTCGAAATATAATTGCACCAATAATCCCCCAGTAAAGAATACGATGGCGGAAACGATCAGGAACTGAAAACCAAGAAAAAATCGCCATCATGACGAACAAGTTATCAACAGATAGCACTTTTTCTAATGCATAACCCGTGATAAATAAGCTTGCGACTTCTGTGCCATGATGAATATAGAGGAATCCGGCAAATGCCATCGCAATGACGACCCAGAATATTGACCAAAAAATGGCATTTTTTAAAGTTATCGGCTTATCTGCTCTATGCATAAATAAGTCGATAAAAATAGCGCCTATAGCAAGTGCAACAAAAACAACAACAGTCTCTGTTGGAAAACCAATGTGTGTGGATACCATAATAATTCCTAGACGGTTCCCTATACTAAATAGAGTTACAAACCAAATTCTGTGGGCTTAAAACCTAATGCAATGGTAATAGCGCGCACAGCCTCTTTCTCTTTTTCATCAAAATCACCGTCACTTTTTGCAACAGCAATCCCAACACGAATAGCTAATTGTGCAGCTTCTGGCTGATCTTTCATCGCCAAAATATACTTCATTGTTTCGCCTTTACCTATTTCGGTATCAAACTCGAAACTCGCAATCAATTTATTAAAAAATGCAATCACTTCTGATGTATCAAAAACCTTAAGTTCATCAGAAGCTTTTAAAAAACCCAGCATTTTCTGTTTTTCTTCACTACTGACACCCTCGCTTGCGATAGCAATTTGCGCGCATACAGCAACAGTACCTTGCATAAACTTCTTATTTTTAAAACGACCAACTTGCTTAACTAATTCAGAACGACTTGAATTAAGTGTTTCTTTAATTTTATTGAAAAAACTCATGGTGGCTTTCCTTATACCGATTCTGTTTGATATTGTTAATTAAATTACATTTAAAATTCAATATATTAGACATTATTTACTGTCATTTATCCTACTGTAAAACAGTCGCAACAATATCCGGCATCATTTCATCAATAATTCGCCCTTTACACGGTACACCCAAGGCTGTGAATTCCCACAATCCTTGCTTACGTTGTAAAGATGCAATCACAATCCCTGTATGTGAGCCTTGTTCTGCAAGTTTATAACGTGCCAATTCTTTATTTGTTACAGTATCAACAACCCGACAAAACGCATTATCAACCTCATTAAACGTTTGCCCACGGAAGCTATTAACCGTAAATACTAAGTATTCAACATGACTTGGTAAGCTGGTTAAATCAACCTCAATTGTTTCATCATCGCCATCACCTTCTCCTGTTAAATTATCTCCAGAATGAAGAATAGACTGACAATGAGATTTTAGCTGACGAAACCAAATAAGATCGATTTGATGACCTTGCGCATCAAGCAGTACACAGCTTGCATCTAAATCAATCGCACTTTCACTTTTTCCAAGAAAAGAACCTAAAAATCCTTTTTTCTTTATTATGGGATCCCAGCCTAAACCAAACGTTAAATGGCCCAGTAAGGGAGCTTGTTTACTCAGAGAAACTGTCTGATTTTTGCTTAATGAAACCATAAATAATGTCCTTAAAAGTTAAGTGTTCCTACTGATCTATCCATGCTAAAAATGCTATATTAAAAATAATCATAGCATGATGAAGTAGTTGTTCAAGAATATTTTCTTACCACGACCTTAATAAAAATATAACAAATTGATATATATTAATTTTATATAATTAAAACTATTATTATAAAAATAAAAACACTAATAAATAAGCTAATTTATTAGTATTAAAACAATATTTAATTGATCATATTATGATTGACATTCACCAAAAGGATCTTCATGATAAAAAAGACGATCCTAGTCATTTACAATATTTGTACCACGCACGAGATAGTGAGATTGAGTAAGACAATTCGAATTTTTTAACGATAAATTCAGCACTGTACAAAAATAAAAACGGATAAAAACTAAAATGGATAATAAGATATTTGGCTCTTCCATTTATCGTCGCCACCTGAGTTGTGGTACGTTAAGCATCACGCATGATTGCTCTAATGTTGCATATCTCGATGAATTATTTGATATTGCAGAACGTCACAATCCTAAGCGCGCTTTTTTATTTGTTAGTAAAGTCCTCGGTCGCCATATCCCTATCTCACCAAGAAAAATGCGTGAAACATATCAAAAAATTGCCAAACAATTTCCAGCTTATTTAGAAGGTCCTACGGTATTTATTGGTATGGCAGAAACAGCGGTTGGTTTAGGTGCTGGCGTATTTGATGAAGTGAGTACTCGTTATCCACAATCTGTCTATTTAACCTCAACTCGTCATCCTATCGATAACGCTACGCTATTATGCGAATTTAAAGAAAATCATAGCCATGCAACCGATCATTTACTGTATTTTCCAAATGAGAAAAACCAACAAGATTGGGTGAAACAAGCAAGAACCGTTGTTCTTATTGATGATGAAGCCACAACGGGTAATACATTTTTAAATCTACTTTCTGCATTACAAATCCAAGGTAAGCTAATTAATATTCAGCAAGTTATCACTGTCACATTAACTGATTGGAGTGATAGTGCGATAGCTAAACGCTGCTCATTACCTTTTAAATCTATATCGTTAGTTCAAGGAAAATGGCAATGGCAAGCTACGCCAAATGCCCCATTACCTACACCATTAAATATCAATGTGAGCACTAAAGGACACGTCGCAATTACAGGAAAACAAAATTGGGGACGCCTTGGAATGAGGTACTCCACAAATGATTTAGCACCTTTAATACACACTAATAAAGGTGAAAAAATCTTGGTTTTAGGAACTGGTGAATTTGTGTGGGTACCTTTTTTATTAGCAGAGCGCCTTGAAAAGCAAGGTGCGATTGTGAAATTTAGTGCGACAACACGCTCTCCTATTTCAATGAGTTTTGCAATTAAGTCTGCCATTACTTTTGCAGATAATTATGGTCTTGGTATACCCAATTTTCTCTATAATGTTACTCACCAACAATTTGATCGTATTTTTCTGTGTTGTGAAACGCCTATTACTAGTATTGATAATCAGCTCATTTATGCGCTCAAAAAAATAGCGTCTTGTGTTGAGATATTGAGTTATGAATGATTTAGTTCATAAACCTTTTTCAGGGAGCTATTTAGCTGAAGATATCGATTTTTTACTTCAGCCTATCGAAATAGAGATAACCCCCATCACATTAAAAGAGGTGTTAATTCAATCAGGCCAATATCATTACTCCGATATGTTAAGCCAAGAGCCTGAGCCCACACCATGGCATTTAACTTTATTTGAAAAAACACTAGCCACTTGCGCTTCTCGCGTTGCTGATGAAGTTATCATGCTGACAAAATCTCTTACTCAATATTTTGGTGATACTCCCATTATTTTAGTGAGTCTTGTACGCGCTGGTGTGCCATTAGGTGTTATGTTGCATCGGACATTACGTAAAATGGGAATACGCTCTTATCATTATGGTGTTAGTATTATTCGTGATAGAGGTATTGATACTAACGCATTGGATTGGATTGAAGCGCAACACGGTACTAAAGGAATTGTCTTTGTTGATGGTTGGACTGGAAAAGGAGCTATTACTCACGAATTAGCTCAATCATTATCAAAAAGAGTGGGATATCCCTCCTTTCCTCGTTTAGTCGTTCTTGCTGATCCCTGTGGTTGTGCATGGTTAAGCGCAAGTCATGATGATTGGCTTATTCCTTTTAGCATTATGGGCGCGCCTATTTCGGGCTTAATTTCTCGTTCTATTTGGCGTTACCATGGTTTTCATGGTGTTGTAAATTGCCATCATTTAAAACAGTATGAATGCAGTCGTTATTTTATTGATTTTATTAGTGAATTTATAGATAAAAAAATATCAGCACATCTTCCTTATGCTTCTTTTAAACAGCGCTACTCTAATTTAAAAATACGTAGTGAAAAGGTGATACAGTATTTAGCTCATCATCATAAGGTTGCGACTCTCAATCATATAAAACCGGGTATCGCTGAAGCAACGCGCGCTGTATTACGCCGAATACCTGAAAAAATTCTCGTCAAAAAAAGATGCGACCCTTCTCTCGCATTACTGCTTTATCTTGCCCAAGAAAAAAATATTGAAGTGAGTGAAGTTGGTGAAACACTTGGTCAATACCGCGCTGTAACTATCATTAAAAAGGTGAATAATGATTGAGCGCCTTTCGCCTTGGAACTTAGGGGCGACACTTTATATGCCTGCAACTCGCCTTGATATCGCGTCGATTATACTCAATCAAAAAATTGTTCGATTGCGTTCTTTAGTGATTTGTTTAGAAGATGCAGTGAGTGATATCGATGTGCCTTTTGCACTAGAAAACCTAAAAAATTTGGTGAATATCTTAGCTGAGCATAAAAAACAGTCAAAGCACTTACATTTGCCATTACTATTTATTCGCCCTCGTCATACTAACATGGCAAAGTGGATGACATTACATCTTGATTTATCGGCAATTGATGGCTTTGTATTACCTAAATTCACACAAGCTTCATTGCCGACTTGGTGGTCAATTATTGAAAATACTCATTTATCAATGATGCCTACACTTGAAACTGCTGAAGTGTTTGATGTTATACAAATGACAACACTTGCAGAAGCACTATTGAAACATCCTTGTCGAGCAAAAATTATTGCATTACGTATCGGTGGTAATGATTTAATGAATGTACTTTCATTAAGAAGAACCCGCCATCTTACGCTTTATGATGGTCCAATGGGATATGTCATAAAAATGCTGGTTGCTGTATTTGGTACTCGACAATTTGCATTAACAGCGCCAGTTTGTGAGCACATTGATGATAATCAAATGATGGAAAAGGAACTAGAACTTGATATTGCTAATGGGTTAGTAGGAAAAACAGCCATTCATCCCAAACAAATTTATCAAATTGAGCAAGCATTAATGGTGTCACAAGCAGAACATTCTGATGCACTGCGTATTTTAAATTCAACACAAGCGGTTTTTAAATCACAAGGGGCCATGTGTGAGCCAGCAACACACCGCCATTGGGCATTAACAATACTCACTAGAGCGAAACTGTATGGCATTAATCCCAATCAACAAAAACAGTGTATAACACGTTAAAACGTCGATAACGAATAAAACTTGATATTCTTAATAAAATATTGTGAAACTTAAATACTTATTAAGGATCATTCCATGAAATTTACTAACTTTTGACTAAATAGTATAAAAATAAATATTTTTTTAATTTATCTTTATTTTTTTATAATAATAATTAATTTATACTATATTTAATTCAGCATTTACTCTATTTTATCCTGTAGTATATTAAAAATATACCCTTCGCTGATTTAACATATAAACGACAAGACAATAAGTGGTAATTTTTCATGCAATTGAGCTCTCGTCAGGTTAGAGTTTTTACACTGGCAATTCTTTTAAGCCCGGGGAACAAAGTTCCTACCATTAAAATTATTTCTGCGCTTGAGTGCTCAGAGCCAACATTAACTCGTGTCTTAAAAGAAATTAGAGAGACTTATAGTGCTGAAATAAAATACAGCAAGGCTTCTCGTTCTTATCAAATGATCGAAAGAGGACAGCTTGATAATAAAGTATTACGTCGCATGAAAGAGGCATTGTCTTCAAATGAAGAGCACCTTCAACAAGGAATAACAAGTCGCGTTTATTTAGATAAAGATAAGAAAAGATCAGTTTCTTTCTCATTAAAAATGTCCGCGTTGCGTAAAATTGATAGACTTTCTTTCCTGAAAAGTACAACCCGCAGTGAAATTATTGAATTATTAGTAGATAACTACGTTGAACATTTAATTCAAACAACATTAAAAGAAAAAAATAGCAAGAAATAGGATAAATAGATAAAGCAATATCAAATTATTTTGTTAAGAATAAACGTTTTTATATATTGAATGACTAATATTAATTAAGCGCTATTTTAAATATAACGCCCATAATTTTCTCTTTATTATTTTCGCATGTTAAATTCTATTATTACAATATGATCTTTTACCGGTTCTCCTGGTTCATATCGCCATTTTTCGATTGTTTTTATTACTTCAAGACCAAATATATCGATTAATGGTGACTCTTTTATTCTAATATTTTGTGTCATCCCTTTTTCATCAATATCAAATTTTATGTTTAAAGAACCTTCTATTTTTTGGAAATAGGCTTTTACTGGATAGCCCGGTAACGGCTGTACAATCGCTTTTGGTCTTTTCAAAGGCAGAGCATTATCATTATTTATTGCCCCTTCTAAAGTTGTATTTTGAGTTGTTTGATGAGTACAACCCATTAATAAAATTGATACGAAGAATAAAGATGATACAAGAGATAATATTTTCATAAAATTCATAAGTTAGGTGTTCAGTATCATTTATATTAACACTCTAAAAATAAATTCTGAATTTAAAATAGAGAATTTTAAAACGCAAGATCAATAATAAATTGATAATGCTGATACTTGAGGACGACTTATTAGTAAAAATGAAGATCATGCAAACATCCTTATTTACATGATCTTCCAATAACGTTATTAACATCCATATTTAACGTATCTTATCTCGATGCTTTCCTTAGCAATTCAACAAAATAGAGAACGAAAATACCGCCATACCTACTTGTTAAACATAATATAATTCCTTAATTATTCGAGATAAATTTTTATTACTCCTTTTGTATTTATTAAAAATATCGTAAAGAATTAGATAATAAAATTATTTATCGTCATCCTTTTCTTTATTGGAAAATAGCTGATTACCTCGTTTCCTTAGCCAAATTTCAACTAATTGATAACCCGCTATCCCCAATGCAGAGCCAATTCCCATTACTGCAATAGAATTAATTCCAGGCCATAAAATCAATAGTGCACCCGCGACAACAGAAACTGCTGAACCTAAAATAATTCTGCCTATAAATAACCTAATTGTGATTATTTCATTTGTTACCAGCATTTTCCCTAATGCTATAGCAGCGCCAACAATCACTAATGATGCCAGGGTCTTTTCATATTCATCCATGAATACCTCTTTAGTTAACGTTGTAAGAGCCTCCTATCTCATAATATCTATCCGATTATTATAAAATTATCCCTTATTCACATCCTTGTGAATGAAACTTCCTTGATCCTACTGAATAAAAACCACTATTGAGATAACCCAAGCTCCTTTTGTTTTGAACAATGCGCAAAATCCTTTTGCACTAAACAACATATTATTCAGTATTTTTTCTACTTACTTTCTTGCTTATCGATAATCAGTATTATTCACCTCTAATCGATTTTTACTTCAAAAAACAAATAAAATAGACCAAAAATTCAATATGTTGAATATATCCTTGTGATGTAAAGTGATTCTATTATCTATAAAGTTTGTATTTTATGCGAGAAACTTTGTTCGGTTAAGTTCTGAAATGTACTTATAACAGAATAATACCGAATTATTTCACTCATACTTACAAAATTATTTGTTTTTAGCTAAAAAATGGAAAATAAAACAATATAAATACAAATAAACAATGGTGTTACTGGTTATAATACAAATTTAGTCTAATATAAAAGTTATCTACCTACTCATTACAAAGAGAAAAGTACTATGCGTGCCTTAACTGTTTTTTGTCCTGAATGTGGTGAAAAAGCCACGATTAAAAAAAGTAATCGCAAACATAAAGAGTTATCTGACCTCTACTGTGCTTGCCGTGATCCTGAATGTGGGCACACCTTTGTTTTAAATCTCACCTTTAGCCATACCTTAATGCCAAGCGCAAAAAATAAAGATGTTCTATTATTAAATGTAATAAAAAATCTTTCTCCTGAACAAAGAAAGCAGGCGTTAACATTGTTACAATCGATGTAACAAAACAAATTGATTACATATTGTCTGATTACATAGCCTGTTATTTTTTAACAGGTTGTGCTCTCTTTTTTATATCGTCTTAATTGCATTGCAAATATTTTTTATATTATTAAAAATAATTCGTAGGTCACTCACAAAATTTTTTTGTTGTTTCATTATCATAGAATTATCTAATTTGGTTAAAAAGGATTGCAACGCTATCCCATCCTTTAATCACGAATTTTAAGATCGGATGCGCAATGATGTTGTCATCAGATCACACTAAAAATTCATATGGAGTATTACGATGAAAAAACTGATTAACCGTGTTGATGATGTTTTATCAGAACAATTACAAGGTTTCGCTAAAGCTCACCCTGAAATTAAACTCCACCCCACCTCTTTTTATGTCACCCGTCATGATGCCCCTATCAAAGATAAAGTCGCTATATTATCAGGCGGTGGTAGTGGCCATGAGCCTATGCATGCAGGTTTTGTTGGCAAAGGTATGTTAGATGGTGCCTGTCCTGGTGAAATTTTCACATCACCAACACCCGATAAAATGTATGACTGCGCAAAAGAAATTGATAGCGGTGAAGGTGTTTTAATGATTATCAAAAATTACACCGGTGACGTGCTCAATTTTGAAACTGCCACAGAACTTTTACATGATGATGGTGTAAAAGTAGCAACTGTACTCGTTGATGACGATGTTGCAGTAAAAGACAGTCTATATACAGCAGGGCGCCGTGGTGTTGCTAATACAGTATTGATGGAGAAATTACTGGGTGCCGCAGCTGAACGCGGTGATACGCTAGATGAGTTAGTTGAACTAGGATACAAAATTAATAATAACGGTTTTTCTCTTGGTATTGCACTTGATGCATGCACGGTACCTGCTGCGGGTAAACCTTCTTTTACACTACCAGAAAATGAAATGGAATTTGGTGTTGGTATTCACGGTGAACCAGGTATTAATCGCCGTAAATTCAGTACATTGAATGATACTGTTGAAGCTATGTTTACAACATTAATTGAAAATGGCCATTATCAACGCATTATTCATCGATGGGACCGTGATACAGGTGAATGGGTTGATGAACATCAAGAAAAACAACCGTTAAAATCAGGCGATCGCGTTATTGCTTTAGTGAACAATTTAGGTGCAACACCGCTTTCTGAATTATATGGTGTTTACAATCATCTCACTGAATGTTGTGAAAAATTTGGTCTTAAAATTGAACGCTCCTTAATCGGCTCTTATTGTACCTCACTTGATATGACAGGCGTTTCTATCACGTTATTAAAGGTTGATGATAATCTTCTCAGCTTATGGGATGCACCTGTTAATACTCCTGCAATGGTTAAATAAAAGAGGAAAAAATAATGGCACTAACAAATACTCAAGTTATTCTTTGGTTACAACAATGCGCACAACTTTTTGAAAAAAATAGTGATTATCTTACCGATCTGGACCGTGAAATTGGTGATGCTGACCATGGTTTAAATATGAATCGTGGCTTTAAAAAGGTGCTTGAAAAATTACCTGAATTTGAAAATAAAGATATTGGCTTTATTTTAAAAAATACCGGTA
Organism: Proteus myxofaciens ATCC 19692; assembly: GCF_001654855.1. GTDB lineage: Bacteria > Pseudomonadota > Gammaproteobacteria > Enterobacterales > Enterobacteriaceae > Proteus > Proteus myxofaciens. The sequence continues at coordinate 26,769 of NZ_LXEN01000051.1, forward strand.
TGACTTTACTTTCTAATATTGGGGGTGCTAGTGGTCCGCTATTTGGTACTTTCTTTATTCGAGGAGCAAAACCCGCAGCAGGTCTTGAAAGTCTCGATTTAAATCAACTATATGACGTATTTAAAGATGGGGTTGATGGCATTGTCAGTCGCGGAAAAGCACAACCTAGTGATAAAACGATGTGTGATGCTTGGTGGCCTGTTCTCGATGCACTAAAACAAGCTAATGACGATAAGTTATCTATTAAAGAAGCGGTTACCAAAGCGTTAGATGCCGCTAAAAAAGGCGCTGAAGATACCATTCCAATGCAAGCAAAAAAAGGACGGGCGAGTTATCTTGGTGAACGTAGTATGGGTCATAAAGATCCCGGTAGTGCTTCTGTCGTTTTTATACTACAAGCATTAACAGAAAGTCTTGATAAATAACTTATAATCTAACCAAGAAAGGTCTGCAATGATAAATATTGTTATTGTTTCTCATAGTAAGCACCTCGCTGATGGTGTTGCTGAACTCGCAAGCCAGATGATCAATCCAACACACTGTAAGCTCGGTGTTGCTGCTGGAATTGATGATGAAAACCACTCTATTGGTACAGATGCAGTAAAAATCATGAGTACCATAGAATCGCTATCAGATGCTGACGCGATTATTGTTATGATGGATTTAGGTAGCGCTATTCTTAGTACAGAAACAGCTTTAGAGCTTCTTGATCCTGACATCGCTGAAAAAGTCTCTTTATGTTCAGCACCACTAGTTGAAGGTACCTTAGCGGCAGTTGTTTCAGCCTCTTCTGGCGCAAAGCTTGAAACCGTACTTGAAGAAGCGTCAAGCGCCCTTTTACCTAAGAAAGAGCAATTAGGTGAAAATATTTCAAATGTGACTGAAAATACAGATGCACCTGTAAAAATAGAAGGCAAAGAAGCGCATTGGACTGTACGCAATCCTCATGGATTACATGTCAGACCGGCATCGGCCTTAGTTGATACACTCTCAAAATTTAAAGCCGAATATCAACTTATTAAAGGTAATAGACGCATTAATCCTTTAAGTTTAAATCAACTTTCTTTAATCCAAGTTCGTCAAGGTGATGAGATTACACTTATCGCGTCTGGTGAACAACAAGATGAAGCTATTGCGGCATTTCTTGAATTAGCCAAAAACGGCTTTGGTGAAGAAATCCCTGCTGAGTTAGGCAATAAAACCTTAAAAGGTACTTTAGTTCCTGCTAAAGTGATTCAAGCTCCTGCTTTTTTATGGCATGAAACTGATTTATCTATTACTGAAAACTTATCTTCACCAATTGATATCGATACACAAATTACCTTATTTAATCAAGCAATTAACGATACGTTAGATGATCTCAAACGCTATGTTAAAAAAGCACACCGTGAAATGGGAGAACATATTAGTGCTATTTTTGATGGGCATATCATGATTTTAGATGATGACGATTTATTATCATCAGTGACAGATAGAATTAAGCAAGATAAGCTCAGTGCACAACAAAGTTGGTCTGATGAAATGCAAGAGAGAACGCAACAATATCGTGATCTCACAGATCCTTATTTACGCGCTAGAGAGCTTGATCTACGTGATCTCCGTAATCAAGTGCTATATCATTTGCAAAATAAAACTCGCCCTTCTTATGTACCATCAAAACCGGCTATTCTTATTGCGAAAGAAATATATCCTTCAACTTTAATTCAAGTTGAAAACCATAAATTACTGGCAATTGGTTTAGCAGAAGGCGACTATCGTTCACATAGTGCAATTATTGCTTCAGAGATGAAAAAACCAATGCTCGTCAATTTAGGTGCTGAGCTACTGACTATTAAAGACGCGCAAATGCTCAAATTTGATATTCAAAATAGCGAATTGACGATTACCGCTTGATAAAAGAGAAAGAAATAACTAAATCGTAGCTTAAATGAAAAACCCGCATATGATAGTGCGGGTTATTATAATGACCCTAGATCTTAGGTTTATAACTTTCTTTCTCTAAATCATGTTTTTTCATACGCAAATAAAGTTTCTTACGTGGTATTCCTAAATAATCCGCAACATCACTCACTCTGCCTGCAAATAAATACAGCGCATCTTCAATTAAACGGCGTTCATATTCATCAACAAGATTATCTAATGGCCCCTCAGGCGGGATAATAGCTCGGTGTTGTTCACTGTCGACCATTTTAACAATGCCAACAGCATATAACTCTGCAACATTGCGTAATTCACGAATATTTCCAGGCCAATCATAGCGCTTTAAAATATCAAGATAATTACGATCAATTTTAGGAATGGCGATACCGAGTCTATGAGCGCTTTGTCGTAAAAATGCCCTAAATAATGGAATGATATCAGGGCGTCTTGCACTTAAAGGGGGTAAAGAGAACGTAATTTGAGAGAAATAATAATAAAACTCAGGAATTAATCGCCCTTCAGTCACGAGTGTTTGTGTATTGTTTTCTAAAATAGCGATGGTTTTAAAGTGACGTTTACCAAGCCGTTCCATATCTAACAAATAAGAGCTTAACCAGCGCTGTGCTTGTGATGAAAGAGAATAAGGTGAACGTAAAATAAGTGTCCCTATATTATTTTGCTCTATTTGCGCAATCACTTGGCTAATATCTGGCGTATTTTGACAATCAATGGTTTGAATAGCACGTTCATGACGAGGGCTTAATTCATGAAGTAATTGCGCCAATAAATGACGCCCTGTGCCCATTTCACCTTCAATCATTAAGTCTTTATCAATATCAGAAATTTGTTGTACTTGTTCTCTAATCGCTGTGATTTGTGCACTATCACCAACAAGTCGTTCTTGTGTCGTGCTAATCATTGTATTTCTTAGTGCAAGTGTTGTTTTACGCTCTTTACACGCTTTAGCCACCAGCTCTAAAAATAATGGCGGATTAATTGGCTTTTCAATAAAATCATAAGCCCCCTTTTTAACCGCCTCTACAGCCAGTGGAATATCACCATGTCCTGTTATCATAATAACGGGGATACGAGCATCGATTTGTTTTATTCGCTCTAATACTTCCATACCATTCATTGCTGGCATATAAATATCAAGCACAACCGCCCCTTGCCAATGAGGTGTTAATAAATTTAAGCCGTCTTCAGGTGAATTAGTTACTCTAGCAACTTTACCTGCAAGATTAAGTAAATGACGATATGATTCTAAAATATCTTCATCGTCATCAATTAATAAAACATCAGGCATCTGTGATTGTGTCATTTGTAAACTCCAAAACAACCATAGCACCACCTGTTAAAGTCGATGCTAAGTAAATTTCATAACCAAACCGTTGCATAATAGAACGGCAAATTGATAAACCTAACCCTAATCCCACATCTTTTGTGGTAGTAAAAGGCGTAAAGAGTTTTGGTAAAACATCACGATTAAAGCCTTTACCACTATCGGCAATGCCAACGAGTTGCTGTCTCGCTGTGCTAGATAAACTCATGACTATAATTTGACCTTTTCCACTTCCTGCTATTGCATCCATCGCATTGACGAAAAGATTGACTAACACTTGCTCTATTTGCGTAGGATCAGCACAAATAGTGAGTTCACCGGAAAGCTGATTAATAATGGTACATTGCTCTCGTTTAGAGCGCGACTCAACTAATACCATGGCACTTTCCACCAACTCTTTTAAAGGTGCTGATACAAAGCTAATTTCAGACGGTGATTTACGAGAAAAATTGCGTAATGCCGTAATAATTCGGTTCATACGAGCACTAAGCTTTTCAATACGTTCGATTGAATCAGGTAGTTGATCGTATTTTTTCATTTCTATCGTTAATTTGGCACTATAAAGGTAAGTATTAATTGCAGAAAGAGGCTGATTAAGCTCATGAGCTAAACTTGTCATCGCCTGTCCTACTACCGCCATTTTAGCCGTTTGTATTAATTCCTCTTGTGTTTGTATCAGGTGCTTTTGCGCTTGCTCACGGCGTATAATTTCGTCGTTAAGTTGCTGGTTTTTCTCTTGTAAATCCTGCGTCTTTAGTGCAACCAGATGTTGTAATTCTAAACGACTTAATTCTTGGCGTGTAATATCGGTGATAGTAACAATATATTTATGCTCTTCTTTATGGGGATATTCACGAATATTAAATTGTAGAAAACGAGAAGTATGTGATTGCACCATAGTGATAATACATTCACTTTGTCCAACACGATAAAGTGAACTTTCTATACTAAATTGGGCTTTGAGCATAACACTGGCTTCACCACTAAAAAGTTGCCATAACGGTTTATTACTTTGTTCTTTGCCAATACCCAGTAATGTCGCAGCACTTGGATTCACCGTTTCGACTTTGCCATCATGATGACATGTAATGAGGCTAGCATCAGTATTATTAATCAGATTTAGTGCGTTACTAGCTTCAACTTCTTTCATTTGTCGCCAAAATCGTCGTAATCGACGGCTCAATAAGCCAATTTCATCTTTCCCTTCAATTAATACAGGTTCTGTTAAATGTCCTTTTGCAACATGCGCTAAATCATCGCTTAATCTATTTAATCTTGCGACTAAGCGTCTATCTATAAGAATTTTCATCGCAATGATGCTAAGCAATAATGAAGCAACAATAATCACCACAATGACTATTTTTCCTGTTGCCATTAATTTTCGCGTATCTGCATTCAGATTATTTAACGCTTCACTAGTTGCAAATACATTACCTCTTACAGCATCATCAAATTGTGAAAGCTTTTGTGTAAGTTCTGGTGTTAATGCTTTAAGTTTTCGTTCATTTTCTACATCATCAATTAATGTTTGATAAATATCCCCTTTATAACGAGTGATAGCTATAATTTCCTGTAATACCTGACGATGAGCGATTGTCGAAGGATAGTTTTTTAACTTTTCATTTAAGGCAACAATTTCATCTGTTTTTACATTGATATAATGAAACGCAACATCAATATCACGGCTATAGCGTTGATGTGCAATTTCTTCAACTAAACTGATTAACTCATTTTCTGTGGTAAATAGCTCTTGTAATAAGGTCGATTCTAATAAAAGCTGTAAGCTATTTTCTTGTACATTCTTCTCATTAATCATTTGGCTAACATGCCACTCAATTTCATTGAGTAGCGGTTTAATATCTTCACCAACAGCATCATGCATCCATGCTAATTGTCCTAAAAGTTGCGCTAGTCTATTTTCTAACTCACGACGTTTTTCTAACAAAATATCTTGCTCATCAATAAGATGAGATAATTCATCAACAAGTTGTGTATAAAAATCACGCTGGGGCTTTTGTTCAATAGGAAAATCGCGCAGATTATCTAAAAGCTGATAGATAGCCTGCTTTTGTTGCTCTGAAATTGATTTTCGCTGTGTTTGTTCACGCTCTTTTAAGAGCATCTGCAAGTTTGTGCTATAACGCTCCATGTTATAGCTGGTGGTTAACATCGGTAACGAATTTTCAACTGAGGCATTTATCTGTGTCGCTAATTTTCCCCACATAAAAAAGATAACTACACCAATTAATAAGGTGAGTAATGAGCTAAAAATAAACGCCATATAAAGGCGTCTACCTAGCTTGCCAAATTGCTTAGGCACAAATAATTTCATCCATAATACCTTTCATTAAAACAGCATGTTTTGCTGTATACGTGAACCACAAGGTCATCAGGGTGATTTGGTTTCTTTAAGTAAAACCAATGCTTGTTCAAGATTTTGCGCTTCTTGTGTACGCCATTGATAAAGAACGGCAAGAGCTTGATCTGAATATTCTCGCTGATCGGCTTCTTTCATAAAAAGGGCTTGAAGCGTCGGTGAATTAGCTTCTTTTTCGGTAATAAGTACCGAACTTGCCATGTTTCTGGCTTTACTAATAGCCGCTATACGCTCTGGTGTTTTATTTTCCTGTCTTTCTGCTTCATGAATATCATTCCAGACTTGGCGCATTAATGGAAAGTTATGGGTGATCATTTGATCAAACAAAGCATTGACAACTTCACTACGACGATAAGCTTCATTACTGTTAAGAATGAATTCGGTATTATTAGCCAACTCATCATTATTACGTAAGATCTGTTTACTAAGAGGGATCTTCGCCATATCACTTTTATAAATGATCTCTTGCCCTTTATCAGAGAGTGCAAATGCAATAAATTTTGCAGCGGTCTCTCTTTTACTGCTTTCAGCAACAATCGCAACATAAGCGGGTAAAATAATCGACTTATCAAAATAGCTAAATTCAACAAAATCAAAACGTTTTTGATGATTAAATGCATAGTTATCAATAATAGGACCTGCACCTACAATACCTCTTGCAATTGCATCACTCACTCGTGAGCTACGCGCTGATATTGAAGAGAGATTACCACTGGTTTCCAGTAAGATTTGCCAGCCTTTATCCCAGCCATATTCTTGCAAAACATTTTCAACCATCAATTGCATCGTTCCTGAATTCGCGGGTGTTGTCATGGTTAAATGCCCTTGATAGATGGGATCACTTAAATCAAGCCAACTTTTAGGCGCAGGAATACCTAATTTTTGTAAATATTGTGTATTACTCATAATACCAATACCGGAATAGCCCACGGTGGTGATTTTATCATTAAGAATATCACTATGACGTGTCAGCCATTTAGGCGTTTCATAATTTACAGGTAATCGAGCTAGTAACCCTTCTCTATCTAGATGATGGAAGAAATTAGCCGATGATGACATCACAATATCAACAGGCTGTGTGGGATATTGCTTCATCATGCGTGTTGCTATGGCAACTCGTCGATAAACAACTTGCACTTTTGTTTCAGGATAACGAGCACTAAAAGCTTCTGTTAGCGGTCGCATTGGTGTATCAGAAAGCGTCGTCAAGATAACAAGTGGCTGCTCATCACTGTGTACCGGCATGATAAACAGCCAACTAAAGAGCAAACAGACGAGGCTAAATATTGTTTTTATTTTCATTACATACCCCTGGATTTGATTGAAATAAACCGAAAAATGTGTCGAGCATCAAACTTCTGATATTTAGTAATATTTATTATTTTTAGATAATGAGTCCTTAATGACTCATTTGAATTAGTAATACAACGATATCTTCACCCATTTTTAAAACAACACCTAATAGCAATGTTACAAAATTGACTCATCAATTCAGCCGAATGTGTCAGCGCTGACTCAAATTCACTGTTTTGCACCAAGACGACCTAAATGAATAGCATCATCACTGAAAACAAAAATCAGCTTCAGGCATGAATACTATTCGGAGTCATCTCTATGCTAAGTTTCTTTAAAACCAGAAAGGATCTACCGCTTATCCAAGCGTCGAGTGAAAAGATCCGCGCAATCTATAAAAAAAATCAATGGCAAGTTTTCTTGGGATTAGTCCTTGGCTATGCCATGTTTTATGTTGTTCGTATGGCACTTGGCGTGGTAAAAAAACCCATGCTTGATGCAGGCATTGTCACTACAGCAGAATTAGGTTTGATGGGTTCTGCGTTTTTCTTTACCTATGCATTTGGTAAATTCTCAAACGGCTTTTTATCGGATTATGCCAATATTGGGCGCTTTATGTCCATCTCTCTCATTGCATCCTCTTTTGTATGTATCTTTATGGGGATGTCGACAGCGAGCCTATTCTTCATCTTATTATGGGGAATTAATGGTTGGTTCCAATCTGTAGGATCAGCCCCTTCTTGTGTTTCTATTTTCCAATGGTTCTCACCAAAACAGCGCGGTACAGTTTACTCTATTTGGGGTGGTTCTCGTAATATCGGTGAAGCCATTACGTGGATCTTAACGGCAACAATAGTGAGTTTCTTTGGCTGGCGTGCTGGTTTTATCGGTGCAGGTATTGCAGGTATTTCTGCTGGCATCATTTTATTACTTATCTTAAAAGACCGTCCTCGTACTTATGGCTTACCTGATCCTGCGACGGCTTACGGTGAACCATCAGAAGCGGTTAAATCAAGTGATCCCAAAGAAACGCGTCGCGCTCAATTCTTTGTTTTAAAACAACCTACAGTTTGGATAATCGCAGCTGCTTGTGCCGCTATGTATATCTCTCGCTATGCCATTAGCTCATGGGCTGTTTTATATCTTCAAGGCTCAAAAGGCTATTCATTAATTGATGCTGGCTTTGCCATGTCAACGTACCCAATTGCTGGCTTCTTTGGTGCAATCCTTGCTGGTATGGCTTCTGACAAACTGTTTAATGCCAATCGTCATATTCCAACACTTATCTATGGTATTGCCAATATCACAGGCTTTGCGCTGATGTTCTGGGGTCCTCAAAGCCGCATGATGGATGCTGTTGCATTGAGTATGGTCGGTTTTGCAATGGGGGGACTTGTGGTGTTCTTAGCGGGTTTAACAGCATGTGACCTAATGCCTAAAAATGCGGTTGGTGCTGTGAAAGGCTTTATCGGATTGTTCGCTTATATCGCGGCTTCTGCTCAAGAGCTTATCTCTGCTTCACTTATCAAAGTAACTACAGTTGGTGATGTAACTCATTACGACTTTAGCACAGTGCAATATTTCTGGATTGGTTCTGCGATAGTTTCCATGATCTTAGCAACGTTTGTCTGGAATGCGAAAAAAGTCACCATGAATTAATGGATTAATCATTATTAGTTTCGTTGTCAATGAGGGAGTCATACTCCCTCCTTATAAATAAAAGAGAATGTCATTATGCGTAAGACAAAAATTGTTGCGACTCTAGGCCCAGCTAGCTGTTCAGAACAGATGGTTGAAAAACTCATTTTAGCAGGTGCTAATGTATTTCGTTTGAACTTTTCACATGGTACTTGTGAACAGCATCAGGCCACAGCCGCAATTATTCGTCAGGTCGCAGAAAAGCATCGTGTATATATTGGTATTTTAGCTGATCTTCAAGGCCCAAAAATTCGTATTGCTAACTTTAAAAACGATTCAATTCACTTAACACAAGGTGAAGCATTTACGCTTAATGCCTCTTTAGATGCATCATTAGGTGATGAGCAACAAGTTGGCTTAGATTATCCTGAACTCGTTAAAGAAGTCACACCAGGGAATATTCTTTTACTCGATGACGGCAATATTCAACTTCAAGTCATTGCCGTTAATAATAATAAAATTGAAACAAAAGTGACTGTAGGTGGCAAATTATCTAACCGTAAAGGTATTAATTTACTTGGTGGTGGTTTATCCGCACCTGCATTAACCGATAAAGATAAGCAAGACATACACACAGCAGCCGCTATTCAAGCAGACTATATTGCCGTTTCATTTCCACGCAATGGTGCTGATATTGAATATGCACGTCATTTAGTCATTTCAGCAGGAAGCCACGCTAAAATTGTTGCTAAAGTAGAGCGTGCTGAAGTGGTTTCTTGTGAAGAAAATATGGACGATATCATTAACGCTTCTGATGTCATTATGGTAGCACGTGGTGATTTAGCCGTTGAAATTGGTGATGCCAGTTTACCTGGTGCGCAAAAACAACTGATTGCGCGTTGTCGTGCTTTAGGTTGCCCTGTTATTACCGCAACACAAATGATGGAGTCCATGATAGAAAACCCAATGCCAACGCGCGCTGAGGTCATGGATATTGCAAATGCAATTGGTGATGGGACTGATGCTGTTATGCTATCAGCAGAAACGGCAGCAGGTAAATATCCTGTAGAAGCTGTCAGTGCTATGGCTCGTGTTGCTCAAGGTGCAGAACGTTCTTTTGCGGCTAATAGAGAAAATCCATGGCAATCGCCTGCTTACTATTCGCAAACAGGTCGCTGGATTGCATTAGCCGCCGCGACTACTGCATTTCATGATGATGAGCACCTTAGTGTAGCCGCGCTTACTGACAATGGTAAATCAGTGACTTTGCTTTCTCGTTTTATGCCAAATAATAACGTTTATGCACTAACAGATAATGCCGCGTTAGCAGGTCAGTTAACCGTATTACGTGGTGTTACACCAATTTATTATCAACGCCAAAATAGTGCAGATAGCGATTCACGTATTATGAAAAAGCTACATGATGAAGGGTTACTTACAGATATCACATCACTTTTAATTACGCGTTTATCAACATTTGAAAAAACAGGCGAAAGCGATTGTTGTCATCTTGTTCCGGTTAAACATGCTGAAGTTGTCGTCTAAGTTTTCACCCCACGTCTTATGAGAGAGACAACCTGAAGTATAAAACTAAAAAGCACTACATAATTTTAGCCATAAGGATGTGGCTATTTTTCTTTTTTTCTTTCTTATTTTTCTCTTTTTCTTTCTTTTATTGATTAATTTTGCTCACTAAAATGTGATCAAAAACTCATTTAGGATGGTTTCTAAACTAATTGTTCATTTTATACTTTACATACAAGTAAAATAGGTGCATAAATAACCTTATTAAACGGTTTTACATAAAAAAAACATAATTTAGTTTTGTTTCTAAACAATTTGGAGTAACTAACGTGACACCCAGCGTGCCAAATACTTTACGGCAAATGAATGCCTCTCTTGTGTTAAATGTGATCCGTCAACAAGGTCCATTGTCACGCGCTCAAATCGCTAAAATAAGTGGTATTACAAAAGCGACGGTGTCAGAAATTATTAATGATCTCCTTGAAGAAAAAATCGTTTATGAAAGCGGTATAAGTTCGCCTTCAGGGCAAGGTAGAAGAGGTATTTTAATTAATTTCGATCCTCAACATGGTTTAGGCATTAGTGTTGATTTAGGCGGTACTAAAATCGCTTACGCTGTATTTAATTTAAATGCTGAATTGTTGTATGAGTATCAAGAACCTACTTTTTCTACTGATGATCGCGAGTATTTTTTAACGTTATTTGCACAAAGTATTGAAAATGTGATCGAAAAAAGTGGCGTAGACCGCAAAAAGATCAATGTTATCGGCGTTGCCACACCAGGGATCATCGATATCAATAATGGTGTTGTACTTGAAGGCTCTCCAAATTTACCCCAATGGGATCATTTGCCTTTAGCACAACGTCTAACAGAAAAACTTAATGTACCCGTCGTTCTTGAAAACGATATTCGAGCAGCGCTTATTGGCGAGATGTGGAAAGGTCGTTGTCGTCATGCCCATAGTTGTGCGCTTATCGGTATTGGAACAGGATTAGGCTCTGCATTATTGATGGATGGAAAAGTGATACGCGGTGCTAACAATGCCGCCGGTGAAATTGGCTATATGATGTTTGCCCGCGATCACCTTTTTCAAAATTGGCGAAATAAAGGCTGTTTTGAGTGTTTTAGCTCAGGTTCAGGCCTTAGTGAGCGAATGGCCGCATTATCAGGCAAAGATCTGAGTGCCATTGAAATTATCAATGCAGCACAGCAAGGTGATTCACTCGCTCAATCATTAATTGAAGAAATGGCGGATTATCTTGCTATTGGGATAATGAATTTAATCGCCATAGCCAATTTAGAAAAAGTTGTATTAACAGGAGGATTAACACGCTCTGCTGAACTCTTTTTACCACGTGTTCAAGCAAATTTAGATAGACACTTGTTTGCGAACACAAAAGTTACTATTGAGCTGACTGAATTATGGGAAAAAGGCCCGCTACATGGTATTGCGATACTCGCCTTAGCAACTATTTATCCTTCTATTCAGTTTATGCCCGAAATCCAACTGAGATAACTCTAATAAAAACGTTTAAACGAGATGGGAGTCACTCATGGCCGGAATACATCTTCATCCACATGATATTTTAGACGAAGGCATGCCTGCTATTCTTCAACGCCTTGATGGTATGAAGCATGTAGAACATCTCTTTGTTGAAATTAATACAATTTTTGAACGTAACCCTTACCCAGTAGGCAACTTACCTCATAACCCTATTCATGATGTCGTTATGGGAATGGGCACTCTACATATTAATACAAAAACCGATTTTCCTCGTCTTAGCCAACGAGTTGATGCGTCCATTTTAGCTGGCGCTGATCCGTTAATGACAATAAAACAGGCAACAGATGGTGGAAAATACAAAGTCATACCATGGGCAAATATCCTCAACGGTGATTTCATTGGTGAGGTAGAAAGCAACCACGTCGTCGATTTTAAAGGTCGTCCTCAAGCGCACTGGCTATGTCCTAATGCGCCTGATGTCGCAAAATTATGGCAAAAGACCTTCACAGCACTGAAACAAAACTACGGCTACGACACCTTTTTAATCGACAGAATTCGTTTTCCTGATTGGGCTGGAAAAGAGGTAAACCCTGCTGGGCTATTCACTTGTTTTTGTCCCCATTGTGAAAAGAAAATGGCACAACGTGGTTTAGCAGTTAATGAAATAAAAGCACGTCTTGCTGCACTTGCTAATTGTTTAAAACAAGGCGATTTTGAAACACCAGTAACAGCACTAAAAGAAGAACCTCTTTTAAAAGCTTGGCAGGCATTTCGTCAACAAAGTGTTTCACAACTCGTTGAAAAACTATTAGCGGATGCAAAGCAAACTGCGGGTGGAATTACATTATGGCTTGATTTATGGCCACCTGCTTATAGTTGGATCTTAGGCCAGGATTATCATGAACTAACACGTTATTCCAACACATTAAAACATTTTCCTTACCATAAATTGGGAGGAGGTGCTGATGTTCAGGGTCTAATTAATTACTTTGCTCATGATAGTGAAAGCCAAGAGCGTGCATTTACTGCGTTTAAACGTTTATTTGAATTGCCTTACGAGCTTTCTTATGAACAGTTTAAACAAGACGGTTTTCCAATTCGTTTTGTCGCAGAACAAAATAATAAAGTAAGACAGCTTTCACAACCTAATACCTTTATTTATAGCGGTATTCAAATGTGGAATTTACCTGCTAATCAATTAATAGAAGCCGTCATTGCAGCAGAAGAAAGTGCGTGTGATTCATTACTTTATTACTGTTATGGATGGGCAACACAAGACTTATTTGATGCAATTGGTGAACACCAGCTTTCTCATAATAAGAAAACGGCTAAAGAATAATACACCGCAGAAAAACAAGGACTACACTATGGCCAAGCAACAAAAATGGAAAGTCTTTTTCCTCTTGTTTGTCACGATGTTTTTACTCGGTGGCATTCAAAATACGAAAGGGCTTATTCTCGAACAAGTTCAACATGATATCTCATTAAATATGGGACAAGTGGGAACATTAATTACTTTTTTCCAAATCGGCTTTTTAGTTGCCAGTTTATTAACAGGCTACTTTACCGATAAAAAAGGATTAAAAGTAATGATGTTCATCGGCTCATTAATGATGGCAGTTGGTTTAACAGGAACCAGCCTCGCTTTTAATGTTATTTTATTCTTTGGCTTTTATTTAGTGATTGGCTTGGGTATTGGTTCGATGTTAGTGTCTATCGTCACCGTTATTCCAACCTTCTATAAAGAAAAAGCAGGTATGATGTTTAATGTTTCCAATGCAATGTTTGGCGTTGGAATGATTGTTACTCCATTGATTTTACAATACCTCTTTTCACACTCGATTTCATGGCGTTCATTCTATGTCGGTGTCGCCGTTATTGTTGCCGTTATTCTTGTCGTACTTAGTACATTAAAAATTGAAAATAGCGCACAAGTGGATATGAAATTCAGTGACTTTTTAGATTTACTGACTCAAAAATCCTTATTACTCGTTATTCTGTTTATTATGCTATATGTCGCGGCTGAAGCTGCCTTTTTAAACTTCTTCCCTATTTTCTATACCTCTATGGATATTGGGAATATGACAAATGCACAAAAAGCAGAAACCGCCGCTTATGTTATTTCAAGCTTTGCATTCTTATTTACTATTGGACGCTTTATCGGTGGGTTTATTAATCTCGCCTTAGGTGATCGTAAGACATTAATTTTGTTCTCACTATTTTCACTTATTGCGATTATCGTAAGCCGCCTTTTTGTTCAAGATATTGTCTATCTCTTTATGGTATTTGGTTTTGCATTATCAGTATTATTTCCAACAGCGGCCGCAGTTGCGACAAAATTAACAAGTAAAAGCGGTTCTGTTATGGGATTAATTTATGTAGCGTCAGGTGTAGGTGGTGCATTAGCGGGCTCTTTAATTGGCCAAGTATCAGAAAGTTATAATGTCTCTATAGGCTTTAATTTAATTATCGTTTTTGTTGCCTTATTCTTTATCCTCTCTCTATTTATTAAAGAACACAAACAACAATAATAATAGCAATCCGTTTCGCCTCCTTATTATCCCCTCTTATGAGGGGATTTTTTATGCTGTTGATTTTTCCATCATCGCCCTTATATTAATATTTATATTCAATGTTGGAATAGGAGAATATTATGGCGAGTGGATGGGCTAATGATAGTGCTGTTCAAGAGCAAATAGATGCCACCATTGATGATGCTATCTCAAGAATACGCCATCAAATATCACAAGGTGAAAGTGCACAATTTTGTGATGAATGTGGTGAGGAAATTTCGCTAGCTCGACAAAAAGCCGTACCTGGTGTGCGTTATTGCATACATTGCCAGGAGGCGTTAGATAAAAAACACGATGCATTCAGTGGTTATAATCGCCGTGGTAGTAAAGATAGTCAGCTAAGATAATCTAAAACTTAAAATAGTGAAGTGACTCCATAATCGAATATTCAATTCTTGAAGTCACTTCAACTTATTTCTAATTAAATGTTCACTGACCTATCAGTCATATATTTATTAAGTTTTAAAATAGACCTAATAGCGCACCAACACCCAAAGTAAAGAAACTAAATAACCATATCCAACCAAATGAATAGCGCAAATGGCGTCCCATATCTGTCCCAGCAATACCCATTGCTAACCATGCAGCAGGAGAGAATGGGCTCACAAAGGTACCTGCGTTATTACCAATCGCCATTGCATAAACCACATCAGTCGCATGAACCCCCCCTGCTGATGTTACTTCTTGAACTATCGGTAATAATGCAAAGTAATAAGCATCAGTGCTGGTGAAAATATCCATTGGAACACCAAAGATGCCTACAATAATATGTAACTTGCTTATCCAATGAATAGGCAATACAGCGGCTAAATCAAGTGCAATTGATTCCAACATTTTCCCATGAGACATAATCCCTAAAAACGCACCAGCAGATAGGATTATTGCGACCATAGATAATGCTTGTGGTGCATGATGATTAATAACGGATAATTGATCTTTAGGATTAGGGTAATTAATAATAAGAGCCAGTGATAATGCAATCATAAAAATATAAGGTGCAGAAAATAATCCTAATGCTAAACATGTAATTGAAGCGATAATTAACGCGACATTTATCCAGAATTTTTTAGGTTTTTCATTGCCTGTTTCACGTTCATTTTCATCAAATAAACCTAATATGGTATCTCGCTGATAGGTACCCGCTGACGTTGCTTTAGCAATACGTCTTGTTTCTCTAATACCCATTAAACCCGCGAAAATGACAGAACCTAAAATACCAAAAGCTTGTACAGGAATTAAATTTTGCCATAACTGAGCCGCAGGTATACCAGTTACCGCAGAAGCTCTACCCAAAGGCCCACCCCAAGGTACCATATTCATCACCCCCATACTTGTACACATGACTAAAAGCATAAGATAAGGGCTCATTCCTAATCGTCGATAAAGCGGAAGAAATGCAGGGATAATAATTAAAAATGTTGCAGCACCTGAACCATCTAAATGCACTATCGCTGAGACTAAGGCCGTTACCATACAAACGATAATGACGTTACCACGCGTAATGCCTATCATGATGCGAATGAGAGGATTAAATATATGTAGATCTTTCATTATGCTAAAAAATAATATCGCAAATAAAAACATGGTGGCGACATTACATACTTGCTTGATCCCTAATTCAAAAAAGGTTGAGATCTCACTAAATGAATATCCAGCAAATAAAGCTCCAATCAATGGAACAACCGACATTGCAATAATAGGGCTTGTTTTTCCCATCATCAGTAATGTCACGATAGTAATAATTATGAGTAATCCGATAATCGTTAACACATGAGATCCTTTTATTCATTATTATGTTTGTATCTTTATGTTACAAAAATGATAAAGGATGATGTGAAAACATTTTTAATCATGTGAACTCACTCACTGATTATTTCACTAGTAAATAGAATACACGCATTATGATTAAAATATATTTTTAATATTTAAAATAATGAATATATTAAAAATATAATATGAAATTTAATTTAAAATAAATCCCCTTCAAGCAAGTGTAAATAAAAAAGACTCATTATTGAGTCTTTTTTATTTTTTAAGCAACGAAATGTAATAAATCTATTAGTCTTCTAGTAATAGAACAGATTCTAATGCGATTTCAATCATTTCATTAAATGTTGTTTGGCGCTCTTCTGCTGTTGTTTGAGTACCTTTCTTGATGTGATCTGAAACAGTACAGATAGCCAGTGCTTTTGCGCCATATTCAGCAGCGACACCGTAAATACCAGCAGCTTCCATTTCAACACCTAGAATGCCGTATTTTTCCATCACATCAAACATTTCTGGATCTGGTGAGTAGAAAAGATCAGCAGAGAAAATGTTACCAACGCGAACGTTAATATCTTTAGCTTTAGCGGCTGATACTGCATTTTGGACTAATTGGAAATCAGCAATCGCAGCAAAATCTTGGTCTTTGAAACGTAGACGGTTAACTTTAGAGTCAGTACATGCACCCATACCGATAACAACATCACGCAATTCAACATCCGGTAATACTGCACCACATGAACCCACACGAATAATCACTTTTACACCAAAATCAGTGATAAGTTCTTTCGCGTAGATTGAGCAGGAAGGGATACCCATACCATGCCCCATAACAGACACTTTACGGCCTTTATACGTACCTGTAAAACCTAACATACCACGAACATTATTGACTTGACGGACGTCTTGCAGAAAAGTTTCAGCAATATATTTAGCACGAAGTGGATCGCCTGGCATTAAAACAACGTCCGCAAAATCGCCCATTTCTGCGTTAATATGAGGGGTAGCCATAATTTATCCTTCTAATTAATCTTTTCACTTTGCAAAAATAATTCGGTAGATACATTGCTATACCTACCGAAATAAAATTAAAACATGGATTTACCATATTCTACAGGTGATAAATCAAAGTAATTCACGACTGTTTGACCAATATCCGCGAATGTTTCACGATGACCTAATGAGCCAGGTTTTACTTTAGGACCATAAACAAGAACTGGGATATGTTCACGAGTATGATCAGAACCTGGCCAAGTTGGATCACAACCATGGTCTGCGGTTAAGATAAGAATATCGTCACCAGTGACTAATTCCATTAATTCAGGTAAACGGCGATCGAATAACTCAAGCGCTTCACCATAACCGACAACATCACGACGGTGACCATAAGAAGAGTCGAAGTCAACAAAGTTAGTGAACACGATGGTGTTATCACCCGCTTGTTTCATTTCTACCAGTGTTGCATCAAATAACGCATCAATACCTGTTGCTTTCACTTTCTTAGTGATACCAACATTTGCATAAATATCTGCAATTTTACCGATAGAAACGACTTCTCCTTGTTTTTCATCAACCAGCTTTTTCAACATAGTTGGTGCTGGTGGCTCAACCGCTAAATCATGACGATTACCAGTACGTGCAAAATTACCCGGTTTGTCACCAATAAATGGACGAGCAATAACACGACCGATGTTGTAATCACCTTTGTTCAATTCATCACGTGCAATTTCACACAGTTCATATAATTTATCTAAACCGTAAGTTTCTTCATGACATGCAATTTGGAATACAGAGTCAGCAGAGGTATAAAAAATCGGTTTACCGGTTTTCATATGCTCTTCGCCTAACTCATCAAGAATAACGGTTCCTGATGCATGACAGTTACCTAAGTAACCCGGAATATTTGCACGTTTAACGATATTATCTAATAGCTCTTGTGGGAATGAGTTTTTCAAATCTTTAAAGTATCCCCAATCGAATAGAACAGGAACACCCGCGATTTCCCAGTGACCTGACGGAGTATCTTTACCAGAAGAGATTTCACTCGCGTAAGCATATGCACCGATAATATCTGCGTTTTTATCTAAACCAACTGGGAATTCACCTGATGATTCTTCAGCGGCTTTTCCTAGACCTAAACGGCACAGATTAGGTAAGTGAAGAGGGCCTTTACGACCATCTTTATCTGCTTTACCTTCAGCAAATGCTTTTGCGATATGGCCTAATGTATTTGAACCTTCATCACCATATTTTTTTGCATCACCAGCAGCACCGATACCAAAGGAATCTAATACCATGATATATACACGTTTCATTATTCTCTCTCCTGTGTCATTTTCCGAAATAAACGGATATGTCACCTATAAATCATAATTTGAGTTCTTATTCGCTGATTTGGCGGTATACCATTGGTGATGTTTCACATTTAGTGTCACCAATTATCATCGCCTTACGAACTTCATCCGCCGCTTCTTGCCATGATTTTTCACTATTAGCGTGAATGATAGCAAGTGGTCTTTCTGTATCAATTTCGTCACCTAATGCTGCGATGTCGCTTAACCCAACACTATAATCAATTGTGTCAGTTGCTTTACGACGACCACCACCTAGTGTCACGACAGACATACCTAAAGCGCGAGTATCCATTTCGGTTACAAAGCCTGATTTTTCAGCGAATACAGGTTTACTTAATACTGCGGTTGGCAAGTATTTATTGTAGTTTTCAACAAAGTCAGATGGGCCTTTTTGTGCAGCAACCATACGACTAAAGACTTCAGCGGCTTTACCGTTGTCTAATACGGCTTGTAATTTTTGACGAGCTTGCTGACGATCATCCGCTAAGCGACCTGATACCAACATTTCAACACATAACGCCATCGTCACATCTAAAAGACGAGGATTACGATATTCACCTGTTAAGAATTGAACGGCTTCACGTACTTCAACGGCATTACCTGCACTTGAAGCCAATACTTGGTTCATATCTGTTAACAAGGCCGTAGTTTGACAGCCTGCGCCATTTGCGACTTTAACAATAGACTCTGCCAGCTCTTCAGATTTCTGATATGTTGGCATAAACGCACCTGAGCCTACTTTAACATCCATAACTAAGGCATCTAAACCTTCTGCTAATTTCTTACCTAAAATAGAAGCTGTGATTAGCGGAATTGAATCAACTGTAGCAGTAATATCACGGGTTGCATAAAAGCGTTTATCAGCAGGTGCTAATGAATTAGTTTGACCGATAATAGCAACACCAACATTGCGAATAATATCGCGGAATTTCTCATCATCTGGGAAAATATCAAAGCCTGGAATCGCTTCTAATTTATCTAATGTTCCACCAGTATGACCTAATCCACGACCAGAAATCATAGGGACATAGCCACCACAAGCGGCAACCATAGGGCCTAGCATCAGCGATGTGACATCACCAACACCACCAGTAGAGTGTTTATCTACAATAGGACCATTAAGATTTAAGCTTTTCCAGTTAAGCACCGTTCCTGAGTCACGCATCGCTAATGTTAACGCAACACGTTCTGGCATTGTCATATCGTGAAAATAAATCGTCATTGCAAGTGCTGCAATTTGACCTTCAGAAACAGTATTATCTCTGACGCCATTAATGAAAAAACGAATTTCTTCCTCAGATAAAGGATGACCATCACGTTTTTTACGAATAATTTCTTGGGCAAGAAACACCGCAACCTCCTGGTTTTATAGCATTAATGACGCTCACTTAATCAAATTAAAATGAGCGTGCTTCACGAATAGATTAATAACCACTCGACGATTTTTTCTCGCCATGACCTAATGTGGCTAATAAATTACCTAATAAGCTTGATGCGCCAAAACGGAAGTGACGAGCGTCAACCCAGTTATCACCCATAATGCGATTAGCTAATGCAAGGTATTGAGCAGCTTCTTCAGCAGTGCGAACACCACCCGCTGGTTTAAAACCAACTTCTTTGCCAACACCCATATCGTGGATCACTTGGATCATTAATTCTGCGCTTTCCAGAGTTGCATTCACAGGCACTTTACCTGTTGATGTTTTAATAAAATCTGCGCCGGCTTTAATAGCAATTTCAGAGGCTTTAAGAATAAGCGCTGGCTCTTTTAATTCACCCGTTTCAATAATCACTTTTAGTAAAGATCCCGCTTTTGCACATGCTTCTTTACATGCTTTAACGATATCAAAACCAATTTGCTCATTACCCGCCATTAGTGCTCTGTAAGGAAAAACAACATCAACTTCGTCAGCACCATAGGCAAGTGCCGCATTCGTTTCTGCTAATGCGATAGCTAAATCATCATTACCATGTGGGAAGTTAGTTACTGTTGCGATACGAATTTCAGGCGTACCTTGTTCACGTAACACTTTACGTGCTAACGGAATAAAACGTGGATAGATACAAATAGCGGCTGTATTGCCTTCTGGACTTTTTGCTTGATGACATAATGCGGTAACTTTTGCATCAGTATCATCTTCATTTAATGTAGTTAAATCCATCAAAGACAGCGCAAGGCGCGCTGCTGCGGTTAAATCTGTCATAAAACTCTCCAACGATGTTTTTTTACGCCCATATTGGGCACCCGCTTAAAATCAGCGATTAATTTTTGTTGGCGAGCGGACTTGGTTCCTTGAAGATGTTGTTGTAACGTACACTACAACGACAGCTGAGATCCTTCTCACCGCGCTATGCTCACTTCGGCGACCCGTCATTGAGCTTTCGCCATTCCATGAAGTTTCAGCACATCTTTATTTGAACACGCTTAGGAACAATTAGATGTGCTTTGTATCACAGTAATTAAATGCAACTTGCAATCACGCACATTGAAGTGTGATAAAAGTCACAATTAAACTCTATTAAGGGTTAATATTACTCGAATATTATCACCAAGTCGCCGTTATACCGCAAAAAAAACGTAATCTAAACTAGACAGCAAACTTATTGACTTTATTTGATGCAATCTGCGAAATATTTCACATCCTATAAGTAAAAATAGTTAACATTTCAATAAAGACAAATATAAAACCCATAAGTATAAAATATAGGCTTATTTTTAGGTTGTTATAGAAGATTTATTGCCATAAAAGAGTTGCGTTTAGGTGAATATCTATTGAAAAAGTAATTGTTTTAAATCTGGAATAATTGCTGGCTATTTAAATAAATTTGCTGAGAAATAACCTCTGGCGTTTCTTTGCGTAAAGTACAAAGATGTTCAAAAACAGATTGGATACGTTCAGGTCGATTAGGCTCACCTTGAAAACCACTTACTGGCATATCAGGGGCATCAGTCTCTAATAACAATCTTTCTAAAGGAAGAGTAGCTATAGCGTTACGTGTCTTATGTGCTCTCTCATAAGTAATAGTTCCTCCCACGCCAATATAAAAACCTAATTGAATAAATTTTTCGGCTTGTTGCAAGCTACCTGCAAATCCATGAACGACGCCTTTTCGAGGAAGA
>NZ_LXEN01000052.1 GCF_001654855.1 Proteus myxofaciens ATCC 19692
ACAAAAAAAATATCATTTTATAAACAAAAAGCTCAATATCAATGTGAATATTGAGCTTTCAAAAAATAATAACTAAATTTGATTAAGTATATTTATATTAATTAATAAGTATATTTACTTTGCAATTAATGTTCACGAGTTTGATGGAACTCGATATCAGGATAACGCTCACGAGTTAGATTTAAATTAACCATTGTTGGTGCAATATAAGATAAATTATCGCCACCATCTAATGCTAAATTTTGCTCATTTTTACGTTTAAATTCTTCAAGTTTCTTATCATTACTGCACTCAACCCAACGCGCAGTAGAGACATTAACGGATTCGTAAATTGCTTCAACGTTATATTCGCTTTTCAATCTAGCAACCACAACATCAAACTGGAGAACACCTACAGCACCAACAATTAAATCGTTATTAGCGAGTGGCCTAAAGACTTGAACAGCACCTTCTTCAGACAACTGCACTAAACCTTTAAGTAATTGCTTTTGTTTTAGCGGATCACGTAGACGAATACGACGGAAAAGTTCTGGTGCAAAGTTTGGAATACCCGTAAATTTCAAAATCTCGCCTTGAGTAAAGGTATCACCAATTTGAATGGTTCCGTGATTATGTAGACCAATAATATCACCAGGATAAGCATGCTCAACATGAGAACGATCGCCTGCCATAAAGGTTAGTGCATCAGAAATAACAACATCTTTTTTCGTTCTAACTTGATGTAATTTCATACCTTTATCATACATACCCGAAACAACACGTAAGAATGCAACACGGTCACGGTGCTTAGGATCCATATTCGCCTGAATTTTAAAAACAAATCCAGAGAATGTTTCTTCTGATGCTGTGATTTCACGTACATCTGTTTTACGTGGCATTGGTGCTGGTGCCCATTTAACCAAACCATCAAGCATATGGTTTACACCAAAGTTACCTAATGCAGTACCAAAGAAGACTGGGGTTAATTCTCCTGATAAAAATGCATCTTGATCGAATTCATGTGATGCCCCCAAAACCAACTCCAGCTCATCACGTAATTGACCAGCAAGGTCATCACCAATAGCTTCATCTAACTCAGAATTGTCTAATCCTTTAATGACACGAGAATTTTGAATAGTATGACCTTGCCCTGTTTGATAAAGGTAGGTTTCATCTCTTAAAATATGATAAACCCCTTTAAACATCTTACCGCATCCAATAGGCCAGGTAATTGGACTACACGCAATTTTTAGCTCGTTTTCAACTTCGTCCATTAATTCCATCGGATCGCGAATATCACGGTCTAATTTATTCATAAACGTTAGAATTGGTGTATCACGTAAACGAGTCACTTCCATTAATTTACGCGTGCGATCTTCAACCCCTTTAGAAGAGTCGATTACCATTAAACAACAGTCAACGGCGGTTAATGTACGATAAGTATCTTCAGAGAAATCTTCGTGTCCTGGGGTATCAAGTAAATTGACAAGGCAATCGGCATAAGGGAATTGCATGACTGATGTAGTGATAGAGATACCACGTTGCTTCTCCATTTCCATCCAGTCAGATTTTGCATGTTGATTTGAACCACGCCCTTTTACAGTCCCTGCACGCTGAATAGCTTGTCCGAATAACAACACTTTTTCAGTGATAGTGGTTTTACCCGCATCGGGGTGAGAAATAATGGCAAAAGTTCTACGACGAGCAACTTCTTGCTGAAAAATAGGATTAGACATCAATAGCAATCTTCTGGTTGATAGACGGATGAATGAATGTTGCCAGTACTGCTATAACTAAATTATTTTTATAATCAATAGTTAAGTGGCGATAGAGACATTCAACCCGTAAGTTAATCTTAATTGGCGTTTATTTTCGCCTATCTTGTCGGTATAAACAATCGATAGGAGCTATTTTAGCTGTTAGTGAGGTTGATGCATAGTATTCATGATAGATAATAATATTCATAATTTATAGTCATAATCACAACACTAGCTTATTCAAAGGATTGCTTTGCCTTCTTCATCAAGCCAATATCAAAATATGTTGTTGAAATAAAGTCTTTTTTATACGTAAAAATTCAACTTAATTAACTTTAGACTTTTTCTATTATTACAGCGAAACAAGTTGAGGATTAACAATTATTAAACCACTATAAACATAGATAAATCATATTAATAAAGTAAAAAATTACCTTGTTTATTTTAGGATAAAAGAAGGATTGAATATAAAAACTAAATATTAAAGTCTATTTACTTAATATTTTTAATCTCAATTTAATAGATTATGATGAAGAACCAAAGGCTAAAGTGAAATTTTTATTAAAATTTCAATTAATGAATTATCTATTTTTTAAAATATAAATCAAACCAAGCAGAATTTAACATTTAATTTAAAATAGAAAAAATAAAACGCCTAAAATAAGACGTTTTAAATTTCACTTAATTTAATATTTAATTAGAAAGAAATTGGATAAGCCATAATTATCGCATCTTCTTTACCTGTTTTTGTTGGATAATAATTCTTACGAACTGAGACTGAATTAAATCCTATAGATTCATAGAGATGCATTGCTTTTTCATTCGACTCTCTTACTTCTAACCACAAAGTAGAGATACTTTTTTCCTCAAGCTTTTCAATTAATTCAAGTAAAAGTGTTTTACCATATCCTTTGCCTTGATAATCAGGATGAATAGCAATATTAAAAAGCGTAGCTTCATCTAATATTAATTGCGTAATGGCAAATCCTACAATAATATTATCAACGCAAATTTTTAGATTAAAATAATGATTTCCTTGGTTACTATAAAACGTTTTCTCACTCCAAGGAAATAAATGACTTAAATTTTCAATTTGCCACGCTAAAGGTAAATCAGCTTGGTCTAACGGTAAAATAGTCTTCATATTGATAAATTTGTTTCCAAAGACTGCGTTTAGCATCAGCATCAAAATATAATTGATGTAACGAAGGGCTTCTCAACGAAGTATATTCAGCGGGAAGAATGATATCGGTACCTAGTAACCAACAAGGTAGATGAGCTACTTCTGTGAACATGCTCACATCATTAGGTGTAATACAGTAAATTTCGCTTTTATCTATCCCCATGGAGCTAAAAATATCAGAAAAAAACCCGTTATTTAGATCAATAGTCTCTTCAGTGATGATAAGTAAACGAGTGGTATCCGGTAATTGCACAGAATGCTCGCCTTTAAGTACGGCGGGCTTACGAAGTACCCACTGACGAATTCCAAGTTGGGATAACATTCTGTCTTTACGGCTCATTATGCTTACCTATCAAGTATAGAACAACGCACATAGTATCAGAGGGCATAAACTACGCCAATAATTAGCGCCAGTTTCTTTATATCTGATATCATGAGCCTTATGTTTTTTAAGGAGTAATAATCATAATGTCCTCACTCTCCCCTGCAAGCGAAGTCATTCTTCGCCATTTAGATCATTTTACGGATAAACATGTCCTTATTGCAGGCGATCTCCAAGATACTCTAGCATCGCAAATACAAGCGAAAAGTGTTAGAGCATTTACAAACCAGTATCATCAATGGTTGCCGTTATTAAAAACGATGGAAGATAATGCCTTTTTTGGTTTAGTCGCCGATCAGTCATTTATAAAATATTGCGACACACTTATCTATTTTTGGCCTAAAAATAAAAATGAAGCCACATTCCAATTGCGTAGCCTCTGCTCTAACTTACAAGTAGGAACTGATATTTTTATCGTAGGTGAGAATCGTAGTGGCGTTAAAAGCGCAGTTGAGTTAATGGATGGGATTACTAAATTGAAAAAAGTCGATTCAGCTCGTCGCTGTAGTCTTTTTTTTGGTACACAAACTTATCAGACGCTTTTTGATAAGAATAATTGGTGGCAAACTTATCGTTATGACGATCTTACCATTATGTCATTGCCTGGTGTTTTTAGCCAAAATGCCCTAGATGAGGGTAGCAAATTATTACTCTCAACATTTGATGACGTTATGGTTGGCGATTTACTTGATATGGCATGTGGATGTGGAGTGCTTGCCACAGTATTAGGTAAGAAAAATCCAATACTAAAACTCACATTATCTGATGTGAACGCAGCGGCAATTTCATCGAGCATTGCAACATTAAATGTAAATGAATTAGAAGGCCGTGTTATTGCGAGTAATGTCTATTCTGCTATAGAAGAAACCTATGATTGGATAATCTCAAATCCGCCATTTCATAATGGATTAGATACGAGTTACCAAGCAGCTGAAGATATTATTCGTCTAGCGCCGAATTATCTAAAGAAAGGCGGTAAATTGCGCATTGTAGCTAATGCATTTTTACCTTACCAAGATATTCTCGATAATGTTTTTGGTTCACATGAGGTGCTAGCAAGTACAGGTAAATTCCGCGTTTACCAAGCAACAAAGAAAAATTAATGATGAGCCCTGTTCTGATGTGTATTTAGGCGGGGCAACTTATTTTTATATCAAAGTGTGACAGAATAGCTATTTGATACTTATTTAATACTGATTGATTGTAAGATTGCGTTTTATTTTGCCATATCGCACTAATTATACGAAGTCAGCAACGTTATCAGACTATATGTCAATACAACGCCAGCAGGGATCATCACCCACATCTGTAATTTTTTATGAAAAAGCATCAATGTTGAAAGCAACATTGAGATAACTAATACCAGTGTATATGCGGCAACGCCAGCGATTGAGTGTGTAACAACCGTCAATAGTGAAGAAACCGCTAACATCTGCCATAAACTTATCCGAGATGTCCAAGAAACGGGTTGAGGTAAACGTGTTGATTTAGACATGACACCCACCATTTAATGATAATGATTTTCATTACAATGTAGCATATCCACTAATTTGATTGATATCAAGAAAAAAAGTAATCCTTATATCCTTATTTTTTAAAGGGTTAAGTATAATAGGTAATAAGATATATAACAAAAACGCCTTACCGGTCTTTAACCGATAAGGCGAATTATTTTTTTACTAATTTATATATAGAAAATCAATATGCTACTTTTATAAAAAATTAAAAACCAAATGAATATCTTCAGGCTCTCGTTCATAAAGCTTTTGGTCAGGAGTTAAACACAAGCGACATCCCATTTTTTGATAAAAGTTAACACTATTTTCTGATGGCGTAGATGAGATATATAACCCCTTCGCCCCTCTTTTTTTTGCATATTCCACACAATAATCAAATAATATTCGGCCTAAGCCTTTTCCTCTTTGTTGATGACTGACATGAAGAAATGAGAGCTGGAGTAAATTTCCTTCTTGGCCTCGCCATTTAGGATCGACACTCGCGACTGCTAGCAATCTACCGTTTTCAAATACACCCCAGAATGGTGCTCCTCTATCAGCGCTTTCAAATAAAATAGGAGTGTAATGCTCAGCTTCGCCCTCAGGCCATCCTTTCATATCAAATCGTTGGTTTGATAAAACTAACTGATCGTTTTCTAATACATAAAGCTTTTCAATCAATTCTGTTCTATCAATTTCCCAAACTTGAGGTATTTCATTTCTTGTTAATTGACGAATATTTTTTTTCATTATTGAAGATTAACCTGTTCTGAAGAGGATTCACTTCGTTCTAGTGCGTGGTATGCCACAGCGCAGAACAAGGAATTCAACCGTTTCATATCACCCAACAAACTAGTATGCAATGAGCTGGTTTCAATACTTTGCATATTATGCAAATGAAGCCGTTCTACATGTGCAAACGAGTAACGTTGGTTGAGTAAACGGAAACGATGTTTAGCTCGACGTAATTTTCGAGCATGCTCCATATTGCCGGAAACAAAAACCGACATCGCCAGATTCAGATTACTTTGCAGACGCTCAAGGAGTGTCTGTAATTCACGACGTCCTTCCTCCGATAAAAATAAGTGATGATTTAAACCTTTATTCACCACTTCTGATGACATGCGGCCAATTATGGCGGAAGATTGCTGTAAATTCATCGCGGTATCAATAATTTCAGCCCAACGACGAGAATCTTCAGTACCAAGATCATGTTGTTGAATTTGCGCCATATACAATTTAATACTGCTATGTAGCAATTCAACTTCTTCTTCTAACTGGCTTATCTCTCTTTTTTGAAGACGATCACCTTCCATTAATGCTTGAAAACGTTGCAACATTTGCTCTACAACATCCCCTAATCGTAATGATTCTCTTACTGCGTTAGCAATAGCAAGTGAAGGAGTATCAATAGCTGATTGATCTAAATAACGTGGTGCAGTTTCATTTTCTGCAGTTGGAACTTCAGGAATCAATCGCTGACATAACTTGGACATTGCACCGACAAAAGGCAACATCAAAATACAGCGCACTAAATTGTAAATCACATGGAAGTAAATAATGACTTCAGCTGGTGAAAAATGGTATTCCTGAATTTTTGTCGCAATAATCGTTATCCAAGGTAAAACGATTAGCGCCCCAATAAGTTTGAAGAATAAACTACCGAGTACAACTTGGCGTGAGATAACACTTTGACCTCGACTACTCATCAAGGCTAATAATCCACTTCCGATATTCGAGCCAATAACAATACATAAGCTGATATATAATGGCATTAATCCTGTAGCACCCAATGTTGCTGTTAATAACACAGCAGCAAGGCTTGAGTAGCTGACCATTGCAAATAAGGCACCGACAAGCAACGCTAATACTGTATCACCACTTAAAGAAGTAAATATGGCTTGTACTGCGCTTGCATGGGTAATTGGCTCTGCTGATGACACAATAAGCTGTAAAGCAAGGATAATTAATCCCAGACCAATACCAACACGCCCTAATTGCCCAACTCTTTCTTTTTTTCGACTAAGAAACGTGATAACCCCAATTAAAATCAATAGTGGTGATAACCACGAGAGATCAAACGTTAAAACTCTCGCCATTAGCGCAGTACCCACATCGGCGCCCAACATAATCACCAATGCAGGCGTGATTGAAATTAATCCCTGAGTCACAAACGAAATGACTAAAAGTGCCGTTGCATTACTGCTTTGAACTAATGCCGTGACACCAACACCGGCTAAAAAGGCATTGGACTTTTTATTGATACTTTTACCTAAAATTCGCCGCAAATCAGAACCAAAAACACGCATGATCCCAGTTCGGACAATATGAGTACCCCATACAAGGAGAGCGACGGATGAGAGCAAATGAAGCAGTGTCAGCATAGAAATTTGAACCTTTTTTTATCGTTGTTTGTTTGACTCTGTTCTCCTTCAATCTCATAAAAAGAGAAAGATCATGAGTAAATAATATATCTGAAATAAAATGTTGCTGGTATGCCTAATAACAGGGTGTGTTATTAGCAAAAAGATATTGTAATTCGAGTACAATAATCAATGGAGAAATTGAGAATGTAACATGAGTATTTGTAAGGATTCTGTTGATTATAACAGAAAAAATATTATTTTAAAAATCAGGCTTTAAATAACTTGTTGATTTATTATCATTTTATTTTCAACCAACAAAAAAACGACGTGAGGGGCAATCTCAACGTCGTACAAAAATACAACACATAGTATTAATAATTTAACGATTCATCAGCCATTATTAATGATTACTTTAATCCCATTGCATCACGCATAGTGAAGAACAAATCGGTTTGGTCTGTTAATCCTGTTACATTTGCAGCATGAGGACCATAAGCCGCAATACGTAATTGTGAGCCAGTATGCTCTTGTGAATCACTTTCTGAATTTCCATAATTCACCACCATCACAGAACCATCTTTGGTGATAAGCGCTTGCGTTAATCCTGGCGATTTGACACCTTCTTCAATAATTTGACTAGAATGAGCATGATCAGCAGTCACGATAATCAACGTATCACCATTTTGTTTAGCAAAATCTAAACCAATTTGTACAGCTTCATCTAATGCGACAGTTTCACCAATTTGGCCACAAGGATTGGCATTATGATCTTGCTTATCAATCGATGCACTTTCAACTTGTAGGAAAAACCCTTTTTCATTAGTTTTTAAGAGATCGATCGCTTTTTGCGTCATTTGAGCCAAAGTCGGTGCATTAGGATCGAGTTTTGAATTTGGTTTACATTCTAAAGGTGGATTATTGATATTGCCATGATAGGTTGCTTTCGGCCCTTCCCATGCCACACTCATATTGCCATCATGAAATAGACCTAACACAGGTTTATCTTGATTCGCTTGTGTAATAGCTTCTAGCGATTTAGCATCCTTAACGACTTGATAGCCTCGCGCTATTGCTTGTTGTTCTAAGGTTTGTCCTTTGTAGTCACCACTGGTTGCTGTTTGAGCAAAGCTTTTCGCACCACCACCTAAAGTCACATCCGCTCTCGCGACTAATAATTGTTCTGATATAGAGCCTTTTCCGCCATTTTCTAACGCATTTGTTGGACATTTTTCTAGTGTTTCAGTAGGGCCATAGCATTTACGTCCTGTAACATGCGAAATCAACGCTGCTGGCGTTGCATCTTGAATTTCAGAGGTTGTCACGTTACCTGTGGCTTTACCATTGGCTTTAGCTAATTCTAAAATAGTTTGGTGATCCTTACCAAAGACATCAATCCCTAATGCGCCATTATAGGTTTTTACACCCGTAGACCACGCTGTCGCTGATGCTGCTGAATCAGTGACATAATTTGGTTTTTGCGTTTTTTTATCTAATGAATAATGCGTATATTGCCCTGTGATAGGTAGCGCATCAATACCTTTAAAAAAGCCACCAGCGCCTTCAGCATAATTACG
Organism: Proteus myxofaciens ATCC 19692; assembly: GCF_001654855.1. Taxonomy (GTDB): domain Bacteria; phylum Pseudomonadota; class Gammaproteobacteria; order Enterobacterales; family Enterobacteriaceae; genus Proteus; species Proteus myxofaciens. The sequence goes on from NZ_LXEN01000052.1 coordinate 8,738, forward strand.
CGCTACCGTAATTTCTGAATCCCCCATTCCATCACCAATAAACAAAATAACATTCTTAGCGGTATTGTTATGCAAAGCCGCTTTTAAAGCCTCAGTTTGATCCTGCGTCATACGACGAGCACCACCAAATTCTGTGATATTGCCTTTTGCTGCGCGATCTTCTGCCAAAATTGCACTTTCTGCTGTTGGTGCTGCAAAAGAAGAAAATGAAGCACCAGTGAGTAATGCTGTGACAACAACTGATAAAACAGAACATTGATAACGAAGAGACATAGCTTTTTCCTTACACTCAAAAAGTAACACAGGATTTATGTTTTAAGTCAGGATGAGCTTAAGGGAGGTAAATGACAGTGAGATGACGACTAGAAGCCATTTTGATGACAACTTAATGACAGCTTAGTGACATGAAAGATGCTTATACATTCCCAAATACATATAAGCACCTTAAATACAGCAATAAAAATTAATTTTTTTCTGTTAATGCTTTAGCGCCAATATAGAGCGTTTCACACCAAGAAATATAGTCATGACCACTGGCCATTTCTATTGATTGCACAGGATAGCCTTTTTGCTCTAGTGTCTTTTTAAGATGACGGTTATTATTTAAAATTCCACCTAGATCACCTTGTGTCTCAAATAATCCCGCTTCTAAAAAGAATGTTAACGGCTTTTTCTCTGCATTAGCGAATTGACGAATAAGCCACTCAGGTTCTTCATTTTCAGGCGCCCACCAATATGATCCTGACATACTTAGCACTTTACCAAAGCGATCGGGTCGATTAAACGCAACCCAAGAAGAGGCTAAGCCACCATAACTTGATCCTGAAACAATCGTTTCTTCAGCTAAAACATGAAGATCTTTTTCTTTTTCAAGCCATACAAATAACTCATCAGCTAAAAAACGATAAAAATTAGGATTAGGTGGTAACTCCACACTACGACGATCACTATCAATACTATCAACAAATAAAATCGCCATTGGTGCTAAACGCCCTTCTTCGATCATTTTATCGAAAAAGCGATCAATGCCATATTCACGACGATAGGTTTGCCCATCAAATATCACTAAAATACGAGGTACTTCCATCTTTTTAGCGGGCTGATAAAGTGCAATTTCACGTTCGTTATTCAAAATATCACTGTGAAATTGAAAGACTTCTGTTTTTCCTGCCATTTTTCTATTAAGAATATCTGGTAATTGACATTCACGTTGATTACTTAGTGATAATAAAGAGAAATGATTATAACTATCTTCAGATTTTTTAGGTGAAACTAATGGGTTTAGAGGATCAGCTTGCGCCGTCGTTAAAATAGCGCGACGTTGCTCAAATCCTTTTGCATTTTCAATTTTTGGTACATCAGGCGCTAATTTATATTGCATTAAGGTATCATTAGGCACGATATAGCTCCGATACCAAATATCACTATCACCTAATCGCGCTAAGGGATCGTGATTACCATCAGGCGAACCTAATAAATAAACATTTGATTTCGCACCTTGCCATAAAAAGGTGACTAGTTTTTGTGTTTCATCATAAGGTTCAACTAAAGGTCCACCATTTTTTTGAATATCCAGCCAAAAAGTATATACATTTTTATCCGTTAATGATTGTGATAACGCTTGTAAACGCGGGCTGATAATAGGCACATCAACATCAACAACCAAGGGTTTATAAGGCTTTTGCGCTACTTCTAATTGCCATGATTGACCTTTTTTACCTTGGGCAATTAACTGATAGATTGCGGTTTCAGGTACTAAGAAGCGGATTTTCTGCTGACTATCAGCTGGCACGTCTTTTAATAGGCGACGAATATGCGTGCCATCCTGTTTTTCTAAACGTAAATTTTGTATCCCCTCGATATTAAGATCGACATAGTATTCTTGCGTTAAATTTACGCTAAAGCATTCACTATCATTATTATTAAACTGCCCTGTTATCACTTTACCTTCCGTTAAAGTTAAACAGTTCGAAAAAGCAGGAAAAGAAGCCATTAAGGCACAGAAAATCAGAGGAGCTCTCACGTTATTTTTCTCATTATGAATAATAGTAATGATAATTGTTATCAATTCAATAGGGAGTTATTAGAATCTTTTAATGTGGTAGCTAAATGTAATAAATCTTTATGAGAAGATGACCTGATAGTCTTTCTTTAAACCTATCCACTCTCATTTTAAATTCCTTATCTGAAAGCACATACCAATACAATGCATTTGCATTACACTTCTATGATAATTTATGGTTAAAATATAACGACCATAGTTGCTAACCAATAATTATCGGATATTACGTAAGATAAAATTACTTACTCATTAGCAATGAAGTTATCTCGTCGTTAATTTGATCTATTAATGCATATCGTTTTCTGTATTCTGACCTTTTTTTACTAACAATATCATCTAAGTTTTTACGCTTTATTTTTTCTGGTAATTTATAAAAATTATAAAAAGGAACACCGCCAATTGAATTCCAAAATTCACTATACACTGCTAAAAATTTTTTCCTTTTTTTATTTTTATATAAAAAATGATTAAAAACATGACTAGTTTCAGTTACCGCTAAAATATCATAAACAAAACAAGATGTTGATATTGAATAAAGAGCCTCTATTATTATCCTCTTAGGAAACAAGCCATAACTGGCCTTTGTTGCTTGCTGAATAACATTATGTTCTATATTTTTCTGTGCACCTTGCAATGCTCCGATAAAGATAATATTAATATTATCTTTTTTTATAAAAGAAAAAGTTAATTGAGATATAACTATGTTAGCCATATATAATGTTAACATTAATTCACCTTCTCTATCAAAATGAGAAGGCGAGCAGTAGATTGAAAACTCTTCATTATTTTTCCCGTTGTATTTTGATATACATACAGGTTCTTTAGAGTAGAAGATATCCTTGCACTTTGTTGATAATTCGTGAACAATTTGATAATGATTTATTATATCATTTCCCCTAGTTTCATAATTACCAAACTTATGTAGATAAGGTCTTTGTATTTTAGCCGGCAGATTAGGTTGAATTTTTATTATTTTATTGAAATCATCTAGCGAGACTAATTTATGAAAGTATCTTATTGTTGATATAGGATTTGTTGCTAATCTTAAAATAAATCTATTGCGATATTTTTTTTCTTTCCATTGTCCATCCTTTGGTGTTAAATTAAATAGAATATCTATTAGAAATTTTAAAAACGATCTTTTTTCCAAAACAAATCCCACTTTCATATGTTTTTAAAGTTAAATAAACAATAAGAATTATACAATATTTACAAAAATATAGTATAGATATTCTATTATTTCAGAAATTAATATATTTATGTTTAAAGAATAAACATTGTGTTTATCTATTAAATAAGCAATTACATACTGATACTACTTCATAAAAATGTTACTCCAATTTTAAATTGTCATCAACACTCTTTAAATCATTAACGATATGTCGAAAGAAGATAAATCCTAAATCTAGCTCAGCTAGATTAAAAAGCGAAGAAGCTATAACCTATTAGTTTAAAAAAGCCCAAATATATTATTCGGGCCTTTTCCATTATGAAAACATCTAATTTCTATCAACGCTCTTCTAATGGATAACTACGAAAACTCCATAATCCTAAGGCTTTTAAACCATCTCGATAAATTCCTTTTAAATCCGATTTAGAGGTTTTTTGTAATTCTGCCAAGGGTTTATCAGCTGCAACGACGGTTAAATAGGTGATATCACTTCTTGGTCCACTTTGCCAACTTGCTAATGTGAAAATCGCATCAGCACGACGCACATGACTACCTGAGCTAATAATAACGGCCGTTTTAATACGGTGTTTGGTTAACGCATAACGACTAAATAACGCATTTTCAACGGTTGTACGCGCATAGTTATCTTGGTAGATACGCTCTGCTGGAATACCATTTTTGATTAACCAATCCGCCATCAGTTTACCTTCAGTTTGATGTGCTTTAGGCACACCACCTGTCACAATAATCATGGCTTCAGGTAACTGTTTAGCGACTTCTAAGGTTTTATTTAATCTATCTATTAAAATCTTATTCATCGTACCATCAGGATTTAACGCATAACCTAATGTAACAATCGCGTTGTTATCTTTTGTTTTATTTAGTTTCGCTAAATCAGTCGCAGTTAATTTATCACTTAATGGCATGGTACTAACGCGATCAATTTCAGCGAAAAAGCGTTTTAACTCATCCGCTTTTGCTGGATTTAATGATTTTAATTTATTGAAATACGCTTCACTTTCTTTTTCTTTGCCTTCAAAGCGTGACCATGACGTAATATAAATTAGCGCATCAATATCATCAGGTGCGGCTTCTAAAATTTGCTTATAAATAGTGATAGCACGCTCAACATCATTATTATAAATATACGCACTAGCTGTACTAAATAATAAATCTAAACGATAAGGTTCTAATTTATAAGCTTGTTGTAGTTTTTGTGCCACAACTTCCATATTTGATGGCAATTTTCCCGTAAAACCTGCATCAGATACACGAGCTGGCGATTTAAATGCATCTAATGCATCCTGGATCAACGTATCAACGGTTTGTCGCTGTGATGTATATTGTTCATAATTTTCAGCGGGTTGATTCACTTTTTGATAAGCGAATACATTAGATGATGCACTTAATCCTAACGTCACGAAAGCCAAAGAAAGTACGGTTTTTTTAATATGAAGAGAAATACGGGAAGGTTGCGCCATTATCTTGTCCTTTTTACGAAAATACGCTGTCGCTTTATCTGCTCTTATTCTTATATAGAAAGACAGTGTGAGATCTCACACCAAGAAATCAGAGTAATACACCTCTGCCGTTCTATACCTAATATCTATAATAAAGAGATAAAAATAAATTTTCAGTAACCTTGTTCACCTTCTTT
>NZ_LXEN01000053.1 GCF_001654855.1 Proteus myxofaciens ATCC 19692
AAGATATGAGCTTTTAACACTGACATAAATAAAATAATTTAACTTTTTATATAAAATAAAAAGAGCATACATTTATGATGCATGCTTTTTATCATTAAAAGATATTCGATATTATTCTGATTCAATTACTCAATATGTGGTGATTGCATCATTAGTAATTCCCTGACTAATTCAACACAACAAAGAAAACGTTCGTCATAATCAGGTGAATCAACTTTAATATATTCAATATGATTTTTATCCAACATTTCCATTAATAATGTTTGAAAACGGCGGCGCTCTTTATCTGTGCCTAAACTACGCAAGCCATCTGCCACCCATGGGGTGTTATTTTCTAATAAAATGACTAAATCAAAACGATATTCATCGATAAGTGCTTGAACAAAGGGATGTTCTTTACCTTCATATCGTAAACAAAAAGCCTGAGTAGTCACAAAATCAGTATCAATAAAAGCAACTTTATTGGCATATTTAACTGAGAAATCAATATATTGAGCGTGACCTAATGCAATCTTATCGTAATCAGAATATTGTAACGCCATTTCATCACCACCTAGGTGAGAGAAAACATAATCACGCCCATATTCCCATGCGCTGGTAGTATTAAAAATATTGGCTAATTTATTCACTAGCGTTGATTTACCACTAGATTCCCCACCTAGAATAGCAACAGTACGCACAAAAAAAGGCTTTACTTCTGTTGGAATATATTCCCAATATTTAAAAGGCGCTTGGCGAATTTGCCGACCGCTAATATTCATAAATGAGCGTTCAGGATCAATTAATACCGTTTCCGTTTCTAAAAATATTTTATATTGTTCAGCATCATCACTTTCACTGGTATAAATAAAATCAGGGACTATTTGTTTTTCATTCAAAAAGGATTTAATGCCTTCACTCCAAATTTCCCATCCATCAGGTTGAGGTTCAATACCGTTTTCATCAAATTCATGAATATGAATATTTTTTTGATATTTAAAGGTTTGAAGTAACCAACGCAATCTATCGCTGACAGTTGGCTGTTGTGACATGGCACTATTGATAAATAACTCTTTATCACGAGGATCATCATGACACAGGATCACGTGTAATTCGTCGACTTGGCTACACGCTCTTTGAATTAAATAAATATGCCCAGTGTGAAGAGGATAAAACTTACCAAAAATAACCCCAATCGTTCTTTTTTTGACGGGATATTCTAAGCCTAAAAAATGATGTAATGCAGACATTTTTTGAGCACTGGGACTCTTGATTTTATTATTAATAAGTTGGCTAAGATACCCCTTTGTCATATTACTTTCGTCAGCAACTTGCTGTAAGGTATAGCCATTTTTTTTGATAGCTTGCTTGATATAATCAAAAGATCCCATTGTTTGCTCCTTTAGCTCTCATCTAAATCATCAAGAACAGATAACGCATCAGATAACTTCTTCACACCATACACTTTCATATCAGGTGGATTTTTCTTTGGCATATTTGCACTAGGAACGATAGCGCGTTTAAATCCATGCTTAGCAGCCTCAGAAATACGTTCTTGCCCACTAGGTACTGGTCTTATTTCACCGGCTAAGCCAACCTCACCAAAAATGACTAAATCACGAGGTAAAGGACGATTACGAAAACTAGAAACTAATGATAATAACAGTGCTAAATCTGCACTGGTTTCAGTCACTTTAACGCCACCAACAACATTAACAAACACATCCTGGTCAGACATTTGCAGTCCACCATGGCGATGCAATACCGCTAATAATATCGCCAGCCTATTTTGCTCTAATCCAACAGCAACACGACGTGGATTTGAGAGCATAGAATGATCGACTAATGCTTGAATTTCAACAAGTAATGGTCTTGTACCTTCCCATACTACCATAACAGAACTACCTGAGGTTACTTCATCACCTCGACTTAAGAAAATAGCGGAAGGGTTACTCACTTCTCGCAATCCTTGTTCTGTCATCGCAAATACACCAAGCTCATTTACTGCTCCAAAACGGTTTTTATGGCTACGTAAAGTACGAAAACGGGAGTCTGTTTCACCATCAAGCATGACAGAGCAGTCAATGCAGTGCTCTAAAACCTTAGGTCCTGCTAGAGTGCCATCTTTAGTAACATGACCTACCATAATAATGGCGATATCATTGGTTTTCGCAAAACGCGTTAAATATGCTGCGGTTTCACGCACTTGCGCTACACTACCTGGCGACGATTGAATATCTGCCATATGCATCACTTGAATAGAGTCAATCACCATTAATTTAGGGTTTTCTTGTGATGCAATTAAACAGATTTGTTCGATACTGGTTTCTGACAACATATTTAAATCTGTTGTCGGTAATCCTAAACGGTGTGCACGCATTGCGACTTGTTGTAATGATTCTTCACCCGTGACATACAAGGTTTTCATTTCTGTCGCTAATCGACACATCGTTTGCAGTAATAACGTACTTTTACCTGCACCAGGATTTCCGCCTATTAATATGGCACTTCCCGGTACAACACCACCACCCAATACGCGATCAAACTCTTTAAATCCTGTTGAAAATCGTGGTAATGCTTCTAGGCTAATGTCAGACAGTTTTTGAACACGACTAACACCTTTAGCATCACCCGCAAATCCACTAAAACGCTCATTACGAGAAGATGAGGTAGAGGCAAGGCGGACTTCTGTTATCGTATTCCACGCATGACACGCAGAACATTGGCCTTGCCAGCGAGGATAGTCTGCACCACATTCATTACATACAAAGGCTCTTTTAGCTGCTTTTGCCACGCTTATCTCCTCATTATGAATCACACATGAAAATCTTAACGTTCTTCATGTTTCAATCCACCACTTAAAATACACATCACACCCATTAAATCAGCATGACGAATTGCCACTTTAGACTGAGCATAAACTTTCGGTTTTGCATGATAAGCAATACCTAATCCTGCTTTTCTCAGCATTTTTAAATCATTAGCACCATCACCAATTGCAATGGTTTGTTCTATTGGAATATCTAAATCTTTGGCTAAATGTACTAAGGTATGTGCTTTATGTTTTGCATCAACAATAGTGCCTTGTACTTTTCCTGTTAGTTTGCCATCTTTAATTTCTAATTTATTGGCGATAGCGGCAACCAAACGTAACTTTTGTTTTAGATTGTCAGCAAAGAAGGTAAATCCACCAGATGCAATGGCGATTTGCCAATCCATTGCTTGTAATTTTCTCACTAAACTCGTTAAACCCGGCATCAGCGGTAATGTATCCATTACCTCTTGTAAAATACTAGCATCAGCCCCTTTTAGCTCTGCGACACGCAACTTTAGGCTTTCGCTAAAATCCATATCACCTTGCATCGCTCGCTCAGTTATCTCTGCAACTTTATCGCCAACACCCGCTAATCTTGCGATTTCATCAATACACTCAATTTGAATGGCTGTGGAATCCATATCCATCACTAAAAGCCCAGGAGAGCGCAAACGAGGTATATTACCTAGTGGCACGACATCTAAACCACATTCATCAGATAAACGACGAATACGGCGTGTTAAGCTTCCTGCAATACGTACCACTTGATAATCATCAATACGCCATGAAGAAACCACAACAATGGCGGCACCTAATTTATGTTGGAATTCGCTAATTCTTTTTTTATCAAGCTCTCGACCATAAAGTAACCAACCACTATCACCTGCTCGATAATCTAATGGCATTACCTCTTCGCCACTAAGGGATAATGGCAGACCTGGCCATTTACGGATTTCATCCGGTAGATAGCAATAGGTCAGACTATTTGACATACTTATTCTCCTGTTTTCCCTGTCTGAACAAAATAATTATTATTCAGCCTATTTTATCTGTAATTCATCTGGCAACATGCACATACTTGCTTACGCAAAAGGATGAACATGCTTAAAGACAAACTAAAATTCAAACTACAAAAAACAGCAATTATACTGATTTGTATCGCTTTATTGGCCTTTCTAATGCAAGGTGCTTCTTATTTTAGTCGAGCAAATCAACATGCACGTATCACTCAGTTTGAAGAACTTGCCAAAACATTGGCAGAACAAGTGGCGTTTTCGCTTTCCAATTATATGGATGGCAGTAGCAAAGATAACGTAAATCCTCTTGTTATAGCTAATTTAAATCACCTGACTCATGATAGTCGGGTGCTTGATGCGAGCCTTTATCTAGAAGATGGCACACAAATTGCGCATAGTGGAGAAAATGTTACTGTTAAAGAACGATTAGCGCTAGAGGGTCAAAAAAGTGGTGGTTCCTTTAATCACCAACTTGTTGTGCCGATTCCTGGTGATGATAAACCTAAAGGCTTTCTAAGATTGACGCTTGATACCCATCAGTTAATTACAGAATCAAGCCAAGTTGATAACACCACAAACTTACTGCGCGTCATGCTGTTAGTCGCTTTAGCCATTGGCTTTTTACTTTCTCATAATCTATTACAACTCACACCTGTTCATTGGCAGCAATCGCCTTATTTATTAACCGCAAATTTGCCAACACGCACAGAAACAGAAGATGAAGAGCAAAACAAAGATGATGAGATAAAAAAAGATAAAAACGAATAACCATATATTGCTAATCGCTCGAAATTAAAGAATAAAAATGAGTGAAGAATTATCCTACTTCACTCATTTTTTAATATTTTCCTTAATAAAATGCGTTTTTGTGCTATAAATCCATTATATTTATATGGGCTTTGCTTAATATCACAGTAAATATTAGCTATTTCATTAACCTAAGCGTAATTATGTCTATTTAATTGCTCTTTATGCTTGAGGTGGTTATGGCTGAACAATCTGTTATTCAACGCTGTCAACAAATCGTAGAAAACTCAACGCTCTCCCCTGAACAAAAACGTCATTTTCTTGCATTAGAAGCAGAAAATATGTTGCCTTATCCCGCGCTATCTCAAGAAGCGAATCAAGCATTAGAAGAGCGTGTAATTTGTGATATGTATGAAGGTCATGCGCCTTATAAACCACGTTATGTGCTTCCTGATTATGCTCGATTCTTAGCACAAGGCTCTCAATATCTTGAATTAGAACCTGCTGAAGATTTTGATGATGCTCTTAATATGCTAACGATTCTTTATCACCATGTTCCTTCAGTTACGTCAATGCCTGTTTATTTAGGTCGTCTTGATAAGATTTTACTACCTTATGTCGGCAAACTAACAGAAGAACAGCTTTATCCTAAATTAAAACGATTCTGGCGCTATTTAGATAGAACATTACCTGATGCGTTTATGCATGCCAATATCGGCCCTGAAGATAGTGTTATCACACGGTTAATTCTAAAAATTGATGTTGAACTGCAACAAGTTGCCCCTAATCTCACCTTTATTTATAACGAGGGTACAACGCCGACATCCCTATTGAAGCAAGCGATAAACAATATTTGTCATAGTAGCAAACCCCATATTGCTAATGGTGTATTACAAGATAGCGTCTTTGGTAAAGATGAATATGGCATTGTCAGTTGTTATAACTCATTACCACAAAGTGGTGGTGGTAGTACTTTAGTGCGTATTAACCTAAAAGAAGTGGCTAAACGTAGCCAAAATAGCCAAGATTTTCTTGAAAACGTATTACCCTATTATATGGAAAAACAAATAGAGATAATCAATGCCCGTTGTGAATTTCTCTATGAAAAATCTCATTTTTTCCAACAAAGCTTTTTAGCCGAAGAAGGATTAATCTCACCAGATCGTTTTGCGCCTATGTTTGGTATTTATGCCATGGCAGAAGCAGTGACATTATTATTAGAAAAAGAAGGCAAGCAGGCTACTTTTGGTGATAATGAATCTGCCAACAAACTTAGCTATATGATCAGCGAAAAATTAGCACAATTTGTCGCTGATACACCGGTAAAATATGGTTGGAAGCATCGAGCCATGTTACATGCACAATCAGGTATTAGTTCTGATATTGGCACCACACCAGCAACACGAATTCCTTATGGCAAAGAGCCTGATCCTGTCACGCATTTAATCACTGTTGCTCCTCATCACGCTTTTTACACATCAGGTATAAGCGATATTTTAACCGTGGATGAAACCGTAAAACAAAACCCTGACGCTTTAATGCAACTCTGCCTTGGTGCATTTTCTTCTGGACTAAGAGAATTTTCCGCGAATGTGGGTGGCAATGATTTAGTGCGTGTTACAGGATATATGGTGCGTTTATCGGATTTGAAAAAATACAAAGAAGAAGGTTCTCGCCTCAATACCACGTGGTTAGGTGATGAAGCGACAACAAACTGTCATATTGCTGAGCGTAAACCGCGAGTAATAAGCCATGAACAACAGATGCGCTTCGATAAATAAGATACTCCCTTTCTCTTGTGTTGATGGCCCAGGCAATCGCCTAGCCATCTTTCTGCAAGGGTGTAATCTACGCTGTAAAAATTGTCATAATCCTTACACGATAGGGATTTGTGATAATTGCGGTGGCTGCATTCCTACTTGTCCTCAACAAGCGCTATCATTACAAAATGGTGTCATTAGCTGGAATAGTGCTAATTGCGAACAATGTGATACCTGTATTCAGCATTGTCCTCGTCAATCTAGCCCGATGACATTAACCTATACTGTTGATGAACTAATAACGATTACCCTAAAATATGCCCCTTTTATTAATGGTATTACCGTTAGCGGTGGTGAATCAACATTACAACTCCCCTTTCTTATCGATTATTTTAAAGCAATAAAAGCAACACCGGAGCTTAAACATCTTACTTGTCTTATTGATAGTAATGGTACGTTGCCTATTCAAGGGTGGCAAAAAATCGCCCCTTATATAGAGGGTGCAATGATTGATTTAAAAAGCTGGAGTGAAGAAACACATATTTATTTAACAGGTCGTAGTAATAAACGTATTAAAGAATCAATTAAATGGTTAGCTAATAATAATTTGCTTTCAGAATTACGTCTTTTACTTATTCCAGAAAAAACAGATTATTTAAATAATATAGAAAAACTTTCTGAGTTTATTAATTCATTGGGTGAATCTATACCAATAAGAATTAATGCATTTCATCAACATGGTGTTTATGGTGAAGCTGTAAATTGGCTAGCTGCCAGCATGATAGATATTGATATATTAGAAGAGAAATTAAATAAAAACAAAATTTACTCCATAAATAAGCCTGAGATATATTCACAGCAAACAAAATAAATATAATTTATATTTTATTATAATAAATGAGTTAATCATTTTATTTTATTTTTTTAAATTACATACCATTATATTGACAGTACTATATTTCATTATTAACCTTCTATAACCTGCAAATAAGAGATGAAATATAAACCATGCCTATAGATAAAATAAATCTAAAAATTTCGATCATCAGTTCAATAATTGTTTATTCCTCATTAAGTCATGCTAATCAGATTAATGAAATAAAAAAAATCGCTCCTATATATTATACATATATAAAATATGATAACCCATACATTAATGCAGATAAAAATAATTATAATTTTCATGGAAAAAAAGATGAAAATAATAAACCTTCTCTATTGACATCAAAACATGCTACTGTAGTTATTATTTCTGAAGATAAAAAACATACTATTAGTTATAATTCTGGTATTAATTTTATTCCACTAGAGATTAATAATTTCAAAGACATTAACTTCCTTTCAATATCTAAAAATGGTCAGTATGCTGTTGCTCTAGGAATAAATATTGATACCAATAAAGAAACTCTATTTCTTTATGATACATATTTACGAAAACCGTTTTTATTTAATCATAGAAGTAATATTTATTATGATGAAAATGATTATTTTTTCACAACACAAGATGGTCGATTCAGTTTTTACTCTGACTATGATGCTGAAACCTATCCAGCCCTAAATCAAAAATACGATCAATATATTCCATATAATAAAATGCTCTATCGTATCTATGATAAAAAAGAAAATAAATCTATTTCATTTGATGAGTTTATGGAAAAACATTCAAATAAAAATAGTGAAAAAGAAAGATTTGAAGCATTTAAAAAATTAAATTTCATTGATAAACATATAGATAAAAGACCACAAATTAACAATGTAACTCTAGATGGAAAGTATCTATATGGAACGGTCCTCAAAGGAAATGGTTTCCCAAAGTATCAACGCATTGGCTTTGTTTACAATGTTGAAAAAGAGACATTGAATGTTATGCATATTTCAAATCGGGAACGAGGAGAATCAAAAATAAATGCTGTTTCTGATAATAATATTTTTGTAGGATGGTATGAATTTTTTGATAAAGATAAATCTGTTCTTAACCGTCAAGCTTTTTTCTACAAACCATCAGAATATAGTATTACTGATATACCTACATTAATTAGTAGAAGTAGTTATTCCTCACTAAAATTTAATTCTGAGGCTACCGATATTTCAGATAATGGTAACCTCATTGTCGGCTGGTCAGAATATAATAAGGTAAGAGATAGAGATGGCGAAAAATACTCTAATGCTCATTATCTAAGAAGTGCCTTTATTTATGAAAGAACGTTTAATAAAACACATGAACTTGGTAATTTGATAAATGGCGATGAATCTGAAGCTTTATCTATTTCAGGTGACGGTAGTATCGTTTATGGTGTAGCCGCAAGTAAAAGAAGTAATGAATGGAAACTCGTTTCATGGAGAATAAAATCAAGTAATAAGGAAGATCTCCCAGATAAAGCTTATCTTACTGACGAAGAAAAACAGCGCCAAGCAGAAGCCGAAGCTAAACGTATTGCAGATGAAGCAAAACAACGCCAAGTAGAAGCTGAAGCTAAACGTATTGCAGAGGAAGCAAAACAACGCCAAGCAGAAGCCGAGGCTAAACGTATTGCAGATGAAGCAAAACAACGCCAAGAAGAAGCTGAAGCTAAACGTATTGCAGAGGAAGCAAAACAACGCCAAGCAGAAGCCGAGGCTAAACGTATTGCAGACGAAGCAAAACAACGCCAAGCAGAAGCCGAGGCTAAACGTATCGCAGATGAAGCAAAACAACGCCAAGCAGAAGCCGAGGCTAAACGTATTGCAGAGGAAGCAAAACAACGCCAAGAAGAAGCTGAAACTAAACGTATTGCAGACGAAGCAAAGCAACGCCAAGAAGAAGCTGAAGCTAAACGTATTGCAGAGGAAGCAAAACAGCGCAAAGAAGAAGCTGAAGCTAAACGTATTACAGATGAAGCAAAACAACGCCAAGAAGAAGCTGAAACTAAACGTATTGCAGATGAAAAAGCTACACTAGACGCTAATACAAAAGCCAAAGAAGAAAGAGCACCAATCCCCTCTATTATCGTAAGTAAACCAATCGATATCGAAAACACCTATAAGTCAATGCAATTAATGGCTGAAAATGGCTATAAAATAATGGATATGCAACAAGGACAGTTACGTTATTTAGCGTCTGCAACTTGTTCTGTCGGCACTGAAAAAGCGTGTATTAGCGGTTTTACGCACTATCAACAACAACATAAAGCCAATGCAACCCAAACTGGATTAAGTGGAGCTTATCGTATTGATATTAACAAGATACCTTTAGTAGTGGGTCTTGCTATTGATACCGATATCTATTCTTCATTACCTAAAGGCTATAAATATCAAGGTTATGCGTTACCTTTACTAGGTTTTAGTCTAGATTTAATCCCTTCCTTGAATACCGAGTTAACGAATAATGCATTACATTTATCACTAAAAGGGGCATATTTAAACCGCAAAGTATCAATAGAACGACCTCAACTAGAGGATACCGAAGCCGGAAAAGGTAATGCTCGTCTATCGGGTTATCATATCGAGTTACAAGGTTATTACCCTTACTTAGCAACACCTCAATTAACGCTAACGCCGTTTATCGGTCTTACATTTAAAGAGATATCACGCTCTGCCTATAGTGAAACAAAAGATGTTGATTTTATTGCTCATTATGAAAAGTTAAATGAACACGCGTTTCTTGCTAAACTCGGTTTAGGATTAGATTATCTATTAACACAATCAATCACTTTAAATACAAAAGCAGGCATGTATTGGCAATTAGCACAGCATCAACGCGATTTTCGTAGTCACATTGATTATTTAGGTCAACAAAATCTTGATTATGCTGATAAGAAAAAGCACGTTAAACAGCGTCCCTTTGCCAATGTCGGTATGACTTATCAGTTTGATAAACATTCTTCTATCAAAACATCAGCAAACTGGGAAATGACAACCTATCGTAATCATGACATGCAATTTGGTGTGGATTACACATATCGTTTCTAATGATTGATATCTTCTCTTCCTACTCAATGAAAAGTAGGAAGAGAACCATTTATCACGTAAAAAGGATTAATAAGATACAGTAGAGAAATCTTTTTCTTGTTCGACCCACCAAACTTTAGTCGAAACTTTTTCAAGTAGTGCTTTATTGTGGCTAAAGATAATCAAGCTTAAAGGCCGTTTTTGGCTTTCATCTATCAATACTTGCCAAATATCAGCTTGAATTTGTGCATCTAATTGAGCGGTCACTTCGTCCGCAATCAGTATTTGAGTACGAGGATCTAACGCGCGTAATAACGCAATACGCGCCAATTCTCCACCTGATAGTTCATTAGGTCTACGTGTTAACCATTCTGATTTTATTCTTAATTTTTCAAGCCAAGTAATATCAGGTTGCCAAGCATCACGGACACTGTCTCCTGTTGTTCGAAATGGATTAAAGCATTTATCAGGATGTTGAGGGACTAACTGAATAGGACAATACCCTTTTTTAGGTAATGGTTTGTCATTAACCAGAATTGAACCTTGAGCCGGTGCTTGCCACTGCGCTAGAACTCGACCTAATGTCGTTTTTCCTGTACCACTTGGCGCTGAAATACCTAGTCGTTCTCCGGCATCAAGTGAAAAAGTAAGATCTTGCCATAATATTTTACCCGCCTGCTGAACCGATAATTGTCGTAACGCTAAAAGTGGCATAAAGATAACTCCAACAATAACAAATTATGTGGATAAAAAAGGACATTTAAGAGGATAATAATAGACCTTGCGCTAATTTATTTAGCGGATAAATTGTTGTTCAGGCAAGGCATTCCAGAGTGTTTTTAACCACTTACTACCTTCGTCATTGTGAAGCCCCATCGCGGGGATAATTTCATTTATTTCGCCTTGATTTAATACCGCGATTGTATCCGCAAAACGTGCTGCTAACGCTAAATCATGCGTCACCCAAAGTACTGATTTACCTTGATTGCATAGCGTTCTTAATTGCTCTAATAATAAACACGCATGTTCATCATCAAGCCATGAAGTAATTTCATCAGCTAAAATATAGTGTGCGTTAGACAATGTCGCATTGCAGGCCAGCACCCGCTTTGCCATTCCACCAGATAGTTTTGCAGGATACGTATTCACGAGCGAACCAGATAAATGATAACGTTTTAAATGTTGCTCAATATCATCGGGCATCACTTTAGCCCCACTTAAACGGGCTGAACGAGATAACTGCTCTCCTACACAAATCAATGGATTAAGCGCAGTCACTCCTTGAGGAATATAACAAAAAGTATTACCTCGGTAAGCTTTCAGTTCTCGTTTACTTAATGTCTGTCCATCAAGCTTAATTGCTCCACGAACACGCATATTGGCGGGTAAAAGCCCTAATGCACTTTGTAATAGTAAGCTTTTACCTTCACCACTCCCACCGACTAACGCAAGCATTTTCCCAGGTTGGAGATCCAACGATATCGATTTTAGCAATGGTTGCCAATGGCGTTTACCTAACCAACGAAATTGTGCAATATCAATGGAAAGATTTTCAAAACTTAACATCCAGCCCCTCTTAGCCAAAGTTGTTGTAGCGCTTTAGCCAATTGATCAAAGATAAGCACAAGACACATTAAAATTAATCCAGGAAAAACGACCATCCACCAAGCGCCAGTACTGAGATAACGCAATGCATCTGATAATAATAAACCTAATGATGGTTCATGAGCGGCTTGCCCAAATCCAAGAAAACTAAGCGCAGCGCTATGTAAGACTGCATGTGGAAACATCAGTAATGTGCCGATAATCCATTGTGGTAATAACATAGGTAAATAATGTTTTCTCACACAATCAAATGAGGAATTTCCAATACGTTTAGATAAGATAACGTAATCCGCTTCACGAATACGCTGTATTTCACCACGTAAAATTAAGGTTAATTTAGGCCAATGTGTTAATGCTACAGCCCAAATTACACCCTGCTGACCACCACCCAATGTGAAACAAATTAAAATAAGTAGTAGTAAATGAGGCAAAGCTAATAACGCATCAACAACGCCTCTTACCAGATAATCACAGTAAGAATTAATAGAAGAAATACCCGCAAAAACGAGTGCAATAATGCCACTGACAACCGCACTCGTTACACCTATATTGAGACTACTTAGCATACCTTGAAAACAGCGTAACCACAGTGAGCGCCCCAGATTATCAGTACCAAACCAATATTGTAATGAAGGAGCTTGATGACGAGCTAAAAAATCCATCGTAATATCAGTATCAGAAACAGAAAAGCCATACACCCCTAGCACAATTAATGCTAAGGCGACACATAAAAGTCGTATTAAAGGTTTATTGGGATCGTAAATCATGAGTCTCGCAAAATTCCTTTATTAATACGTCGTAATAGTAAATTAGAAATACTATTACCAATAAAAATTAAAATAGTACAAAACACAACAATCCCCATGAGTAACGGAATATCACCACGTAACCCAGCATCAACCGTTGCTTGCCCTAACCCTGGATAAGCAAATACTTTCTCTGCTAATAGCGAACCACCGAGTAATTCACCCATTGAAGCAAACTGTAAACAAAGTGCAGGTGTAATAGCATGACGTAAAACATGAAATAACATCATTGCCCATCCTTTATCACCTTGTGCTTTTGCAAAATGAATAAATTCACTTCCCATGACTTCGGCAACTTTAGCGCGAGTATGTAATGCAATATTCCCGGTTCCTAATAATCCTAATGCAATCATGGGTAAGATAAGATGAGAGGCACGTTGGCCTAAAGTTGCGGTATCCGCACTACTCCCTATAGGCCATGCACAACAAATAGGTGCCCAGTGTAATGTCACTGAAAAAAGTGATAGCAGTAATAAGCCAACCCAAAATGTCGGTAAAGAAGCTAACAGATAGGAAAGTGTTGAAATTATTCTATCAGGCCAGCGATGTAAATAACGCCCTGACATCAATCCCATCACAACACCAATAATGCCTGAAAAAAGCCATGCTGATGATAATAAGATAAGAGAAGGACCTGCTCTTTGCCGAATAACATCAAGTACAGGCATGTTATAGAGCATAGAATAACCAAAATCACCTTGAATAATTTGACTAAACCAAAACCAAAACCGCATCCATAATGGTTGATCTATTCCCCAACGAGCCGCAATTAAAGGATATTGCTCAGGTGGCACATTTAATAAATCACTACCAATATATGCCTTGATAGGATCAATTGGTGAAAAACTTAATAAAATAAAGACACCCGCTGTTGTGACCAACAGCAGGCATACTAACCGCAAGATAAAACCTGCGCTTTGACGTATTACTGACAAGTCCACTTCCAAGTATCTACGCTATTTAATAGTGACCATGAGCCATGAATTTCAGGTGAGCCTGTACCTAAATCCACGCAAGGATCGGTTAAATAGGTATGCTGAACATTCATTAACCAAGCCCATGCGGCATCGCCTTTAATGCCAACACCTTGTTTACCATCCCATTCAACTGCTTGCCAATGTGGTACGGCTTGTTGCCATGTTGGCGCATCTAACGCAGCTTGCAGGTGTTTTTCAACTTCAGTATTTTTATAATAGCCAGGATTATAATAACCTACACCAGCAGCATTAGTGCTGTAGTGATGATAAAGTTCCATAGGATCAAGGCTACCCCAGCCAAAGAGGGTTGGATTAGAATGCATATAGCGCTCTACAGTATCCCAACTACCTGATTTAAGATCCATTTGAATACCTAAAGGCTGAACTAAAGCACGAATAGATTCAGCTAAATCACGACGTGTCGCATCTCCGCTGGTGTACCATAACGTTAATTTAGCTTCTAACCCGTCTTTTTCACGAATACCGTTTTTGTTAAGCTTCCAGCCTGCATCCTCAAGAATTTGAGTTGCTTTTGCAATATCACCATCTTTAAACGTAGCATCAGGTTGATCCCAAGGTAAACCTTTTACGCCGGTATACGCTGGAATGGCATAACCATCAAGTACTTGTTCTGAAAGTAGTTTACGATCAAGGGCATAATTAATTGCTTTACGAATCGCCACATCTGCGGTGATATCATTACCAATATCGTAACCTTGTGCGTTTTTCTCTCCTGATTTCACCATAGGAAAAACAATACCGCGGTTTTCAACGCTTGCTCTTTCCCATAACTTCACATTAGGAAGATTTTTAGCGATAGCAGCAGTTGCTGGTGGAATACGAACAACGCCTAGCTGACCACTTTGTGCTGCCGAAAATGCCGCATCTTCATCAAGAAAGACAAAAATGAGTTTATCAAAATCATTTTTTTGACCAGCATAATATGGATTTGCTTCAACAATAAGTTGCTGGCCAGGTTGGAAACTCACCATACGATAAGGCCCTGCACCAATCGGCTTTTGTGCGTACGTTTTTTCATCGTACTTATCAGCAGAAACAATCCCTAGTGAGCCAAGTACATTTACAAACGTACTTTGTGGCGCTTTTAACGTTATCGTGACGTGAAGTGGATCATCTGCTTTAGCGTGAAGGAAATTACCCATATCGACTTTACCGCCACTCGCAGCTGCATTGTTATAGGTAAAGGCGATATCTTTTGCAGTTAAAGGAGAGCCATCTGAAAATTTTAAATTAGGTTTTAACGTGAGTTTCCACGTTTTTCCTTCATTACTTGGCTGATAATTACTTAGCATATTGCTATACCAAGTAAGGTCCGCATTTTGTTTTAAAAGTGGGCTATGTAGTAATAAATAACTCCCATGGCTCCAGCCTAACATTGGATCAAAGCCTTCTGTTGGCTCTTCACCAATAGCGAGTTGTAATGTTTGAGCTGATGCAGTCATAGATGCGCTAAGTGCGACGAAACAGGTTAAAGCGACGAGAGAATGTCGCCAACCAAACCGAATAGACATAACTTATCTCCGATTTTTTAATATGACTTTTCATTAATATCGGCCTACTAATATGCAGGGGATAATAAGATAAAGTTTGTTATTATGATCTACTGTAATTTTATGCAGATAAATATTCTACTGCATCATAAAATGGTTTATTCAATTACTCTAATAATATTCAACATTTTATTGATATTACATAAACTTTTATTAGGCAATAGCGATGATTATGACAAACTTCTATCTACACCACACTATTCTTCTCATAAATCAGTTATATAGTGAATACTCTTTAGTAAAGATGAGCATATAACAAAATAATTTGTCACTTTTACGAAATAGTTTAATTTCAATTTTAATGACTAATTAAAATTAAAAAAGGCGCATTATAATTGCGCCTTCTATTATTCAGTATTTAATATTTTCTTTAATCTAAAATAACGCCGTCCTAATCGCCAACGTAATTTTATATTTTTTGCATTTTGCCAAATTAATGACCAGATCCCACGATCAAAAAATTCGTTGATTATTTTCTTTTTAATATCATTACTTTGGATACTATCAATTGAATGAATAATCCCTAACCCTTCTTTAGCAATTTGCCAATGACAAGCATTAATATTTTTTGCTACTTTTTTATGTTTTTGATTAATACTATCAAGCATTTCAAGGATTCTCATGTAGTTATGTATTGTTCTTACATGAATACGATCATCAGGAGTTACGTGTGATACAGAACCAGAATGGATAAAGTAATCATAATAACACTCATCAATATATTGGACGCGTTTTGCAGTTAACAGAACTTCTGTTGTCCAAGGAATGTCTTGATGATGTAAACCCGGTTCAAAATAATAATTATGCGATAATAAAAACTCTCTACGATAAATATTTAGCCATGTAACATGCAAAAATTTCTTAGATTCTAATGCAATATTAAGCCATTCGGGGCCTGTTAATACATTTGTTGAGTGCAGACGATGAGTAGGAAATATTGCCCGAGAAGGTCGTCCATCATCATAAATATAACGTCCATTACAGGTGGCAACATCTAAATGACTCTTTTGAGCAATTTCCAATAAACGCGGATACATTTTAGGGTAAATCACATCATCAATATCAGGAAAAGCGACGTACTTTCCTTTAGCAATTTTAAACCCGACATTACGAGCAACAGAAACACCTTGATTTTCTTGTGACACAATAGTGACATCAGGAAATTTATGTTCCCATTGGTATAATATATTTAAAGAATTATCACTAGAACCATCATCAACAAGAATAAGTTCCCAGCTTTCTAACTTTTGTGATGCTAAACAATTGAAAAATTGTGATAAAAACTTATCACCATTATAAACAGCCACCACAATACTCAATTTAGGAGTAAAAGAAGACATAACTAACCTTTTTTTATTCTACTTAGCTCAGTAGCAAAATTTGCTATTAATATTTAGCTTAAGGATAACAAATGTATTGGCCTAGAAAGTTTACCTTTGTTGCTATCGCCAATCGCTATTTGTGATAAAAGTATCATTTTTAGTTGATTGAATATAAAAATGACCTTTGATAGGAATAATTATAGATAATTTTTATTCCCCTCTGATGAAGGAAGGGTTAAGAACGCGTTTATTCTAACAGTGAGAAAAAAAGAGAAAGGACAAAAAGTGCGAGAGCGAAATAATCGTCTTCTCTATAAAGAATTAATGAGTGATATAGGTTACATTAAATCAATACATTGCGATTAACGACACTTATATCACCCATTAAGCAAAACATCCGCTTATAGCGGATGTTTTTATACAACTTATATGATGATAAGTTTTAGAGAACTATGATAATTCGATATCATCCTCATCACAGACTTCAAGTGGTGGAAAGTAGTCAACCCGCCATGATTTAATGCCTTCATATACCTTATCTACAGCCTGTTTTACTGCATCTGTCATCGGATAATAAAATCCAACTAAATCAGGCTGAATACCTAAAAAAGTGATATCGGGAATATCATCTTTTAGCTGATCGATTAGAAAGTTAAGTGGCATATTGTGTGTGCTCATAATAAACATTTCAGCAATATAATCAGGATCTATCACTCTGATTTCACCCGGTAACAGCCCTATATCAGCAGCATCAACAATTACGACACACTCAGGGTTTAACTCTCTGACTTGATAAGAGACATTTTCAGGCGCACTACCACCATTAATCACAACCCAGCCTTCAATAGGATGTTTTTCCATTAAATCGGCTAGTAAAGGACCTGCACCATCATCCCCCATCATGCTATTACCAACGGTCAATATCACTTTTGGCGCTTTGATTGGTTTATTCATGGTTTTCTCTTTACGATTAAATAAATCGCGGGTTCAACGACGATTTCACCTAATAAATTGATTAATGTTTGGCTCCATTCACGAAAAATAGGATCATCACTTTTAAGAATAGGATCAAATGCTAACGCTAATAAGTGGGTATGTTCTGAATTGATGTTAATTTCACCAAATGTCAGTAACCCCTGCATTTTACGCTTCGCTTCACCTTCTGGTAATAATGCAATCCACGCTTTATATTTATCTAAAGGACAAACTAATTCCGTCTTTAAGCAATCAATCATGCCAACATGGTGACCAATCGCTAACGAGTAATACATCACTTGCTGTGCTTGTTCTGGAATATCATCATCACTATCAACAAATTTTTGTCTTAATGACCAAAAATAAACATTAGCGTCATCAGGCATAAACACCTCCTTGACTTAATGCATGTACAAGTCGTTTTACTATTTCAGATAAACGAGGATCGTTAGCTTGACGTAACCATGTATCAACCCGATTACCGATCTCGCCGATCGACGCATCTTCTAATAATGTAAGAAAGTGATCACTGATTTGTTTACCTTGATAGTAACCTGCAAGGCGTCTCGCTTCTCGCTCTATCATTACACGTGTATTTAGCGGAATAGAAGGTAAGATTAAAGATGCTTGTTCATTCTCAGTTTCAATATGTGATTGCCCTTTTAATTTTTGATCAAGCAATCCTAAAGCAACCGCAAAACCGTAAATTGTCGCTGCGGGTGTTGGTGGGCAACCTGGGATCCAGACATCAATAGGCACTATGGATTCACTACCACCCCATACACAGTAAAGATCATGGAAAATACCACCACCACAACCACAAGCACCATAAGAAATACAAATTTTAGGATCAGGCGCTGATTCATAAGCACGTAAAGCAGGTACCCGCATTTGACGTGTTACAGCGCCAGTAAATAATAAAATATCGGCATGACGAGGTGATGCAACAACTTTGATCCCAAAACGTTCAGCATCAAATACTGGTGTTATGGCAGAGAAGATTTCAATTTCACAACCATTGCAACCACCGCAGTCAACACGATAAACATAAGCTGATCGCTGGATATCTTTTAACAGTGTTTGTTTTAGCTTTTTAGCCTGCTCATCAAGTGTAATCGGTTTGCTAACATGATGATTAATGGGAATGTCTGGTATGCTCATTTTGTTGTACTCCCCATATTACCCATGCTCACATTTTCACGACCATCTGATAACAAATTATGTTTACGTTTACATTCAGGGCACGTTTCATATTGAGCACGCATTGATTCAACTTTCTTTTCATCCCAACCTGATTGCACAAGCAATGCCATCGCATAATCAACCGATTTTCTTGGTGTAAAAGGTTGATGACATTCACGACAGTTCAATAATTTAAATGTTCCTTTTATATAGAGATCTGATTTTTGTGTGACTGCTGTTTCAAACATATCGGATAATACAATGGCTCTTGTTGGGCAGACTTCTTCACAGCGACCACAATAAATACAACGGCCTAAAAATAGTTGCCAATGACGCTCACCGGTTTCTAAATTCGTTTCCATGGTGAGTGCATTTGCAGGACAGGCTGATGTACATGCTCCACAGACAATACATTGTTCTGCATCGTATTCAGGTTTACCTCGGAAACCATCAGGTAAATCTAATGGTTTAAAAGGATATTTTGTTGTGGCATCGCCAGTTTTTATAATGGTTTTAAACAATTTTAACATCGTTCACTCCCTCACTTGAGCGGCGAATTTTTACGTTCGATGCTGTAACGCTCAATTTCTTTATAAGAGACTGTTTTTGATTTGCGTTTTTTCACATCAACAAGCGTTACCCTGTCAGTACAGGAGTAGCAAGGATCAAGACTACCGATGATAAGCGGTGCATCAGATACCGTATTGCCTTGCAACATATAACGTAATACCGGCCAATTCGCGTAAGTCGCTGCACGACAACGCCAGCGGAATAATTTTTGATTATCCCCTAACATACTCCAGTGAATATCTTCACCTCGTGGTGCTTCTGTAAAACCTAATGCAAATTTATAAGGCTGATAAGTGAAGCCTTCTGTTAATAATGGCCCTTCAGGTAAGTTATCTAGCGCATATTCAATCATTGCCATGGAATCTAATACTTCTTTAATACGTACCATGACACGAGAGAAAACATCACCGCCTTCATAACTAAAGAGTGTTAAAGGTAAATTGCCATAATCAGCAAAAGGATGGTCAAAACGCACATCACGTTTAAAGCCACTCGCTCTTATCATTGGGCCTACAGGACTAAAGTCACGGGCAACTTTTCTATCTAAAATACCCACACCGACAGTACGCTGTTCCATATTGGGTGCTGTAAGTAAAATATCGACTAATTCAGTGACTTCTCTACGCATTTCTCTCACTAATTGAATAGTTTTAAGACGTTGATCTTTTAAGATATCGCGACGAATACCACCAATTAAATTCAAACCATAGGTTTTACGTGCACCAGTAAGCATTTCTGCAATTTGCATCGATTTTTCACGAATACGGAAAAATTGCATAAAACCAGTATCAAATCCGGTGAAATGGCTTGCTAAACCAATATTGAGCAAGTGACTATGAAGACGTTCAACTTCTAATAAAATAGATCGAATCGTGTGAGCACGTTGTGGAACTTCAATGCCTAACGCATTTTCAACAGATGTAGTATAAGCAACACTGTGTGTAAACCCGCAAATTCCACACACACGATCAGATAAAAACGTCACTTCGTTATATCCCATGCGTGTTTCTGCTAATTTTTCCATTCCACGATGGACATAAAACATACGGTAATCTGCATCAACAATCGTTTCACCATCAACAAAAAGACGAAAATGTCCAGGTTCATCAGACGTGATATGCATAGGACCAATAGGAACAATACGCGCATCTTCCTTACCTTCATTCACAAAAGGATAGGTTTCTGTTTCTGTTGTTGGCGCAGGTCGTTGGCGATAATCCATTGCATCTTTACGCAAAGGATACATTTCATCAGGCCAATCATCAGGTAGCACTAAACGACGCTCATCAGGTAACCCAACAGGAATAAGACCATACATATCCCGAATTTCGCGCTCACCCCATACCGCCGCAGGAACACGTGGTGTCACAGAAGGAAACTCAAGGCTGATAGGACTGACATGGGCTTTTACTACAATCCAGCATTTTTCGCCTTCTTCCATTGATAATGCGTAATACACTGCAAAATCACCGTTTAAACTACGTTCATCATTACCAAAAAGAACCGGTAACCAGCCTCCTAGACCATAATAGAGGTACTCCACCACATCAGGCAGTGAGTCTGTTTTTACTGTTATCGTCAATTGATCAGCAGTTTGTCTTTCTTCATCTAATACTGCTGATGGGAATTTTTCTCGAACTTTAGCGACATACTCTCCACCAAGTTCTTTTCCCTCTTTTCTACTGACATAATTTTGATAGCTCACGTTACATCTCCTGAACCGATGTTGATTGATTACTGATTAAAGCCTTTGGCCATGCATAAGTTGGTGCTTCACTGTTATCGACATTCATGACAATGTTGGCTGCATTTTCGAGTAATTCACTCACAGGCTTTGGAATGTGTGTTCCCATTAACAACATCAGTGCAATCAAAATAATCATCGGTAATGTGGTTAATACGCCTAGTTCGCCTTTTGCCACTACGTCTGGTTTTGGACCAAACACGGTTTTAGCAACCATACGAACTAATCCACCTAATACGACTGTTAATAACAATAAAAGAATAATCGTTAAAACAATGTGTTGAGTTGCTAACCCAGCAATAACAATCATAAACTCACTGAGAAAGACGTTAAAAGGTGGCATGCCGCCTAATGCTAATGCGCCACCCGCAAAAAGTGCCGCACTTAATGGCATGACTTTAAACATGCCCTTCACAACATTAAGATCTCTTGTGCCATATTTGAGTAACACGTTACCAGAACCACAGAACAGCAAGGCTTTGGCTAAGCTGTGATTTAGTGTATGAAATAACGCAGCTAAAATACCGATAGGACCACCGATACCTAAGGCTACGGCAATCAACCCCATATTTTCTACGCTGGAATACGCTAATAAGCGTTTCATATCACGCTGAATAAGAATAAAGAACGCAGCGATAGCGACAGATAACAAACCAAATATTAACAGTAAATTACGTGTAAAATCGGTTCCTATAGCTGCATCAATAATGATGTAGTAACGTATGATAATTAACAGTGCACAATTCAATAACACCGCAGATAACAATGCACTCACAGGGCTAGGTGCTTCACTATGTGCATCAGGTAGCCACGCATGCATAGGGAATAACCCGGTTTTTGTCCCAAAACCAATTAAAATAAAGACAAACGCTAAATGCATTAGCGTTGGATCTAACTGATGGGTATATTTCAACACGTCAGTCCAGAAAATGGCATGATCAGGATCAGGCATAAAGCTTGCTGCGTTGGCATAAACCAAAATCGTACCAAAAAGACCAAATGCCACACCGACACTACAGATAATGATGTATTTCCATGCTGCTTCTAAAGAAGAGCGTTGACCATAAATTCCCACTAAAAATGCAGAACTTAATGTTGTTGCTTCAATTGCAGCCCACATCAATATCAAGTTATTGCTTGTCACGGCTAACAGCATGGTGAATAAGAAGAGATGGAAAAAACCATAATAATTACACAAAGTACGAGCAGAGATTTCTCCCTCATCGACTTCATGATTCATATAGCCAATAGAATAAAGCCCGGTTAAAAAGCCGATAATTCCAAGGATAGTCAAGAATAAGGCGCCTAAGCTATCAACATGGATCCAGTTAGAGGCTGTTAAAATTTCGCCATGAGTCATAACATCAGCAACAGTACCAAGTGCTGCAATTAACAGCACAATAATGCCGATGGTATGAATACCTGTCACAACAGGACGTGCCGCGACTTTTAATAATGGACTTAAAAAGGCTAGTATTGAAAATACCAGCGGTGCAAACATTAGGATTGTTAACATGGTTGTTTGATTCATCTCCTCACCCCTTCAACGCGGTCAATTGATCCACGTTCAGTGTGTTGAGCGTGCGATAAATTTTACGAGCAAGAACAGCCATCACAATCACGGCAAAGATAGCGTCAGTTGCGATACCTATTTCTACAAGCTCTGGCGCTCTCCACGCTAATAACGCCAGTGTTAAGTGCGAGCCGTTTTCCATCAAACAATAACCAAATGCTTGTTTGAGGATGTTTCGTTGTGTCACGATGCATAATAATCCCAACATAAAGTGACCTAACGACACCGCTAATGCAGGTTTTAAATCAGCAACAATCGGTATTTGAATAGGCTCAACAACAAACCAACATAAAATGACGATAATGGCGGCAAATAGCATCAACCAAGCCGGCCTTATCACACTTACATTCGCGCTAGGATCTGATAACTTACGAAATGCAAATCCCATAATAAGTGGAACTAATAAAACTTTTGTGAAAAATGCCGTAATCGCCCATAACGTTAATTGATGTGCATTAAGCGTGTTGGCTAAAGTGACGAAAATCATCACCAATACAAAGGATTGCAACGCATAAAACCAACAAGAGGCTACAGGCTTTTTAGCGCCAATCACCAATAGCGAGGTGATCATCATTAACCCCGCTAAATTATTTACAATAAGTGCTCCAGTCATGATTTATCTCCCTTATCCTAGCCAAGTGACAGCGATAACACTGGAACAGAATGACATTACAATTAGCACGCCAATCACTATTTTCATTGCAGCGGGTACAGGTTGCCCATTTGCGACCTCTTCACTTGGTTTGCCTGGTACAACACGACCAAACCAGTAGATAAACCACGTGAAACTGGCAACGGACTCGATTAACACCAGCACCATAATCGGTGTCATTACCCAGAAAACACTTGATAACTCAAAGCCAGCTGCAAAAATCGGGAATTTACTAAAGAAGCCATTGAGTGGTGGAACACCTGCAATAGCGAGTGCGGCAACACAGAAACCAACACCAAGTAGCGGATATTTATTAATCAGCCCTTTTAAGCGAGGCAACATGCGTGTACCACAGCTATAACTCAGTGCACCTGCAACTAAGAAGAACAAGCTTTTTGCGAATGCATGGTTAAAGATATAGGCGACACCACCGTTAAAGGCTTCTCGAGGTCCAAAGATAGAGATAGATAATGCAAGGAAGATATAAGAAAGTTGAGTGATGGTTGACCATGCTAATAAACGTTTCATATCTTTTTGTGGCAGATACATCATAAAACCATAAATCAGTGTGATGACTGCCATACCAATCCCCACCCAACCAATAATATGAGGAACGGTATCTGCTGAAATAATTGCGCGGGCAAAAATATAAACACCCACTTTTACCATTGATGCAGCATGTAAGTAAGCACTAACAGGCGTTGGGGCTTCCATTGCATCAGGTAGCCATGCTTGTAAAGGTAACTGTGCTGATTTACCCCAAGCAGCAAAAAGAATTCCACCAAACACAATGAGTTTTGTTGAATCATCTAATGATGCAATCGCAGTTAATTCAAACGAACCGGTACTCACAAAAAGCGTCGCTGCGGCAATATACAAACCAATTGAGGCGACATGAGTTATCAATAACGCTTTCATTGCTGAGCGTAATGATTTCTCAGATTGGTAGTAACCTATTAATCCCCAAGAACAGCCCCCTGTTATTTCAAAGAATAACAACTGACCCAGTATGGTTGATGATAAAACCAATCCTGCCATTGCACCGATAAAGATCAGTAAAAAAGCATAGTAGCGACGAGTTCCTTCATGAGGATGCTCACGATTGCTATTTGTTAAATAACCTGTTGAATACAAACTCACTAACAACCCTAAGAACACGACAGCAAACGCAATTAAGGTACTGACACGATCGATAGTAAAGCCAAACAACGCAATATCACCATAACTAACTAAGGTAATAGTGGTATCTATCTTACCTTCAGCAAGAAATTGCCAACCTAAAGCGACAGTACCTAGTGTTGCTAATAGCGAAAATAGCGTACATAACCATTTCGCCATTTTATTTGGCATTAAAGAGGTGATTAATGCCCCAGCAAAGGGGATCAGTAAGGTCGCAAGAGCTATATTTTCCATTGTTTCCTCGCTCCTTATAGACCGGTTAAATAGAAAACAAGAGCCAGTGTCGCAACACCGAACCCAAGCCATGTCACATGATGAGTTAATAAGAAGCGACCACGCGCTAGACTATTCTCAACTAATGACGCTAAGACAAACACGACTAACAACTTCACTGCCATCAAGATAAGAGCAATGAGTAATGCAACAAAGGTAAATTCAGATGCTTTACCAAATGGGATAAACACAGCCAGAAAAAGCTCAGCAACAACAACTTGTTTCAAGCCTATTCCGAGTTTCACCATGGCAAAACCAGAGCCTGAATACTCTGTTAATGGCCCTTCTTGTAACTCTTGTTCAGCCTCAGCGACATCAAAAGGCATTTTGCCCATCTCTATAAAAGAGGCAAAAGCACAGGCTAATAGAGCAAGTAAAGTCGCAGTAGGAGATACCCAACCTTGCGCTAACGTAGCACTGATTATGCCTACGTTGGTGGAGCCTACAATCAATGCAACCACAATCAGTGATAACACTAATGTTGGCTCAACTAACACACCCAAAGTCAGCTCACGGCTTGCACCAATGCCTGCAAATGTACTTCCTGAATCCAATCCAGATAATGAAAAGAAAAAACGGAAAAGTGCGAATAGATAAATCAATGCGATTAAGTCAGCAGCACCACCAAAAAGAGAGGTTCCCGTAAATACAGGCAATGCCATAGCAACCACCAGCATGCTACCTAATAAAACATAAGGCATGATTTGAAAGATAACGCCAGATTGTGCTGGTGATACCGATTGGCGTTTGAGCAACTTAAAGAGATCTCGATAATCTTGCCAAATACCAGGACCTTGACGCGAATGCATCTTAGCGCGAATTTGGCGAGAAATACCGGTACATAACGGCGTGATCGCAAGTAAAAAAAATGCTTGGATGACGGCGAATATCCCCATTATAAATGAAGGTGTTTCTTGGAAAGTCATAAGTCCCTCTCCTTACGCTGCGATGACGAAAAGCAAGATGACCAACGCAACGACAACGTAAAGACAATACAGTCTGAAATCCCCACCTTGTAGGCATTGGATACGTTTAGCGAATCGTTGGATACCACGAACCAGTGGATAAATAATGCTTTCATCCCAAAATGGTTCGACCTTTTCAGCACCGCGCTGTGTTTTATTAAACCCAATAGACAGCCATGGAGATGGATCAAGCTGTTTACGCATACGATAAAGAGGCGCGAACATACTGCGTAATGCTTGAGTAAAGCCACCTGCTGACACCGCCATATCTTTTTCCCATGCATAACCACACGCCCAAGGCTCACCTTTACGTCGTGAGGCAGGTTGATGGCCTTTTAAACCCAGGTAAATCAAGAATGGGATAAGCGGTAGCGCGATTAATAAAATAAAGGTTAATGCAGGAGAGAACATTGCTTGAGATGTTGTATCTGGGATAAGTAATGAACCTTGAGCTACCGTTAATACACGAGTTTCACTCAATGACATCGCAATATTGGCAATCATTGGTGCAACCCAAGTTGCTCCTATACCTAATATCAAACAAAAGAGTGCTAATAAACCCATTGCAATAGTCATAGGTAATGGCACTTCTTTTGCTTTTAAGGCTTGTTCACTACGAGCACCACCACAGAAACTAACGCCATAGACTTTCACAAAACACATAGCGGCTAATGCACCCGTTATTGCCAACATTATAATGGCAATAGGACCACTTAATCGCATAACAAAGTTGCCGTCATGACTCATTGAAAAGAGAGATTGATAGGTATACCACTCACTAACAAAACCATTGAGAGGAGGTAGTGCAGAAATCGCCATACACCCAATTAAAAAGGCCGTTGCGGTATAAGGCATTAATTTCGCTAAACCGCCCATTTTATCCATATCACGGGTGTGAATTTGGTTAATAATGGCTCCTGCACCCAAGAATAATAATCCTTTAAATACAGCGTGATTTAATAAATGGTAAAGTGCGCCTAATAAGCCAAGTGCAGCAATAACAGGATGATCGGTTGCCATACCTACCATGCCAACGCCCACACCCATTAAAATAATGCCGATATTCTCAACGGTATGCCATGCAAGTAAGCGCTTAAGATCATGTTCAGCCAAGGCATACATTACGCCAAGAACAGAAGAAACCGCACCAAAGGCGAGAACAACAATTCCCCACCACATTTCGGTGGCACCTAATAAATCAATTCCGACTTTAATTATTCCAAAAATACCAATTTTGACCATCACACCTGACATTAATGCCGATGCATGAGAAGGTGCTGCGGGGTGGGCTTTTGGTAACCAACTGTGTAATGGCAACATACCGGCTTTGGCACCAAAACCAAAGAATGCCAGTAAAAACACCACAGATGCCATTGCAGGAGAAAGAGAAAGTTGGCGGAATGAATCAAAATCAAGGCTACCGCTTTCACGCCACATTAAGAAGAAGGCTATCATGATTAACACTGAGCCTGCATGAGCAATAAAGAAGTAAAGCAAGCCGGCATGAATAGATTCATCATCTTGATCCGCAATAACTAAGAACCAAGAAGCCAGTGACATCATTTCAAAGAGGATAATAAAGTAAAATCCATTATCCATCACAATCAAGCCCACCATAGAAGCAATAAAAAGATTCATAAAGAATCCCATACTCCATGCACCACGGCCTTTATATTCTTGAACATAAGAAAGGGAATAAAGCGCGCAAACTGTCACCAGCAATGAGATAACAAACACCATAAAGGCGCCAAGCATATCCATTCTCACAACAAAAGCGGCAAAATCAAAAGGCCCTTTAGTTGCAAAACTGACTGTTTCACCGTTAAAAATAACGGGTAATGCGCTTAATATACCTAATACGCCACCAATAATGGCACTAATGCCTGTAACAAAAATCGCTAAGCCTTCTTGTTTTTTTAAAAGAAGAGAAAGAAGACCACCAGCAACATAGAGGATGATTGACCACAGTAGTAACTGAAGAGGTTCCATATTACTTGTGCTCCTGTGCCAATGTAGAAAGAGATAACGCATCAAGCCCTGTTAGAGGTTCAGTAACCGCACTTAAACGTCGATTTTTCATTTGTTCTTCAAGACTATCGTCTTCAATTAAATGTAAGGCATCAGTAGGGCACACATTGACACAAGCAGGACCCTCGTCAGAAAACGCACATAAATCACATTTCACTGCAATAGCTCTGATTCCTGCATTCCATGCAAGAAATGGGTTTGTAGTAGGTAAGCTTGCTGGCACATCAGCTAACATTTCTTCAGGAACAAAATAATCAAATACAGCAGGTAAATTGACGGGTTTACTACCCGATGGTGTAATAGCACCAAAGGGACATACTAAACCGCATAATTTACAGCCAATACATAAACTCTC
The DNA here is from genome assembly GCF_001654855.1 of Proteus myxofaciens ATCC 19692. Taxonomy (GTDB): domain Bacteria; phylum Pseudomonadota; class Gammaproteobacteria; order Enterobacterales; family Enterobacteriaceae; genus Proteus; species Proteus myxofaciens. The sequence continues at coordinate 28,022 of NZ_LXEN01000053.1, forward strand.
ATTAAGGAAGATCATATCTTCTTCATGAGTTATCGCATTGACAGGACACACAAGAGCACAAGGAGCATCTTCACAGTGTCGACAAAGCATCGGCGCTGTTTGATCCTCCACTTTCACCACAGTAAGACGCGGATGAGCCTGTAAACCCACAGCTTGATGAACTTCAGAACAAGCCGCCATACAGGTATTACACCCTATACATCGTTGTGGCTCTGCAATTACAAAGCGATTCATTCGCCACATCCTCCAAGAAAAACATTTAACAGCATTACTGTCGTTAATTTTTCTTAGAAGAAGCATATTTCATGCCAACAAATATTATCTTTTAAATCAATGGATTAAAATAATTCAAATAAGAAGGGAATGACGGATCGACATTAATGACGTTGACACTAAAAGACCATTAATTTGTCATTATCTGTTAATGTCGTTTTATCAAAAGAGGATATTAATGAAATAGGCCTGGATAGACAGACCTATTAAAGAGGCGGGTTAATTCAAATAAGGATTAGCTTTTATAAATTCTATTTTCAACCGCTTTCATGCTTTTTAAGCCACATTTTAAATCGTCAGGGGTTGCTTCTGTGAAACCTTGACTGAAGGTTGCTTCTAAATAAGCATCAACCATCATATTGGCTTTAAATGGCGTTATTAATAAGCCCCCCATAGAAAGCATATTACAATTATTAATAATCTTACAAAAACGAGCAGTTGTTACACTTTCGCAAACACCACAATAAACGTTTTTATGCTTATTCGCGCTAATACTGACGCCCATCCCTGTTCCGCAGAATGCAAAACCAACATATTCAGGATGTTCTGAAATAATTTCACCCACTTTATCGCCGACATCGCAATAACCAATAGGGCCTGATTCAGTGATATCTTTAATAGTATAGTTTTTAGCTAATAAATGCTCTTTCACTGAATTTTTCAGTTCATAACCTGATGGATCTGCACCCATTATAATGATTTTCTTTTCCATATAGACTCCTAAATTAATTTAAGAATTATTGGCTAAGATAAACTATCTTATTGATAATAATAAATATTAAAAGCTA
>NZ_LXEN01000054.1 GCF_001654855.1 Proteus myxofaciens ATCC 19692
TTTTTATATATTTTTTATACTCAACCAAGTTACAGTATAGACTATAAATCTATTTTTAATATTAGACTGATAAATAAAAATATATAAATAAACAAACAGATAAATAAGATAATTTAAATATAGTGATATGGATTTAATATCCATAAAAGGAGAGTAACTATCATATAACGATAAATTAACCGCGTCAATTTTAGATGATTTTTTTAAGTAGCTAGATATGTAAAAATAATAGAGATATTTTAAAGCTAGAGTTTATATTGAAACAGGTTTCCCTAGTATAAAAATAAAATAAAGCTAATAAAATTATAGAATTAATTTTTATCTATACTCTAAAATATCTCTAAAAGGACATCAAAGTGATAATAATAAATATTGCTGTGGTTAATCTTTAATAGAAAAGCCCACATCGTTATTTTAAGAAAATAGTATTTTTTTACCAATTCCAATCTGGCATAATTCATGAAATTTTGGCATTCATCGAGATTAGAAGAGAATATATTGCTAGTGCGGTAAATTTCTAGAAATAAATATAACTACATTATTATAATTATTCAAATTTTAAGAAAGAAAATATCAGCGATATATCAATAATTATGATTATATAAAAATACCGTCGGCCAATAAAACCACCGACGGCATTGTACTTATGAAGCTATATTTTTACTAAAATAATCTATATGATTATTTTACGCGTGATACATACTCACCAGAACGCGTATCAACTTTGATAACTTCACCGATTTGAACAAACAGAGGTACTTTTACCACAGCACCCGTGCTTAGTGTTGCCGGTTTACCGCCTGTACCTGCCGTATCGCCTTTCAGGCCTGGATCAGTATCAACAATTTCTAATTCAACAAAGTTTGGTGGAATAACAGCGATAGGACGGTTATCCCATAGTGTTACGATGCATTCAGCTTGGTCGATTAACCATTTTGCATTTTCACCAACAGCTTTCTCATCTGCTGCTAATTGCTCGAAAGTTTCGTTGTTCATGAAATGCCAAAACTCACCGTCGTTATAGAGATAAGTTAAGTTGATATCCATGACATCTGCACCTTCAGCAGAATCCGTTGATTTAAATGTTTTTTCTAATAATTTATTAGAAATCAGTTTACGCAAACGTACACGTGCGAATGCCTGACCTTTACCTGGTTTAACAAATTCACATTCAGTAATGACGGCTGGCTCGCCATCTAACATGATTTTAAGACCTGAACGAAAATCGTTGGTATTATAAGAAGCCATGAATATCCTCTAACTTTTTAATTTAAAATGGCATAGCCAAAAAATGGCACACATTGTAACTCATAACCGCCCTACCAGAGAAGTCTGGTTAACACAACTCGCGCAGGCAATCAGTGATCCTGTTGAATTACTCCAGATTTTAGAACTGGAGCATCACACTGAACTTCAAAAAGGAGCCGAAGCACGACGACTTTTTCCGTTGCGGGTTCCTCGTGAATTCGTTGCACGTATGAAAAAAGGCGATCCTCACGATCCATTACTTTTACAAGTATTAACTGCAAATGCTGAATTTACCATCACACCCGGGTTTTCAACAGATCCGTTAGATGAGCAACAAAATGCGGTGCCGGGTTTATTACATAAATATCAGAATCGTGCCTTGCTTTTAGTCAAAGGAGGTTGCGCTGTCAACTGTCGTTATTGCTTTCGTCGTCATTTTCCTTATGAAGATAACAAAGGAAGCAAGGCTAATTGGCAAAAGGCAATAGAGTATATCAAAAATAACCCAAAACTCGATGAAATCATCTTCTCTGGTGGTGATCCACTTATGGCCAAAGATAGCGAGTTAGATTGGTTAATCACGCAATTGGAAGCAATTCCACATATAAAGCGCTTACGCATTCATTCACGCTTACCTGTAGTCATTCCTTCTCGCATTACTGAAACACTGTGTCAGCGCTTACAACAATCTCGATTACAAATTATTATGGTATTGCATATTAATCATGCCAATGAAATTGATGATGCATTAAGAGATGCCTGTAATCGACTTAAAAAAGCCAACGTAACGCTATTAAATCAAGGTGTTTTATTACGTGATATTAATGATAAGGCTGAAATACTCGCAGAACTAAGTAGAGCCCTTTTTGATACAGGGATACTTCCTTATTATCTTCATGTATTAGATAAAGTACAAGGTGCAGCCCACTTTATGGTGCCAGACACTGAAGCTCGAGAGATTATGAAAGGACTTATGAGCTTAGTATCAGGTTATATGGTACCTAAACTCACGCGTGAAATTGGTGGAGAACCAAGTAAAACACTTCTCGATCTTGGTTTGCGTCAAGAGTGAGTATTGATACTAACTGATACTATCTACGTTTGGATAATATAATTAATCCAACATAATTACACAAAAGTAACTACACTATAAAGATAGGTTTAGTGGTGATTTTCATAAAAATCATTTATCTAATTAAGGTATGTCCACTTTTTTTGATTATGAAAAAGCGCCTTCTTCGGTGCTTTTTTGTTTTTGAAATCAGTGAACACTTAAATAGTATTGAGGAGAAAATATGAACATAATGGTAATCGGTGCAAAAGGACGGGTTGGACATAAATTAGTTGAAATATTATTAGCTAATGGGCACCATGTTATCGGAACTACCAGAAAAATCTCACACTCATCGACAATCAAAGATTCACATTATCATGAGATTGAACTCGATATCACAAAACCTTTATCTGCAATTTCTCATATATTTCCTGAACATTTAGATGCTATCTATTTTACAACAGGCTCTAGAGGCGAAGATCTTTTACAAGTTGATCTTCATGGTGCCGTAAAAACCATGCAACTTGCCATGGAGAAAGGGATCAAAAGATATATCATGCTTAGCGCAATACATTCTTTATCCCCGAATAAATGGACATCATTGATTGATTATTTTACGGCTAAATATTTTGCTGATCTCTATCTTATTCATCAAACCGATCTTGATTACACCATCGTTCAAGCTGGCTATTTAACAGAACAACCCGGTACACATAAAATCAATAGCCAACAAAGTAAAATACTTGATAAGGGTGAAATTTCGATTGATGATGTGGCGTTAACATTGGCTGAAATTGTAGATAAAAAGAATACCTTTAAAAAATGTATTCCACTACAAGAAGGAAATGTTGAGATAAAAGAAGCAATACGCCAAATTTAAATGATCTTATGATTCTTTTAGACCATTAAAATAAAAAAACCTGACCTCTGCCAATATGGAGATCAGGTTCTTATCTTAAGGTAATTAAAAAGAGGCATACTCTTTAATTACTGGCACTTATAAACTTGTCCACTCATTTTGCTATCTAATGGTGCGAAGCTATCAACAAAACTTGCACCATTTGTGCCAACGTTAAAAATAACATTACCACCCATTGCAGCTGCTTTATTACGTAAATCATTTGCAGCACCGCGTAATGATTGGCTTTCAGTGCGTGAGCCTGATAACCAATTTTTTTGTACGCCAGTCACAGTGCCTAATAATTGGCATTCACTACCTGGTTGCGTGTCAGTAATTTGTACCTGAGAGCCGCCAGTGGTTAATGTATTTGTTGTAGAACATCCCGCTAATAGCAAAGCAGCTGTTGCTCCCAATAACAATTTAATTCGCATGATCCCCTCATTTCGTTGAGTATCAGTTCAGTAATACCGACAATATACCTTGTCATCCCTATAATGCGCAAAAATAAATCATAACAATCTGGTATTTACTTATCGTGTTAAGACATTATTTTTACTTTGAACACATTTTATTTTACAGATCTTGCTTTACGCTGGATAAAACAGCGTATGTTTATTTTACACCGTTTTAGTTATTTGAGGCGAACAAGACATTATTTATGACAAGATCTCAGGTGAATAATGAGAAAGTATACGCACTATTTATCGTTTAAAGTATCATTAAAAAAAAAGACAGCACAATATCTATGCTGTCTGAAAACTAAAGAGTAATATTTAATTAATTTAAATGATGATTTAAAGCTTCTTCTTTCAAATCTAATTCATGACGTAAACGGCTATAAATATGCTCATTAATATGTCGAGATTTACGTAATTGATGTAACGTTTCTCTCTCTACTTTTAATGCACTGCGTGATAATTGACGTTCCATACTAAATAACCGTTTTAAATCAAGTGCCCCTTCTTGAACACTATCTTCATTATCAAGACGGCGACTATAAATTTCTAATAAATGTGATCCCGCCTCAATACGCAAAGACATATCATTTAAATCTTCACATGGTTGATTCATTAATTCGCTAATATGCGCAATCGCAGCTTCATTTAGCGCTAAGCGAGTGCGAATTTCGTCATCCTCGTACGGTAAATCTTCTGATAGACCTTTTGTTAAAATAGGTAACGCAATTGTCGCAATCAGTAAAGAACAAAGAATAACACCCATTGCAATAAAGATAGCGAGCTCACGGTTAGGGAATGGAGAACCGTCTGTCATTAACAATGGTAATGTTAAGATACCAGCTAATGTAATCGCGCCTCTTACACCTGCGGTTGCCATGACCGCCATTAAACGTAAATGATGACGTGACAAACGTTTATCAGGATGACGGAATACGGTTAGCGACATTGATATCCACACCCACGAAAAACGTAACACAGCCAATGCGATTGTTATTGTCACCACATAACCTAAAACAGCCCACGGGCTTGTTGAACCTGCCGATGCTGTCACTTCAGGTAAGTTTCTCCACATACCAGGTAATTGTTCACCTAATAAGATGAAAATCATCCCGTTTAAAGAAACCTGAACAGTATCCCATACAGCTTTGCTCTGCATTCTCGTTGCTGCTTGCATACGACCTACTATTTTCTCATAGTGCATCGCAATACCTGCTACAACAGCAGCTAAAATACCCGAAACGTGGACATGCTCAGCCACTAAATATGCAAAGAATGGCATGAGTAAGCTAATTAATATTTGAATAGCAGGATCTTCACCCGTTCTTCTCACTAAAAATTGATTCAATCGACCTATGGCTCCAGCCACAATTAAACCAATAGCAACCCCACCAAGGGAAACAATTAAAAATTGGCCTGTTGCAGAAGTAATAGAGAAAGATCCAGTAAGGGCGGCAGCTACCGCAAAACTAAAGCATACTAAACCTGTCGCATCATTAAGTAATGATTCACCTTCTAGAATATGTGTCATACGAGAAGGCAGTGGCGAATTAACGGTCATTGCAGAAACAGAGACCGGATCGGTTGGTGATAAGATTGCGGCTAATGCAAATGCTACCGCTAATGAAATAGAAGGGATAAGCCAATGGATAAAAAATCCCATACCAATCACAGTAACAACAACTAAACCAATCGCTAACGACATGATAGGTTTAATTTCTTGAAATAACGCTTCTTTAGGAATACGCCAGCCATCTAAAAAAAGTAAAGGCGGGATAAAGAGTAATAAGAAAAGATGTGGGTCAAACGCCACCTCAAACCCAAAAATAGAGAGACAAGCCCCTAATACGATTTGAATAATAGGTAGCGGAATTTTTTCCGCCAGTGCTCGTGAGATAAACACGCTCACAATCACCGCAAAAAGAAAAATAAGCACAATGGCAACAACAGACATGGTTAACACCCCAAATTATAAAAATAGGTTTTAGCGAGTGAAGTAAAAACTATCTGTTATATAGTTGTAAAGAGATAAGTTGTTTCTAATTATATAAATATTGAATTATCTGATAATTCTGAAATATATTTTATTAAATACAATAATTCATATCATGAATACTCTTTTTAGGCTTATCCTAAACGCAAAAACCCAGGCCTAAGCCTGGGTCTTCTCACAAAATGGTTAGCGTGATGAATTACATCATGCCGCCCATTCCGCCCATGCCACCCATACCGCCAGCAGCACCTAAATCCATTTTGTCGTCTTTAGGTAAATCAGTCACCATAGCTTCGGTGGTGATCATTAAGCCCGCGATAGATGCAGCGAATTGCAGTGCAGAGCGAGTTACTTTAGTTGGATCTAAAATGCCCATATCGATCATATCGCCGTAACCGTCAGTTGCTGCGTTATAACCGTAGTTGCCTTCGCCTGCTTTCACATTGTTAACAACAACTGATGGCTCTTCACCTGAGTTAGCAACGATTTGACGCATTGGAGATTCCATTGCACGCAGTGCAACACGAATACCCACAGTTTGTTCTTCGTTATCACCTGTCATTTCACGCAGTGCATTTGCAACGCGAACCAGTGCAGTACCACCACCGGCAACAACGCCTTCTTCAACTGCAGCGCGAGTTGCATGCAGAGCATCATCAACACGAGCTCGTTTTTCTTTCATTTCAACTTCTGTTGCTGCACCCACTTTAATGACTGCAACACCGCCAGCTAATTTAGCTACGCGCTCTTGTAATTTTTCACGATCGTAATCTGAAGAGGCATCTTCGATTTGTTTACGAATTTGAGCAACACGACCAGAGATTGCTTCTTGATCACCTAAGCCATCAATAATAGTTGTTGTATCTTTATTGATAACAACACGTTTAGCTTGGCCTAGATCTTCAAGCGTTGCTTTTTCAAGTTCCATACCGATTTCTTCAGAAATCACAGCACCGTTAGTTAATGTTGCAATATCTTGCAGCATTGCTTTACGGCGATCGCCAAAGCCTGGAGCTTTAACAGCAGCAACTTTCACGATACCACGCATGTTATTGACCACTAATGTTGCCAGCGCTTCACCTTCCACATCTTCAGCGATGATAAGTAGAGGTTTGCTTGCTTTCGCAACAGCTTCAAGAACAGGCAGTAATTCACGGATGTTAGAAACTTTTTTGTCTACTAACAAGATGAATGGATTTTCTAGCTCAACATTACCAGTTTCTGGTTTGTTGATGAAGTAAGGGGAAAGGTATCCGCGGTCAAATTGCATACCTTCAACAACATCAAGCTCATCTTCTAAGCCTGTACCTTCTTCTACTGTGATAACACCTTCTTTACCTACTTTTTCCATCGCTTGAGCGATTAAAGTACCTACGGTTTCATCAGAGTTTGCAGAGATTGTACCAACTTGAGCGATAGCTTTGGTATCTGAGCAAGGTACAGACAGTTTTTTCAGTTCTTCTACTGCTGCTACAACCGCTTTATCGATACCACGTTTCAGATCCATTGGGTTCATGCCAGCAGCAACTGCTTTTAGGCCTTCGGCAATAATGGATTGTGCTAATACTGTTGCAGTTGTAGTACCATCACCAGCAGCATCGTTGGCTTTAGAAGCAACTTCTTTCACCATCTGAGCACCCATGTTTTCGAATTTATCTTCTAATTCGATTTCACGTGCAACAGATACACCATCTTTAGTAATAACAGGCGCACCGAAAGATTTATCTAAAACAACATTACGACCTTTAGGGCCCAAAGTTACTTTAACTGCATCTGCAAGAACATTAACACCACGTAACATTTTATTACGAGCGTCTACACCGAATTTGACGTCTTTAGCTGCCATCGTATATTTCCTTTGAATTCGTTCAGTTTCAGAAGATCTTAAAAAGAGAAAATTATTCTTCTACAATTGCTAAAATGTCGCTTTCAGACATGATAAGCACGTCTTCGTTATCAATTTTTTCTGTTTTAACGCCATAACCGTCGTTAAAAATTACGATATCGCCAACTTTTACATCCAGAGGTTTAACGTCACCGTTTTCCATAATACGGCCGTGACCCACTGCGATGATTTCGCCACGAGTAGATTTACCCGCCGCAGAGCCCGTCAGTACAATACCACCAGCTGATTTAGCTTCGACTTCTTTACGTTTAACAATAACACGGTCATGTAATGGACGAATCTTCATTAATAGATCTCCTATAAAAAAGTCCATATCAGGATTAAAGGTTGATACCAGTGCCTAAAATGAACCAGTACCATGACGATACAGGTGGGGGCATCAAGTCAAACTTCAAGGGGAGATATGTGTTTTTTTTTCAATTTCCCCCCTTTTTGGTTAATTATGCTTTTGCTTAACTACTTTTTGTCAGAATAATGGTCATTATCCTGCGTTTGTTCCTTATTATTCAGTTGGTTATTTGATGATTCATCTTTACGTTGAAATTCACCTTCAAAAGTATTTCCATGCTGATTAAAAGGGGAACCACCTTGTCCTGGTGTATACACCTTAATTCGTGTAATTAACTTTGTAACTAATACGGATTGAAGTGGTGGAAGTAACAAAAGTAAGCCTAAAAAATCGGTAAAAAAACCAGGAATGACAAGCAGAATTCCCGCTATAACTAATGAAACGCTTTTTACCATTTCAGCAGCAGGTACTTCACCCATCGCTAATTTTTGTTGCATCGATGCTATATTCTTCACGCCTTGGTTTTTAACCAATGAAATACCGACGCAAGAAGTCAGTATCACGAGGAATAGTGTTGTAAGAACGCCAATCGCAGAGGCGACATGTACAAAAATAACAGCTTCTATATAGATAAGAAGGCAAAGAATGATTAATGGGAGCCAACGCACTTGGTTCTCCTTTTATAAAAAAAAATCTACATTATTAATAGAAAGGAGTGTGAACTACCTCTAAGGTGATAGTTAACGAACTCGCTTTTTCTTAGTTTATCTACATAATGATGGGGAGCCTAACGCTCCTTTTCAAGGGCAGTTAAAAAGAGATGTAAAACAGTAATATCCGTGAATTTGATCACAAAAAGAAAATATTTAAGCGTTATTTATATATAAAGTGATCCAGCTTAAAGGTATTTACCGTCAACCCGAATATGATCATGTTAGTCCTAAGTAAAACGGTAAGTTATATTACATTATTAACCGTTAACGATATATTTTATTAACAAGCGCATAACTAGACAGTTAAAATTTTAATAAGAAGGTTCTCATGTCAAATAAAACTCGTATCGAAGAAGACCTGTTAGGTAAAAGAGAAGTTCCTGCTGATGCTTATTACGGTGTCCACACTTTACGCGCAATTGAAAACTTCTACATCAGTGACCGCACAATCAATGATGTTCCAGAATTCATTCGCGGTATGGTCATGGTGAAAAAAGCCGCTGCATTAGCAAATAAAGAACTTCACACTATTCCTCGCGAAATTGCTGATACGATTATTAAAGCCTGTGATGCCGTGTTACAAACTGGTAAACACATGGATCAGTTCCCAGTTGATGTCTTCCAAGGTGGTGCGGGTACTTCATTAAATATGAATACCAATGAAGTTATCGCAAATATTGGCTTGGAGTTGATGGGTCATCAAAAAGGTGAATACCAGTACTTAAATCCAAATGACCATGTCAATAAGAGCCAATCAACTAACGATGCCTACCCTTGTGGTTTCCGTATTGCGGTATACAACTCTATCATTCATTTAACTCAATCTATTGAGCTTCTCAAAGCAGGCTTCGATAAAAAAGCGGTTGAGTTTGACGATATCCTAAAAATGGGTCGTACTCAGTTACAAGATGCGGTACCTATGACATTAGGTCAAGAATTCCATGCATTCTCTGTTCTAATGAATGAAGAAATCAAAAACCTAAAACGTACTGCTGAATTACTTCTAGAAGTAAACTTAGGCGCAACTGCAATTGGTACGGGTTTAAATACAGCACCGGGCTATCAAAAATTAGCTGTTGAAAAATTAGCAGAAGTGACTGGTTTAGCATGTGTACCAGCAGAAGACTTAATCGAAGCAACTTCTGACTGTGGTGCTTATGTCATGGTTCACGGTGCATTAAAACGCTTAGCTGTGAAAATGTCTAAAATCTGTAATGACTTACGTTTACTTTCATCAGGCCCACGTGCTGGTTTAAAAGAAATCAATCTGCCAGAACTACAAGCAGGTTCATCTATCATGCCGGCTAAAGTAAACCCAGTTATTCCTGAAGTCGTTAACCAAGCATGCTTTAAAGTTATTGGTAATGATACTTGTGTCACCATGGCAGCAGAAGCGGGTCAATTACAGTTAAACGTAATGGAGCCAGCAATTGGTCAAGCAATGTTTGAATCAATTTCTCTCTTAAGCAACGCTTGCCGTAATTTAGTCGAAAAATGTGTAAATGGTATCACTGCAAATAAAGAGATTTGTGAACACTTCGTCTTTAATTCAATCGGTATCGTGACTTACTTAAACCCATTTATTGGTCACCATAACGGCGACATCGTTGGTAAGATTTGTGCAGAAACAGGTAAAAGTGTACGTGAAGTTGTGTTAGAACGTGGACTGTTAACTGAAGAACAACTGGATGATATTTTCTCAGTAGAGAACCTAAAACACCCGGCTTACAAAGCAAAACGCTTCGATGATTAATTCTTATGTTTTATGACATAATAATGAGCTCTTAAAAAATTTAAGGCACGGACTCTTTAAGAGACGTGCCTTTTTACTTGGTAGTAAAAACAAAAATTTAACGTATTTTTCTCATTTTTTTAATTATCTCAAGGAGTAAACGCTATGTTAGCCGTAGAATTGATTATCGTTCTGCTGGCCATTTTCCTCGGAGCGAGACTAGGAGGGATTGGTATTGGGTTCGCGGGCGGCTTAGGTGTATTAGTTTTAGCCGCAATTGGAGTGAAACCAGGTACTATTCCTTTTGATGTTATCTCCATTATTATGGCTGTTATTGCAGCAATTTCAGCAATGCAAGTTGCTGGTGGTTTAGATTATCTGGTTGATAAAACTGAAAAAGTATTAAGACGTAACCCTAAATATATTACTGTTCTCGCGCCTATGGTTACCTATTTTTTAACCTTATTTGCAGGTACAGGTAATATTTCATTAGCAACACTACCCGTTATTGCAGAGGTTGCCAAAGAACAAGGTATTAAACCTTGCCGCCCATTATCAACGGCTGTTGTTGCTGCTCAAATTGGTATCACCGCATCACCTATTTCTGCGGCTGTTGTTTACATGGCTTCTGTCATGGAAAACCCAGCAATGATGCATGGACACACTGTAAGCTATATCACACTGCTCTCTATTTTATTACCTTCTACTTTTATTGCGATAATCTTGATGTCTTTCATTGTTTCTTGGATATTCAATTCCAAGTTATCTGATGACGCAGTATACCGTGAACGTTTAGAACAAGGTTTAGTCGAATTACGTAATAGTAAAGAACGTAAACAAATTTTACCGGGTGCAAAAGGGTCTGTTCTACTATTCCTACTTGGCGTTATTTGTGTCGTTATTTATGCGATAGTGAATAGTCCAAGCTTGGGGATCGTTAAAGAGCCTCTCATGAACACCACTAATGCTATTTTGATTATCATGCTGAGTGTGGCAACCTTGATTACCATTTTCTGCAAAGTCAAAACAGATAACATCCTAAATTCAAGTACATTTAAAGCAGGTATGAGTGCGTGTATCTGTATTTTAGGTGTTGCATGGTTAGGTGATACTTTCGTTTCAAGCAATATTGATTGGATTAAATTAACTGCAGGTGACTTAATTACCGCTCACCCTTGGTTACTCGCTGTTATCTTCTTTATTTGCTCTGCTCTACTCTATTCACAAGCTGCAACAGCAAAAGCATTAATGCCAATGGCGCTCGCATTAGGTGTTTCACCTCTTACAGCTATTGCTTCATTCTCTGCGGTTTCTGGTCTATTTATTCTGCCAACCTATCCAACACTGGTAGCCGCAGTTCAAATGGATGACACAGGGACAACACGTATTGGTAAACTGGTCTTTAACCACCCATTCTTTATTCCAGGTACTATCGGTGTTGTAATTGCAGTCATGCTTGGTTTCTTATTCGGTAGTATGATTTTATAGTTAGTAATATTATTTAAAAACATTGCAAAGAGCTTCTGTTCTAAAACAATAAAATAAAAGGACACTTCATTAAGAATGAGTTGTCCTTTTTACTTTATCCTCTGTTTTCTCCTCCCTTTCATTTTTTATTAAAATCTGTTAATTATGATGTTCTCGCTATAATGCGATTTAAGGAGATTTCCGTGCAACGTGAAGCATTACTCAACCACGTACTCACTAAGTTGGAACAGTACGGTTTAGCCACATCAATGTCAGAGCTTCTACAAGGGTTTGATATCACCCAACAAGAGCTTCAACATTTCTGGCCTGATAGAGATGCCTTAATTTTTGATTGTTTGCGTCATCATGGGCAACAGATAGACATTTGGCAACGTCAAGTAATATTAGATAACTCTCTCACAACAGAACAAAAACTACTTGCACGTTATGATCAATTGACTACGCGTTTAGAGAAAAACCGCTTTCCTGGTTGCTTATTTGTCGCGGCATGTAGTGCCTATCCTGATGAGCACTCACAAATACATCAACTCAGCCAACGCCAGAAAAAAAGCTCATTTGACTATTCTAAAACGTTGTTAAGAGAACTTGATATAGAAGATGACGAATTAGTTGCTAAACAAATGGAACTCATCTTAGAAGGCTGTTTAAGTCGTTTAATGGTAAATCATTGTGCTGATGACATTACAACAGCTAAATTGCTTGCTGAAGATATTTTAAAGATTGCCCAATGCCGCAAAAATGGTGCGTTAAGCTAATTTGCATAATCTAAAAAAAGAAAGGAGATTTATTCTCCTTTATTGTTCTTGTACATCCGTTAAAGCAAAAAAAAATTCATTCAGCGCTTAAAGATAAAAAGAATTTTTATCAAGTCCCCTTACCTAAAAAACGATTATGTTACTGATTGTTTTTTAAACTCTTTTTAACTAAAAATGGATGTAAGAGGAAAAATTAAACTTAGATAGTGCAAAAAGAGAGCAAACGAACCTATTTTTGCATTTTTTATAAAAAAGACGTTGACGCATCACGCTGAATACGGTTTAATGCGCCTCGTTGCCCGGATAGCTCAGTCGGTAGAGCAGGGGATTGAAAATCCCCGTGTCCTTGGTTCGATTCCGAGTCCGGGCACCATATTTCTTTTGTTCGTCAGTGAGTTAAATCACTGAGAGGGCAATAAAGAGCTAAAAATATAATTTGACACTGTCACTTTATGTTGGAACTCTTAAACTAAACAGTCTTGCTCAAACCAAGGCTGTTTTTTTTATTTGTCACTTTTACTTTCTTTCCTAATCACTGTCAAATCTTGATACTCCTCCTGTTATTTTCATCACATCAATTCTGCTTCAAGTATATCTCGTAAGTTATCAACACTTTCATCAATGTATTCTAATGTCGATGTAATGCTGGCATGACCTAATAGCCTTTTCACAATATAAAGATCGTTTTGCCGTAAGGATGTACGACCTATTAATTCCTTTTCATAGTCAATTCCTATTATGAGAAAAGGGATTGTGGCAAAAGCTTGCAATTGCCTTAAGGCGCTTCTTTCAAATCGCGGAGTAAAATAATGTGCACAGAAGCATTGGCTGTTGTTAAAAACAACATGGTTGTGTTTGAAGGATAAATCATGTTAATACGAATTAAATAGGGACAAATATAACTATAATTTTTTATATTTTATTTTTATTCTCTATTTCTAACTCAAATTATTCAATTATCTTTTTACCCATTAATATTAGGAGAAAATAATTATTTCCGAATATATTTTCTTATATAACAATTAAAACACTCTATATT
>NZ_LXEN01000055.1 GCF_001654855.1 Proteus myxofaciens ATCC 19692
TTTACCAAGCCTATATATATAAGATAAACCCAATAAATCCAATAGGAATATATTTATACATTACCGAAACTGATCCTGTCTATGTAGTGTTATATAAAAATGAGCAATATTTAGGGCAGAGCTCTCCTTTTACCATGATTTATTCATACTCACTTCTTCAATCAAATCCAACACTACCTATTGATAAATTAGAAAAAAATAGTTCATTTTTAGATAATTCATTTTATATCATTATTGCAGATGAAAATATAGATAATGCTTATGAAATAGATAAGAAAAATAAAAAATGGTGGAGTTATATTTTGCAATATTTTCACTAAAATATATACCGACACAATGATATAAGTGAATTGCATTTATATTAACAGAATCGTTATTATTTTTTTAAACTACTTTTTGTACCAATATTTTTAACTAAACTCATCACTGCCGAGCCACCTTGAGCACCAGCTTGTTGAGTGCCTTTTGAACCACTTGAAATAACTGAAGACACCGTAAATCCAAGATTTACCCCACTCCAACTTACAGCACCAAACCAAAAAAGCGGTAATACGATATACATAGCGCCGAGCACTAAATTCATGATCCAACCATCAGAACCAGTACTTGTGTCAATATCCCTTTAAGTGAGGCACACCAACTTAGAGCTTTCTAACTGTTTACAATAGGCATCTGGTGGTGTCCACTTCCCTTAAATTTATTCAAATAATAATAAGTTTAGTATAAACAAAAAATTATTTTTATATTTCTTATACTCAGTATATTGGTATATTGGTTTTATTCTCCTTTTAATACACAAATTAAAAAATAATTATCTATCAGCTGAGATTTATTCATCATTCATTATTCATCTCTTTTTATCTAAAAAGATTATTCTATAAAGACGACAGAAGAATTCATTATTGGATAATCTTCCTATAAAAAATAAAACAAAGAGAATGATAATAAAGAAAAAAGATTATTGTGATAATGATCACGAAATTTTCTCTATCGCTATTTATAGAATTAAATAAATAAGAAGATGATTATCTCTATAAAAAGTTCTATTCATTATGAATACATTCCTAAACAATGGTTAAAAATATTGTATTTACTTTATTTATACTCATAAAGAATGCTCCGATACAATAAAACCAGATAAGTTATAATATTCAATCAAATCTTAATAAAGTATATTAAATAGCTTATTAGGAATAGACC
The DNA here is from genome assembly GCF_001654855.1 of Proteus myxofaciens ATCC 19692. Lineage (GTDB taxonomy): Bacteria > Pseudomonadota > Gammaproteobacteria > Enterobacterales > Enterobacteriaceae > Proteus > Proteus myxofaciens. The sequence goes on from NZ_LXEN01000055.1 coordinate 1,201, forward strand.
ATTGAATAAACATGTCACTCAACACATACTTTCTCAATGGTTTAAAGTAATATTAAAAATATTAATCACTTGCTACTGCGCTGTTTTTTTTAAATCAAGAGAATCTCTATGAATTTGTTTTTCCAAAACAGTCTTGCTTTTCCCAGCATTATTTTTAGTGCTCTCCTTATTATTATCCTTTTCTACTGGTTATGTGCTGCATTTGGTCTATTAGATATCGATTTATTCAATATTGATAGTGAATTAGATATAAATGCAGATGCCACTGGTCTTGCAGGCTGGTTAACAAAATTAGGGCTAGCGGGCATTCCTGTCACCATTATTTTGACCTTTTTTACCCTTTTTGGCTGGTTTATTAGCTATTTTGCCGTTCACTGGGGAATACGTTTTATTGAAAATAATTTACTTCGTTATTTAGCCGGGATTATTGTTTTTTTTATTGTCGCTTTTATCTCTTTAAATTTAACAGCGATATGTTTAAAACCAATTCGTAAAAAATTAGCGGCACTCAATAAGCCTAAATCAGTCCAACAACTTATTGGAAAGTTAGCAACAGTACGCTCAGGTACAGTGAATGAAGTAAAAGGTGAAGCCATTTTAGAAGATGGTGGCGCAGGATTATTATTACAGATTAGAGCACCTTCAGCCGAAAATATTCAACGAGGCGATCGCGTTATGATTATTAGCTATGATGCGCTAACTCATAGTTACCAAGTCGTTACAGAAGATGAGTTTCGTCACTAATACCTGCATTAATAAAATGATATTGAATTAATAGATACAACAAGATTAAAAATGACGACATCGTCTGAAATTACGGAGAAAAAGTATGGATTTTGCTTTCTTGATGCCTTTTGTAACCGTTATTGGGTGCATCATCTTAGTTATATTAGGTGTATTCGGGTTATTTAAAGCATTTTATATTAAAGTACCACAAGGAACTGCGCTGATAGTCAATGACATGTCATCTCAGCCTAAAGTGCATTTTACGGGTGCGCTTGTCTATCCTGTTATCTACAAAAAAGAGTTTATGCGTATTTCTCTTTTAACGTTAGAAGTCGATCGTCGAGGTAAAGACGGATTGATTTGTCAGGATAATTTGCGTGCTGATATTACGGTTGCTTTCTATTTACGCGTGAATGAAACCACAGAAGATGTCTTAAAAGTGGCAAAAGCCATTGGTGTCGATCGCGCATCAGATCATCAAGCCGTTAGCACACTGTTTAGTGCAAAATTCTCAGAAGCATTAAAAACGGTAGGTAAACAATTCGATTTAGCGAAACTTTTTGAAGATAGACAAAATTTTCGTGATCGTATTGTCGATGTCATTGGTAAAGATCTTAATGGTTATGCACTTGAAGATGTCGCCATTGATTATTTAGAACAAACACCAAAAGCAGCGCTTGATCCTAATAATATTTTCGATTCTGAAGGTATTCGTAAAATTACCGAAATTACCGCAATTCATAATATCGAAACCAACCAAAAAGAACGCGATCAAGAACTCGCTATTCAAAAGAAAAATGTTGAGACCAGAGAAGCCAGTCTTGCGTTAGAACGTCAGCAAGCCGATGCAGAAGCTCGTCAAAAACGTGAAATTGATAATATTCGTGCTCGTGAAAATTCAGAGACTTTACGCGTTCAAGAAGAAGAGCGTTTAAAATCAGAACAAGCTCGAATTCAAACTCAACAAGAGATTGAAATTCGAGAAGAAAATCGTATGCGTGAAGTCGAAGTTGCTCAACAAAATCGCACAAGAGCCGTTACCATTGAAGAAGAACGCGTTAATCGCGCTCGTGAATTAGAAATTGTGGCCCGTGAACGCGAAGTTGAATTACAACGTATTGAAAAAGAAAAAGCGTTAGAAGAAGAACGTAAAAATATTTCAAACGTTATTCGTGAACGTGTTGCCGTTGAAAAAACAGTCGCACAAGAAGAAGAACGCATTAAAGAAGTACGTGAAATCTCAGAAGCAGAACGTATGAGACAAGTCACCGTAATTAATGCGCAAGCAGAAGCAGAAGAATCACTCGTTCGCCAAGTGAAAAAAGCTGAAGCAGATGAATCAAGTGCGAAACATAAAGCTGAAGAAATCAGCACAATGGCAAAAGCAGAGTTAGAAGCCTCTGCAAAACAAGCTGAGGCGAAAAAACGTTTAGCCGAAGGTATTGAAGCTGAACATGCTGCATTAGGCCTTGCAGAAGCGCGTGTACGTCAAGCAACAGCAGAGGCAGAAGAGAAAGAAGGTTTAGTGTTAGCCAATATCACTGCTGAAAAACTGTTAGCTGAAGCGCGTGGATTAAAAGAGAAAGGCTTATCAGAAGCGCAAGTGATGGAAGCCAAAGCACAAGCACAACAACAACAAGGTTTTGCAGAAGCGAAAATACTAGAAGAGAAATTAGCAGCGCAAGCGCGTGGTGAAGAGCAACAAGCCAATGCGAAAGAGAAATTAGGCCTTGCTGATGCGAAAATTCTTGAAGAAAAACTAGCAGCACAAGCGCGTGGTGAAGGCCAATTAGGCTCAGCACAAGCTGAAGTAATTCGTCAACGCTTGAAAGCAGAGGCTGATGGTTTAACAGATAAATTTAAATCAATGGATCACCTCAGCGATACGGCTCGTTCACATGAAGAATTCCGTATGCGTCTTGAGAAAGAATTTGAGCAATCTATGGCCTCAATTGAAGCCAATAAAGAGATTGCTCGTGAACAAGCTGATGTATTGGCAGCTGCTCTCACGAAGACCAATATTGAGATAGTGGGTGGGGATGGTAGCTTCTTTAATACCTTCTCTAAAGCATTAAGCTTAGGTAAAGCAGTCGATGGTTTTATGGATAAGAGCAGTTTTGCTAAAGAAAACGTTGAAAAGCTCATTAATCGCAATCAACAAGGTAACAAATTAGATGTTGCTTCTTTACTCAATAATCCAGAAGTCCAAGAATTAATTAATGGCTTTATGGCAACCAAAGGTGCAAACCAAGCACCTAAAGCTGTGACTGAAAAACCAAACTCATCCAAAGAGGATTAATCTCTCTCATTGGATATAAAAGACATAACGCAACTGGTGTTATGTCTTTTTTCACTGTTTTTACTGTTTAAGCCAAGGAAATCTGTTAAATCATGTCTGAAATTCTGGATACGAATCACGAACAGGAAATGCTCGATAGTGCCGTTGCACAAGGTGGCGCTTATGAAATATTACGCAAACGCCTAACAGAGCAAGGTCAGCAACTACAGCAAAAAGCGATTGCACTTAATCAACATCGCCTTGATGAATTTGGTCAAAGCCAAATGGAAATCATTGGCCGTATTCGCATCAGAACAGAGAATAACTGTCAAGCGCGAGACATTGTTCGTGTGGGTGATTGGCTATTATTTGGTTATAACGTTTTTCTTGGATTAAAACGGGAAACACATCTCGAAGACGTTTTTTCACTTTATCGTTTAACTGAAAATAACGGTGAATTTGATGTTGAAGCGGTGCCTTATGAAGGTACGTTCTTAAGTGATCATCGCTTTATTCAAGATTTTACTGAGCTTTATACTTATTATAAAAATACGCAGCTTCTTCAATTAGTTGAACGTGATGGTAAATTACTTGCCAGTTTCCAAATTGGCGATCGTATTACCGATGTGCGTGTTTTTCGCTGGTCAATTTCCAGCGATAAACAGCGTATTGAATATATTGATAATCGCGGTGAACGCGATATTGCTTTACCCCCTGCTTATGATTTTGAGTGGATAAAAACACAACGTGAAGATAGCGTTAATGGTCGTTTCCCTCATATTAATATCCTAGATACCGTTTTCGTTGAAACTATCGGCGGTGATCTTACCGTTAAATGTGAAAATAATACCGAAGATGGATTAGGTATCTACCGTGAAGCTGTCTTAGATAAAAATCAATCTCTTGATGATGCACAAATTGAATATGCACAAACAGGCAGTTTAATTTTATTAAAAATCCTACCTTATCGTGAAGAAAACTGGCGTTATTTGGTCTATAACATCTTAACGCAAACCGTACAACGTATTGATGCCATTGGGCAAGCATGTGTGCAGTTACCAGAAGATCACGGTATTATTTTTCCAGGTGGGTATTATTTACAAAATGGTGAATATAAAACCTTTGATCAGCCGATGGAAGGGATGTATTTTCGCCGTTTACGTCGTTCACCTAATGGTGAAGATGTCCTTTATGTCTTTTATTCTCCGACTCAAGGTCGCCTTGCGTTATTCAACTACAATATGATTGAACGCAAATTAGCAATACCTTTAATCGGACATGGTTATGCCATGTTAGAAGATGGCAAAATGGTACTTTTTGAAGGTGAAGGCGAAGAAGCAACACGAGTTCATCCAATGCAAGTATGGCAAACCCCCTTCTATTCTGAAGAATTTGCTGATAAACAACCGCCTCGTAATGGTTTTTATGGTCGCATCGGTAATGCTGATTTAGTTCGTGGTATTTCTGAAATTTTACATGTAGCTAAAGAGATAGAAGGTAATCATGTCTCTATTGCTCGTTATGAACAACTAAGCCAACAACCTAAAAGTTTACTTGATCTCTATTACTGGTTTAATGATGAACACTGCTTAGAAATTGGAAAATTACTCAAAGAGATAGCGCAAACCAGTGAGTTAGTGTTGGATGAATATGAAAAAGTAGAAAGTATTCGTCAACAATCTACCAAATCAATGCAAGAAGCCGTTAATCGTCAAAAATCGCTACTTGCATTAACGCTTCCTGATAGTTGGACTGATATTCAAGCGTTTGTTGATAGCTTGAATTCGCTCAATGCACATCGTGGCCACCTTATTTCTTTACGTGAATTCCGCTATATGGATCTCACTAAATTAGGTGAGATGGAAGAGGAAATTACGCAAGCACAAGAGCGTGTTTCACAATCAACAGCACAATTTCTCGCGAGCGATAAAGCCTTACAGCCATTTAAAACCACCTTAATCAAGCTTGAAGAGGCTATCGATAAAGCTGAAAATAGCGCTCAGCTTGAAGCACCAATGAAAGATATAGAAAAAATGTCTACAGATTTGGATATGTTATCAAATTTAATGGCATCGCTGACATTCCAAGATGTCACACAGCAAACACAAATCATTGATGCGATCTCACAAATTTATGCGCAATTAAACCAATCTCGAGCACGCTTACAACAAAAACGTAAAGCGCAAACGAGCGTAGAAAGTGTGGCGCAATTTGGTGCTCAATTTCGCTTATTTAGCCAAGGTATCACTAATGCGCTATCGCTAGCGACTGATCCTGAACGTTGTGATGAACAGCTTTCTCGCCTACTTATTCAATTAGAAGAATTAGAAAGCCAATTCAGTCAACATGATGAATTCCTGGATGATATTTTATCAAAACGTGAAGAATTATTAGAAACCTTTGGCTCACACAAACAAGTCCTTCTTGATGAACGCCAGCGTCGTTCACAAAATCTGTTAACCGCAGCTAACCGTCTACTGGAAAACCTACAACGTAGAACAGCGCGTTTACAGTCACAAGATGAATTGAATGCCTTTTTTGCATCTGATCCGCTGTCTCTAAAAACGCGTGAAATCATTGAAAAATTAAGAGAAATCAATGATAACGTTAAAGCGGATGATATTGATGCTCGTCTCAAATCATCTCGTGATCAGGCTATTCGTATTCTTAGAGATAAAACCGATATTTTCGAAGATGATGGCAATATTATTAAATTAGGTCCTCATCATCGCTTTAGCGTTAATACACAAGAGCTTGATCTGACTATTTTGCCAAAAGAAGAAAAACTTTGGCTTTATTTAACAGGCACTGATTTTCAAGAGCCGATTGAAAATACAGAGCTTGAACAATTAAAACCTTATTGGAATGCTTCACTCGAATCAGAATCAGATACGGTATATCGTGCAGAATATCTTGCTTATTCAATAATTTATACCGCATCAAAACGCCAAGAAGGTTTAACTTATCAGAGAGTAAAAGAAGCTCTTGCTGTACCTGATAAACTGGAAAAATTAGTGCGTGATTTCGCAACTCCACGTTATAAAGAGGGATACGAAAAAGGAATACACGATCACGATGCTATTCTTATTTTAAAAAAATTAATTCCAACAGGCGAAAGTGCGGATTTACTACGTTATAACCCAACAGCTCGCGCTATTGCAGCGATTTTCTGGGAAAATATACAAAATGATGCTTATCCTGCTTTATGGCCTGAACGTGCGAGAACTGCACTTAATATTCAGCAATTATTCCATAATGAAGAGGCCTTACTTGACCTTCAAGCAGAGATAGAAGCCGATATTCGCCTATTCCTTGCAGATAATCCTATTAATTGTGAAAGCGATATTCCAATACAAGCCGCCGAATATTTAAGCTTAACATTGGCAAGAGCACCTATTGAAATTGTATATAGCAAATATGCGAAAGAATTAGTTCTGGCATTACAAAGTCGCTTAGAAGAAGCACATATGTGGCTCGACTTTAATTATTCACAACAAAATTTAGCCTCTCGCTATGCTCAGCGTTGGGCGCTTATTCAAAATTGGCTACAAGGTTTATGTTCATTACCTGAATACACACATCTCTCACCGTATATTCCTGGTGCTATCGCGATTGTTATTTTAGATAAAGTCGCATCAGCGCGTTATAGCGAAGTTGACCTCTATTTTACTGTTAATGGATTATTAGGCTCGCATCCAACTATTGAAAATCAAACCTTATCTCTTAGCTTAGATAATTATTTCCGTCGTATGCGAGAACAACGTAAACGCTTTATTCCAGCATTTCGCCAATATCTGGCTTTACGTCAGCGCATTATAAATGAAGAGCGTATTCGCTTAAAACTGCATGAATTCAAAGCAAAACCATTGAGTTCTTTTGTAAGAAATAAACTTATTAATGATGTCTATTTGCCAATTATTGGTGACAATATGGCAAAACAAATTGGTGCATTAGGTGAAGGTAAGCGTACAGACTTAATGGGATTATTATTAATGATTTCCCCTCCTGGCTACGGTAAAACCACATTAATGGAATATGCAGCCGATCGTTTAGGGTTAATCTTTATGAAAATAAATGGCCCTGCATTAGGCCATAATGTGTTATCACTAGACCCTGAGCAGGCACCGAATGCTACAGCAAGGCAAGAGCTAGAGAAACTGAATTTAGCACTTGAGATGGGAAATAATGTTATGCTATATCTTGATGATATTCAGCATACACACCCAGAATTTCTGCAAAAATTTATCTCACTGTGTGATGGTACACGACGTATTGAAGGGGTATGGAAAGGGAAAACAAAAACCTATGATATGCGTGGTAAGAAATTCTGCGTTGTCATGGCTGGTAACCCATATACCGAATCAGGTGAAGTATTCCGTATTCCTGATATGTTAGCTAACCGCGCTGATATTTATAACTTAGGTGAAGTATTGGGTGGAATGGATGACGCATTCGCACTGAGTTATATTGAAAATAGCTTAACATCTAATTCTGTATTAGCCCCATTAGCATTACGCGATCTTAATGATCTTTATCTTTTCGTTGATAAAGCGATGGGGAAATCTATTTCAACCAATGCATTAAGTTATCCTTATTCTGATGCTGAAATAAATGAAATAGTTATGGTACTTAAACATCTCATCACGCTTCGTGATGTCGTATTAAAAGTTAACCAACAATATATTGCTAGTGCTGCTCAATCAGATAAATATCGCACAGAGCCTGCGTTTCGTTTACAAGGTAGTTATCGTAATATGAATAAACTCAGTGAAAAAGTATCTGCGGTAATGAATCATGATGAGATAGAAAGATTATTAGACGATCACTATCTCGGTGAGGCGCAATTACTAACGACAGGCGCAGAAGAGAACTTATTAAAACTTGCAGAGTTACGTGGAACACTCACCGAGAAAGACGCGCAACGTTGGCAAGATATTAAGAAAGACTTTATGCGTAATAAATCGTTAGGTGGCGATAATGCGGATATTGGTGCTCGTGTTGTTACACAACTTGCCAATTTAGTTGAAAGCGTTCAAGGAATTGGTAAATAAATTTACTTTGCTTATTTTATATTAATAATCATAAGCCTACTTCTAAGTAGGCTTATTTTTTATAGAGTAAGATTAAATGCAACCAAATAGAATAATATTTTCTCTATTACAATAAACGGCGTTTAAATGTATTTTGCCAATCATCTGTAAATTTAGTGACTGCATCATCCACAACAGGTGAATGAATAATTGAGTAAGCAAGTTCTATCGGTAATGTCACCGCAGAAGCGCCTGCTAATAAACAATCAACCACTTGGCGTGGTGTTTTAAAACTGGCGGCTAAGATTTTTGTGGGTAAATTGTGCATCGTGGTTAAGGTTTGTAATTCTTTTACAACTCTTACGCCATCAGAGCCTTGCCTATCCATTCTATGTACATAAGGTGCAATATAATCAGCACCAGCAAGTGCCGCCATTAATCCTTGAGAAACACTGTAAATTGCCGTTCCTAATACCAACATGTTTTTCTGTTTTAACTGTTTAATTGCAATTAATCCTGCTTCTGTGACTGGGATTTTTATGACGGTATTATCTGCAACATTACCGATACGTAATGCTTCTTCAATCATCGTATCAACATCACTTGCAATGACTTGTGCAAAGAGCCTGCCTTTTCCACCCATTGCTACTTTTAATTCAGGTAATAGTGTTTCAATATCTTGTGCTGACTTGGCAATAATAGAAGGGTTAGTAGTCACACCTGCAATAGGAAGAACTTGAGAGAGTTTTCTGACTTCTTCAATATCCGCTGTATCTAAATAGATTTCCATTATGATGCCTCAATGATGTGATTTTTAAGCCAAATAATTATAGGTATAACGTAGAAAGTAGCATTGTGCGCGATGAATTTCTAGTCAACTCAATGAAAATAGCGCCTATACAAAGGCGCTATTGATTAAAATTCAATAATAAATGGCTATTATTTTTATTTAAATACTAAATAATGACCAATCTAAATTTAATATTCATGACTAGATTATATTTAAGATAGGGCATATCCAATATCATTATTTATATTAAAAAATAATTTTAATTAAATTGATTATTTTTTAAATTCAGCATCTATAACTTGATAAAAAGCATTACCTGTATCTGCAATATCCCAAACGCCTAAAATAATCTGATAACCTGAGCGCTGTGGTATATTACAATTTATCTCTACGGTTTCTGTTGGTATTTTGCCATTATCATCTTGTTGGCAGAATGGCGTTAAATCAAAATCCGCACGGGTCAGTGGTTTATTTACATCCCACCCTTGTTTCGTAATGAAAAACCGCCATGATTCAGTGCTATGTTTAGCTGTTAATGTCCATTTAAACGTATTTTCTCCACTTTTCATTGCCACTTTATGCCAACGATCCGCACTTTGTGCATTTAAAGCAGAAAAAGCTTCTTTCCCACCACTAGCAATTTGGCCATCAGCCGGGCCATCTTTAGGAAATCCTTTAAGCCCCTCAATTGATTGAGGTTCATACTGTATTGGACCACAATCTTTATTTAAATTTTTCCCTTTTGCTGAACAAAGGAAAGCTCTGCTCGGAGGGACATCAATATAGCCATGTTTTAACGTCACATCAGCTGACGCAGTTGAAATAAAACCCGCTGATGATAGTAATAATGTTGCAGTGAATACCATAAGTTTATTTTTCTTCATAATAAAGCCTCATAATTATTAATAAGTGTTTTTAAATATAATGATTGCATCAATCACAATATATATTAGTCAAAAAAAGATAATTAAATATTCATTTATTTATATTTGTGAGCGATATCGATATTTAATTTAATATTAAAATGGAACTAACACTGTTATTTAATATTTATTAAATGACTATCAATAATAAAAATAATAAATTAAATTATTTTCATTACTTTTTTATATTTTATTAAAAGAAATAAAATCATTGATATAAAATAAAAACAACCCAAATAAGACTGAAATGCTGTCTCTCTGGGTTGCCTGTTTTGGGTGTACTCTAACAATACATAATTTGTGTATTAATGAGTCTTAGTGATGCAGCTCAATCTTCGAAGAAAACGATTCCCTCTGGTTAAACCATCTGAATGAGTTAATGAAGCCAAGCTATTACTAGTTTTATTTATTTCTCCATCACTCATCCCATATGTAGTAATTTCGCTATTATAGGGAACATGTTTCAGTCTTATGTAGGTAATATATTGTTCCTTTCCACTGTCTTTATCACCACTGAAAGATGTAAAATTTATGATTTCGTATTGTCCATTTTTTGGTAACAGTACTTCACGCTGTGGCATGCTCACTGATGTAAATGGCCTGAACTGTAAACGTGTTCCCATAGCAGAATAAATATCATAAATAATGACCTGTTTGTGCATCTGATAAAACTGTTGCGTCTTGAGAGCACTGACACTACTCGTCGTGGATAAGTAAGCAGGGTCACCTAACCTATCTCCAATTTTCAATACTCCCGAAGCTAGTTTACTGCTAATTCCAGAGTCAGGCACTGCACGAAGAAAATCCCCCTCTATTTTTGGCATCTTTTTTAAAGCTTTTTCAAGATTATTTATTTTTTTTGTTATCTTTCTCGACAAATCGTTAGCATGCGGTCCATTCTCTCGTAAATAGGCATTTATTTTATTACTGTCCCCTGTGGTATAATCTTTTATAGCCACCACGTATTTACCAGCCATTTTTTTCGCTAAAGCACTGCCTTCGGCCAATTCATTATCTAAATTCATCATAACATCCTGATAATAAGAATCATTCAGCTGTTTAGGTGTCATTTTTTGTAATACTTCATCTTTTCTTCCTTCAGGCGTAAAGCTAGGATTTCTTCCATCTGGGTCTGTTATTGTAACTGGGTTATTACGCACCATTCGGTATAAATTTAGTCCATCCACCGTACCGGCTGGGTCGGCACTTAACCAACGACCAATCCACGGTTGATAATAGCGATAACCATAGTAATACATCCCCGTAGAATCTTTTTCTTTACCTGAATAACGAATGGTTTTGTAATTAGCCTCTACTGCATTTTCGCTAGACCAAATCGCAGTGCCACCATAAGGGTAATACTCTTCATAA
>NZ_LXEN01000056.1 GCF_001654855.1 Proteus myxofaciens ATCC 19692
GTTAAATTACCGCCTCTGTCATAAGCGTATAAACGCGTGTAATTGGTATAACTTTGTGCATCTTTGACCAACGTGGTAATGGTTTGAGATTGGATTGATGCAGGTGTTTTTTGATTGGCGGATTCACGACCTGTTGCACTCACTAATTGATACAGAGAGTCATAGATATAACGATTTTCAGGCACAATTTTCTGATTACGCCAGTAGCGAGTCGCTTCAGCATCATTTTTCAGACAGATAATATTGCCGACGGGATCGTACTCATAACGCAGATCTTGCATGATCTTCGTACCTAATGCATGACCTTGAGGACGCACCGTTTTGACATGCAGTAAACGTTGCGTTTCAGGCTCATATTCATAAGTGGTAACTAAGCCATTACCCTGCTCTTCGCGCAGCTTTTGCCCCGTAGCTGAATAGGTTAAAGCGCGTAAAATCACTTGTTCTGATTGCCCTTTTAAGGTCAACCAAGATTGCTTAACAAAGCCTGCAATATCATAGGCAATACGGCGTTTATTCCCCTTTGCATCGGTTTCTTCTAATACAGCCCCTATCGCATCATAAGTATATTGAGTGGTAAATTTTTCAGCTTGTTGAATATCATTTACTTCACTAGTTGAATTCCAATCAATAACACTACCCATATGCAATTGTTGTGTTTCTGCAATAGCATGCCCCAAGAGAGAATAATTGCTATACGTTTTTTTACCTGCCGTATCAAAGTGTTCAATACATTTTCCCACTTGATTGGTATCGATTAACTCACTCGCGTTTCCTTGTCCCCATTTAAATTTTTGTACTACGGCAATACGGCTTTCACCCAATTTTCTTTCTTTGACTTGCTCTAAATATCGCTCAACGCTGGGATCAGAATATTCATACGTTGTCACCGTACCTTTTGCATTAATCTGTTGTGAAACCGTGCCTTCAATATCATTGAGATTAAAGCTATTCCCATTATCAATGCCTTTTGAGAAAGATAATGCGCCCCCTAAACTCACCGTTTGTTGAATATTCGGTTGTATTGCTGAATTTGATTGTTGTGTTCCATACAATCTTGCATCAATACTGCGTTCTAAATAACCGCGAGCATGATAATGGTGACGCGTAATACGTTCATCCGTTTTGTTAACCGTATCAGGATGACGGCAATACCTAATTTCTCGAATAGCCGATCCTCGATTATCATGAACCACCACCGTTGGCGTTCTTGTGTGTAATTGTTGATTTGACATATTTCTATAATTCCTTAATTTGCTTTCTTTTATGATCTAACTCATGAGTACCAAGCTGATTTTTTGTTGCCAATATTTCTACTACCGCTTTTTTATCGGTATTACATTTTTCTAATACCAACATTAAACGTGCCACATAATCAGGATAATCCCCCCATACTTGCACATTAAAAAACGGTGCTGAACAGGGCTGTAATAAGTGTGTTGGTACAAATTTTTCGGGTGCTTTAACGACGGTTAAGGGTGTTTTGCTGCAACTGGATAACAGCGTCAGGCACAGACTCATTAGCACAAGGCGTTTGAGCCAGAAGTAGCCGTAATTCTTGGCGTATTGCATGATTTTCTTCCTCTAAATAGTGTTGCTCCTTTTGTTGATGAGTGAGCGTTTCAGAGATTTTTTCCGCTTGCTCGTGCCATTGCATTAATTGTGATTGCAATGTACGTTGTTGATATTCAAGCTGACTGTTTTGTTCAGAAAGTCGATTAATTTGGTTGTGCTGATAGCGGATCACCAGAAGCGTGGTCAGAATGACTAACAACACGCCTCCTTTTAATCCCCAGCGTAGAAGCCAGGTTAGACTCATGAATATACCTCTCTAGACAGCTCATAATGAGGGCCATCACGAAACGATACCCAATCACCGCCCCAATTCATTGAAACACCCAATTGATGTGCCGCTTGTTTCATCGCTTTTGATACAGATTCAAACGCAGACCAATCATGCCAAGGGATCGAGCCATTCACTAACGGTACAATATCTACAGCATGACCCGTTAAATGACGGCTATTGAGTGTTTTGCTTTTACCTTCCTTCATAAGCTCTTTTTGTCGAGCTAATGAACGCACTCCTTCAATAACGAGAAAATCATATTCACTAAATATCAGTGCCTTATATACCACTTGCACTAAATCTTGATGAACACCGTTTAGGTTGTTTTGACTACGTTGACTTAGTATGTACATGGTTATTTGGGCTCCTTGATATTATTGATACCAAAAACACGATTCCATAACCAAATCAATGTAGTGCTCCCCATAGAACCGAATAATCCCGCAATCATATAAGACATATAACGACTAGCACCGCTTTCAAAACTGAGTAAGCCACCTAATAATCCAGTAAAGACCGAAATCATAATTTGGCTGATAATGCCAAACCAAGACCACTTTATTTGTTTTTGCTTAATTTCCATTAAATACCTCACAATGCCACCCCAGGCTGAGAATCCACCGATAATCAACCAAGCTAGTGCATCGCTTTCATAAGGGGGTGCTACTAGCATAATTAATATCCTCTATAAGGCGGGTTATCGACATAACCCGCATATTGATAATCCTTTACGTTAACGTGTCATTCTCATCTGCCTGAGCCGTAAACCAAGGTGTAATAATGGTATGGCGACGATAGTTTTTCGCCGTAATAACTTCATATAAACGACCTAAAGCATCGTAATAGTGAATATCAGCAAAACGATGAGGTTGCGCAGAATGGTCAGAAACATAACGCCAATCATTTAAAAAATAAGGCTGATAAATACGTTTTATATTTCCTTTATTGTCATATTCTGTTTCACCTGAGATTGCCCAACGTGTTGTGGTACTTTTTTGCTGTACCTGTTGTGCGCTATCAATCGCTAATATCCCTTTTTCACTACGCAAGAAAACGTCTCCTGCTTCAACTCTCACAGACGTTTGCAATAAACGACCAAAGCCATCACTAAAAGCAATTTGTTGACGAATTTGCTGTTGTGGATCGCTGTCATAACGGTCGGTCATAATTTGCAGAGCGTGTGGAGGCAGTTTTGACGATGAAGACATCCAACTGTCCGTGACATAAACAAAACCCGTAGCAATAGGCAGAGTTGATGTCAGTACCAAAGCCTCATCGACAGTATTTGGCATCGTAAAGGCTTTATGGCTATAACCACTTTCCTGACCTTTTTCAGTCCCTGAAAAACGGGTTGTCGTTACACGACCAAAACCATCAAAGGTCACTTGACGAAGATTTTTGTTTTCATCTGTTATTGAATTAGGTGATAAAAAGCGCCAATCATAAGTAAGATGAAAATCTTGTGTATTTAAAGGAGATCCTTTACCCATTAATACACAGAATTGCTTATCCCACAGTAAGTTATAATCACAAGAAAGCTCTGTTTTTTTATACACCAGTGGCTTATAGAACTGGGCTAATGAACCATAGGCTTTAACGCCTAATAACGATTTCACCCACAGCTTCTTACCTTTTTCTGTTTCATCAGCAAATACATATTCTTTTTGCTGATAACCCGCATTTTTCATCGCATCATCTAGTTTTAAATCAGGATAAGGTTGAGAAATCGTTTTTGCAGTTTCTTCATCTAATTCTGCACTTTCGCTATAGGCTAAACGAGCTGGAAAATCTGGCTCTAGCAATGTGGCTCGTCCATTGGCATCCATATAAGCAAGTTGTTGTTGCCCAGCAAATACTGATTTTTGTGTCAGTAAATTATTGGTGGCTAATAGTGCTTCGACACTTAAACCATCTTTAGGCTGCTTTTCTGCTCCATATGTCCAAATATCTTGACGAGTTGTTGCTGTAACACCTAGCTGATAAATCTGTCTTGCAGGATGATCAATATGATGACAAGTTTGACGTGATAAACTTAAATGCAGTGTATGTTGTTGATCATCATAACTGGATGCCCATAACGTCTCTGGCAAGCTTTCATAATGCTGATAAGGATTTATCGTGCCTTTAGAGCGTCTTGGATAATTGATAGAAACGGTCTTTGTGACAAAACCATAACCGTCTTGCTCTAAGATAATGTGTTGATGACAAGCAGGATCAGAAGCAATACGCTCATAATGATAGTCACGGCTTTCAACCACAGAAGGCATCACCACTGGTGAGCGCCCTTGCGCTTCAATTAAACGCACTTGTGGCCGTTGTTCCGTAACGACATAAGGCACATCAGATACAACGGTATTGTCTAATCCATAGACCTCTTTTCGAAGTAATTGACCTTGCAGTCCACGCTCAAGCCAATAGGTGTGCTCTTGATGCACTGTGTTATTACACGCTTTTTCTGAAGTTCCATCACCTTGGGTAAAGCGTGGTGAGAAGTGAGAAAACGCCGCACTGTCGCCTTGCCAAAACTCGTCATAAAACTGAGCATCAACAGTAGTTTTACCGGTTGAGAACCATTGACGGGTTAACGCACTTGGTGTTTTATCCGTGGTATTCTCTTCACTTTTAAAAGACTCGGCATTGGTGGCTTCAACACAGCCAAAACCACGGAACTCTTTTTCTTTACCATCCCAGACACCATAACGATAGTTGTAAGTTTGCGCTAAACAACTTTGCGTGATTTCATCAATGGTTTCAATTTTCCACAACGTATGTAGTGCGAAAGGTAAGTGGCTAACCGCTTTAGCTTTATTTTGCTGTTGACGAGTTGATTTTTCATCTAACCAATATTGCGCTGAACTACGGTAATGCAAATTCTGAATAAGCCCCATATTGTTATTAATGGACGTTAATAACCACGGTTTATTACTTTGCAAAGAAAGCACCCAATGTTGCGGTGTTGGATAAGCTTTTGTCAGTAAAATACTAGCGACACCAAGACCTTGGATATCCGCCACTTGCAGTTGGCATTGGTTATCAAAACGCACACCTTTAGGTAATGGGATATCATCACCTCGCACAAATTGATTACCA
Organism: Proteus myxofaciens ATCC 19692; assembly: GCF_001654855.1. GTDB lineage: Bacteria > Pseudomonadota > Gammaproteobacteria > Enterobacterales > Enterobacteriaceae > Proteus > Proteus myxofaciens. The sequence goes on from NZ_LXEN01000056.1 coordinate 4,937, forward strand.
CTTTGGTTAAAATAGACTTCTAAATGAGTAGATTGAATATAAATGATGTCAGTTGTACCACTGCCATCTAAATCGGCTAAATAGAGCTGACTAGGATTAAATCTCATGCGATCAGCAGAGAATCCTGGGATAGTAATTGGTGAGTTAAATTTGCCATCACCACAATGTACCCAACAGGTCACACCTTGGTAATCAATTTTAATCAGATGTTGCTGACCTGAGCCTAATACATCACTAAATGCGACTAAAGCACGACGATTAATATTCTTAATCGGCAAGGTCACACCTTCAGCCTGCATAATCTCTTTACTACTTTTCCAACCTTGTGCTGAGCCAGCATAAAAACGAATACTACGAGGACCAATTAGCGCTAAATCTGCAAAGCCACTACCCGTTAATGAGGTTAATTCAGCTCTTGGATGAAAATATTCCACAGGTATGGCATCAAGTGGCACAAAATTTAGCCAATTTCCTGCGTTGGTTTCATCTTGAGTGTAATAACCTCTCACATCACCTTGAGTAACTAACCATTCCAGTTTTCCATTACCCGTCACGTCGGTCAGCATTGCTGAACCACGTAACGATGGAATTACAGGGAGTTTTTTAGGGTTATCCCATGTTATGGCATTCGGATTTTGTTTATCTTCTTTTCTGACAGGTGCGCGATACCACCAAGCACCGCTGTCTTGATACAACACGCCAGACAATCCTTCGCCTAATAAATCAACATATTGATAAGGCTGTTGTGGTGTAAAAGAAGCAAGCTCATCCAGTGATTGCCACTGGGCTTGTTTAGTCGCACCCACCATTTGCCAATCAAATTTAACCGGTGGCAATGTCACTAACGACTGCGCATCTTTATTGTTGTTAAACGCAGATTTTTGTGCTGAGACTAAAACAGTACCTGATGCGGACTCATAGTAAGTGAGCGTTAATCGAGCAACTAACTCGGGTGTTTCTGCCAATGGTGTTTGTTTTTCTAAACTTTCAAGACGGTGATACATCAGCACTTGGCGACATAAACGACGAGTACGGACTTCAAAACCATAATGAAAAAGCGAAAAACAGTCTTTACGTAGTGCCCAGGCTGAATTGCTCTGCCATTGCGGATAAGCGGCTAATGCGTTGCTACGTTCACCATAATCAAACACCAACGTAAACAAGGCATTTTTAGGTAATGTGTTATCGGTTTTAGTACATGGAAAAGCTCGTTCACCAACAGGATTACCGTAATACACTTTATCTAAATAACGTTGTGTATTCGCATTGGGATGGGATTGAATTTCATGAGGATCACAACCTTGTTCATCTTCAGCACGATAGTGATATTCAATTTGCTCACCCATTGCTGAAACCGAAGCATTGAGGTTCCATTGCGCAACATGCGTACTGTTTTGGCTATCGACAATCTGTGCTGTGGTTTCATAGCCAAATAAGTGAACTTCACCATTTGCACTCAACATCACCCAAAATTGTTTTGGTGTATTGGCTGAAACATTAGCCTCATTTAATGACCAATATTCAAAACGACTAAAACTTTTTTCAATACGTGAACGATAAGTTGTCACTTGATATTGATGAGCGAGTTTTACGCCAAGTAACTCATTACGTTGTGCCGTTTCAATTTTGCCTTTCTTATTGATAATTGGCACAAGCACTTCACCTTCTGGTCCAATAAACTCATCTTGTTGAGAATACGATGGCACACCTTTTGAAGTACGACGACGAATAGACATCACTCCGACAGACCAACCAAAACCAAATTCGCCATTACCTGATTGATTGTGATACGTTAAGCCTAAAGTAGGTGCGTAACCACGACCTTGGCTAATGGGCAACGGTAAACTAAAAATCGCCGCACCATCGGGACCAACAGCGCCCATGTTGCCCGTTAATCCCGTCACTGCGCCACCACCTTTAGGTAAATTCGGCGCATCAAAAGAGAGTTTCTCTGAATTTTGCATGTAGAACTCCTAATAGGCTCCTAAAAGGAGCCTATAATTAAGGTTGAGGTAATTAACGAATGGTGTAATTAATATGGAGAATGATGTCGTTAAGTGTTAGTAACATCTCTTTTTGCTTATCGGTGGCATCAGGGAAGCTTAAAGTCAATGAACTGTTATCATTAACGGGTATACCCTCGAATGGCAGATAGCGATCATCATTGAAGTTCAGTTGGAACTGTCCACTGTCGTTCATACCGTGGGAAATCGCAATCGCACCACAACCACGCGGTTTCACTGCACTACCACCATAATTAAGCACTGCACGAATATTTTGATAAGCCCCCACTAATACGGGTAATGACACACTGATTTGTTTAATACGGCGTAATTGACCCAATTCTGCAGGATAATCCTTATCAATAGCTAAATCAGAGAGTTTAATCGTTGCCTGTAATTGCCCATTTTTCAGGGTAATACCATTTGTTGTTGTACCTAGTGCTGTGATTTTTCCATTAATCACATCACCCACTTGATTAAAGTTAAACTTATTACTACCTAATCCTTGATAAACATCATCAAGCGAAACGATTTTGGTCATTTCCAGTACGCGCTTATCTTTCTCAAGATAACTGTTTTCCATTTGAGTCAGGTTATGCATTAAACTTTCACCTGCCATTAATCCTGAATAGGTGCCTTGCCATGCTCCTGGGCGAATAAAGGTTTGTGTTTCCCCTAAATCATATTGGTAAGCCAGCTCAGCCATACAACAATGAGAGACGGTTAAATCATAGAAAGGTTTATAAATCGCCATTAGCTTACCGCGTAACCAGTTATACAATGATTTATTGGTAAATTTATTTTGTAAGAAGGTGAGATGTTCTTGTGTTTGCTGTTGCTGTAGCTTCAAAGTATCTAACTGCAAACTTGCTGCTTGTTTACGAATTTTCAACGCATCAAGCTTTGCATCAAATTGTTCGACTTCCGTTTTGGCATTATCGCGTGCTAATTTCCACTCTTCACGACGGCGACGATAAGTCTCTGATTGATTTAACCTATCTGCCGCAATACGGGTAGCAGAGCCTGATAATTGCAATCCCATTGACGTGGCATTAAAGACTCCACCAAAACGTGAACCACCAAATGCAAGCCCATAAATATTAGGCACCAAATCTGCAACAGCACCCGCTATACCGAGTCCCGTACTTGCCGTATTAAGTACCGATGAGGCCAAATAAAGATCCATCGCTTGTTGTTCTGATGTACTAATATTTTCATCATACAACTTGCTATAGTGATCTAAGCGAAGTTGAGCACCTGCACGTAACGCATTTAACGCTTTCTCGTTATGGGTAAACTCCTCAATATTTTTCACCTGATACTTCATATTTTGCAGAATAATTTCACTACCTTGCGTAGTGAGTAATTCTGACAATGCTTGTGCATCTTGACGTTCAATAATGTTGGCAAGTGAGTTACCAAACTGCATAAGCTGACTAACCACTGATTTTGCACTATTTAACATTACAGGGAAACGTTGTGTTGGCATAGTTGCATTTGGCAATGCACTACCACCTTGTGACTGATTAACAACGGCATTTTGCAGTGCTTTAGGATCAGCAGGTGTAGCGTAAATCGCTAAAGATAGAGGTTGTCCATCGATAGATAAATTGTGTCGTAAATTAAACAGACGTATTTTTAATGTATCGCGATATTGCGCTAACTTCTCATTAATTTGTGGTAAAAAGAATTGTGTTAGTGAGTTTGCTGTACGTAATAAGCTGGTTTCTTCCTCTTTTTCATTAATAGCATGCGTTGGCTGTGCTATTTTTGATGCAGCCTCCATCAATGTTGGTGACGACCATATATTATTACCTGTTAGCTCAGTTTCATCCCCTAATAACTGCAAAGCTTGCATATACCACATTTTGGCTTCATTTAATGTGTCGCGTTCTAATACACGGTAAGCACTATCACCCCGCGCTATTAGAATATCGAGGCACTTCATAAAGGTCGCCAATTTATAGTGCATCGGATCAGTTTGGGCTACAGCATCAGGGTCACTGGAGTCAAGTTGATCTTTATCCCACGCAGTATCACTAAGCAAGGGTTGGGAGTTCCAAACACGATCAGAATGAATGCCGTTTTCAATATAGCCATTAGGGCTAAAGACGTAACGTAACCAACGACTAGCTTCATCATAGTTTTGCCCATCTAACATGACATTAGCAATCATCATCGGTGTATAATAGAATAGTTCCCAAAAATAGAGTGCATTGGCACCATTGAAATCCATCGTACCATCAGTATTGCCCTCTAAAGGTGGTTCAGGTAATCGTTGAGTATCTAGCGTTAAAATGCGCTCAATACCGATATTGGCTCGTTTAACTAATTGGCGAGCAAATAAGGTATTTAAACGAACTAGCATCGGTCTATTCGCAATGTTCATCGACATATATTGAGCCATTGCTGAATTAATTTTCACTCTAATCGTATTACTTTCATTGGCAGAAATAATTTGTTTAACTTCGAATGAAAACCTTTTTTCAGATAAAATCTCTGATTGTTTATTTTTAACTTTAATATTAACTGTTACTATTGTTTTTCCAGTAGACTTAAATTCACTATCAGGAATATCTAATATAAGCTTTCCTTCTTTACTATTAAAACTATTATCTCCATCATTCAGTTTTGTATTATTACTCCAATCATTAAGGCTATATGTTTTTTGATTATGAGTCGTTCCTAATTCAATAATAATATCCTTGATGTTTTGTGATGTATTTTCATGAACAACCTTCCAGTTATTTAATGTTTCTAAATCACGCACACCTTTGCCATATATTCCATAACTTATACCCAGAAAACTCATAAAAAAATTAAATGAAAAGTTTTTTTGTGCTAGTATTTTTTCAACATCAAAAATACCATTCATATTCTTAATAAAAAAACCTTTATCTTCAACAAAGTCTTTACTAAAATCATAAGAACGCTCGCCTGCACCAGAAATACCAATATATGTTGTTTCTGAAAATAATTTTCTAGTAAAATCATGGTCTAATTTATAGTCATTCTTTTCATCTGCAATATAGATATATATATAATTTTTATTTACATCAATAAATAAGTATAAAACTTTATTTATATACTTATTAATTATAGAAGGTTGACCAATGAGAAATTCTTTCTCTGTTCCTAATTTAAACTCAGCATAATAAATATCTTTAAAATCATCTTGAACAGCACCATGAAATGACAATATATCATTAAGATTATTTCTCATTTGTTCTACAACTTCAATTGATTTTTTTATTTCACATTTCACAGAAGCAGATACAGATACAGAACAAGTTATATTATTATTATTTAATACAACTTTAGGGTTATTTATTAAGCTACCATGTAGTGAAGCTAAATCAGAATCTTTAATTAAATTACTCGATATAGGATCACGAGAAATAGAGTAATTTACTTTATCTCTTCGAATAAAAGTATTATTTACTGTTCTAATAATACTATCTTTTGAATTATCTAATATATCAAACTCGTTTATTGCATTAACATAAATATATTCAATTTTATTTTCAGTTCCTTTCGTGAAATTTAATTCATTATCAATATAATAAATTTCAAACTGAGTATCTTCAAGTGAATATTTATCTTTCATTTGATAAAATATAACCATTAAATTATCAAATTCTTCACTATAACTTAGATAAAAATTCATATGTGCCAAATTTTTTATATCATCTTGTAATGCATAATTAACCGGTGAACTCCAAGAACCATCATATCGAATATGAGAAAGATTTAAGCTATATTTAATGTCTTGTTCAATATTTTCCGTAGTTTTATTTTTTGCGGTTTCAACTCGTTCAATCCATGCAATATATAAACGGCTATTAAAAATAACAGGGCGAATTAAACCATTATACGGGTTTAATCCATTCTCAATTTTGGTCCATTCTGTCCATGCATTGGCAGCCATTTTTGCATCTTTAATTTTGCTATGATCTGCACTACGCCAATAGTAACTCATTTTATCTGAAGGATTACGACCAATAAAATAAGTCATACCATCATCGAGTGTTACACTATCATGATAACCACTAATCACTTCTAAATTAGCAATTTGCTCAAAAGAGGTTAAATAGGTTTTAAATGCATCTTCTATCGTATCACTATTAACACTATTTTGACTAATAGACTGTAATAGCGTATCCATCATTTTCGTTTGACCAATACGCAAAGTTGGATCTACATAGTTTTCAGGATAATAAACGAGTTTAGAAATCCCTGCCCATGTACTATATCGCTTATTGAATAAGTCCCATTGAGTAAAAAAAG
>NZ_LXEN01000057.1 GCF_001654855.1 Proteus myxofaciens ATCC 19692
GGAGTTATCATGATGTATTTCATACAGATATAACTTCAATGCAAACACGATGATATTCTCTAAAAAAATAAATCAATTTTTTGCTATTGTTACAGCACAAAGCCTTGTTAAAGCGGCTGAAAAAATTAATGTTACCCCCTCAGCTTTACGCCATGGTTTAAACGAACTAGAAAGCCAAGTAGGAAAATCATTACTTAAACGTTCTAAACAAGGAATGGTATTAACGCCTGCAGGAAAAATGCTCTATGATAAACTTTATCCTTATTATGAAAAGATAAAAAATATTGAAAAACAATTTACTGAAAAATCAGGCAATAAAATCCCATTAAATATAAAATTAGATGGATTTCATTACCCTGATTTAAAAAATAAAATCTTATCTATTAAAATGAAAAATAGTCATTATGATATTTCACTAACAGAAGGTATTATCGATGATATAGAAAATGAATTAGCAGATACACAATTTGATTTAGTGATTTCATCACTTGATTTTGCCTATATAAATACTCATATTCAATCTATTAATTTATGCACTCAAAAAATTGGTTTACTATCCCATAAAGATCTATTAAATAAACATAAAAATATGTATCTATTTTTTGAAAAAGAAACATTAATTCAACGAACTAATACATTACAAAATCCTATTTTTTTATCAATACTCAATAAGTTAAAGGAGCATGATTACCGTTATCATACATTAGGTTTGACAGAAATGTCCGATGTATTACATTTTGTTAATGAAGGGGCTGGATATTGTTTTATTCCTGAGAACTCTGATTTTATTTCATCAATAACGAATAAAAATATTCATTATCTTCGTTCACCTTTTCCATTTGATATATTTTTACATCAGAAAGTCTATTTTAAAAAAGAGAATAATAAAAATTTAGAGAAAATTGCGATGCAATTAATATAATTATGTAAAATAACATAAAAAAAAAATTCAATTAAAATAACGCACTCATATATTCTGAGGTAAATCCACGATATTGCAGATAACGAATTTGTTTTGCTTTTTCTTTATAATCTTTTGGTTTTTGAGTACCAAATTTTTTCTCTTTAACTTCTTTGCATAATTCAGCCCAATCAACCTCTGTTTCTTCTAATACATTATCAATAATCTCACTAGGAAAGCCTTTTGCTCTCAGCTCTTGGCGTATCCGTAATGGACCATAAGACTTATTTAAGTAACTACGAAAAAAAGAGTGAACCGTGCGATTATCATCAAGATATTGGCTTTCTAACAATTGCGTCATCACATTCGCAAGATGTTCTTCTTCTGTTGTCGTTTCTTTCTCTCTATCACTTTCTCTTATTCTACGAGCTAAACGACGTTGTAATTCAACCGCACCATAATCACGGCGAGATAACATAAAAATCGCATACTGATAAAGCTCTTGATACGTCATGTCTTCCCCTTGATGAATATTATTTTAACCAACATTGAAAATAACTCTAAGGGAGGATAGTAACATTTTATTACGACGTTAACTTAACAATTGACTGCAAAAACCATTTATAAATAGAAAATGTAAATCGCGCTCATTCTTGTTTTTATAAAAACAGATATTTTAAGACATTTATTAAGATTACCTTATGAAATATCGATTTTTGATTTAAATATGCTCTGATAATGCTATTAAGGAGCTTTATACAAGTTTTTTTATCTAGATTTCGCACTTATAGCTGGTGACCTATTATTAAAAAGAGACTAAAATTTTTCGCTACTCTTTTTATTGGTTATTTTTTTACTTTTTGTGGGTTGTGTATGAACTTTTCTCATTTAAATAAGGTGGTACTTACTGCCTCTCTTCTAGTCTCGGGTTTCTCTTATGCTGATAGTGATACTCCTCTTTTTTCTTTAAGCGTAAGCCAATCTGGTGGCAGAGCCTTAAATAACGAGGGTTCATTAGATACTCGCCCAACAACAAGTGAATCTCGTATTTTACCTATCTGGGGTGATGAAGCCCGTGCCCGTGGTTATGATTTACCAGAGCCTTTTGGTGCAAGTTATAGCTATATGAATCTACGACAAGATATTATTGTAGATAAAATTGGCTTTATTATGCCTAAAAATCCAGAAACCGCAGAAGTCTTAAAAATAGATGCGGGTCATACTCGCGAAAAAAGCGAAACTCACATGCTAAAGCTAGATAGCTGGATTTTTCCATTTATGAATGTCTATGGTCTTTATGGCCATACTAAAGGTACCTCAAAAACAACATTAAACGGCGGTAGTTTTATGGGGTTCCCTTTACCATTTATCACTAATATGCCGTTTGAACTCGATTTTAAAGGAAATACTTATGGTGCCGGCTTTACTTTAGCAGGTGGCTATAACCAATTCTTTGGTACTTTTGATTTAAACTATACAAAAACCAGTTTAGATATTTTAGATGGTGATATTAAAGCGTTAATTATTTCCCCTCGTGTGGGTTATGAATTTGTATTTCAACCATTAATTGCAGGACAAGGTAATACCAAGCTCCAAGTTTGGACAGGGGCAATGTACCAAGATATTACGCAACGCTTTAAAGGTGATATTAATGGATTAAACTTACCACCTGCTTTTAATGCAATGATCCAAGCCTTAGATGATCCTGGAATGAAATTCGACGTTGAACAGCATCTTGCTCATAAATGGAACCAAACTGTGGGTGCTCGCTTAGAAGTCACGCGTAATTTTAATGTCATAACAGAATTAGGCTTTAATAACCGTAATAGCTTCTTTGTTTCTGGTGAGTTTCGCTTTTAATGTTTAGAAAACCTTTTATTTATGGGCTGGTATTTACCAGCCTATTTATTTCACAAACCGCACACGCAGAAATCTTCCCTGATAGAGAACAAATAGACAGATGGCTAATACAATTAGGGGGAGAAAATAAATTTGATAGTAGTAAAGGTGTCGATTGGGGAGTCTTACCCGGTCCTTTTTATACCCCTGAATTAGAACTAGGTGTTGGTGTTGCCCTTGTCGGGTTATATCAAGCTGACCATCGGCCTAATAGTAAAATGTCATCACTCTCTCTTAGCGGTTTTGGCTCTTCAACTGGGGCTTTTGGTATGACGTTTAGCAACTATACTTATCTTGCTGATGATGCTTGGCGTTTTTATTTAACTGGCGCTCTTAATAATGTCCCGATTAATTATTGGAGGCGGGGTTATAACGATGGTCGTATCAAAAAACATTTTGGGGAATATCGTTCGCAAGAGTTACATCTCACACCAACACTTCTGCGTCAGATTACTCAAAGCACCTATTTTGGATTAGGTTGGGATTACGCGAATTTACATGTAGCAGAGCCTGATACGTCCTTTAAACGCTATATGACAACACATCAGTTACCATTGCGTACCACCAGCTCGGGTCTCAGTGTTCATTTTACTTATGATACTCGTGACTTCTTACCTAATGCACATCAAGGCCAAGCATTTGATATCAGTTATACGCATTACTCTTCTGATACAGGAAGTAATAATCGGTTTAATGCAACCCAACTTCAATACAATTACTACTATCCTTTAAATAACGATGCAGTATTAGCCTTTGATAGCTATGCGAGATTAACCTCAGGTGATTTGCCTTGGAGCCAGTTATCAAAACTCAGTAATGGTCATCAAATGCGTGGCTATTATGAAGGGCGTTACCAAGATAATCATGTATTCTCAAGCCAGATTGAATATCGCCAAAAACTTAATTGGCGCCATGGTATTGCCCTATGGGCTGGCGGTGGCACATTAAGTCATCAAGCTCGCGATTTAGGTAAAGGCCATTGGTTACCTAGTGTTGGTATCGGCTATCGCTTTGAGTTTAAACCAAGAATGAATGTTCGTCTTGATTTTGGCGTAGGTAAAGAAAGCACTGGGTTTTATTTCCAAGTTGGCGAGGCTTTTTGATGTTAAAACGATTTCTAACGCTGACCCTTATCACTGTGCTGATTTCGGGTTGTACTCACGTTACCCCTGTTGATAGCATTGAAGCTAATCTTAGCACTCAAACAACAGAAGAAGCCTCACAAATTTGGTCAGTACCAAAGCCTCTTAATGCACCTAATGGATTAAGGCCATGTTGCGCCTTTGGTTATGATCTTAAAGTTAAAGCATGGGGTATACCCGTTCCTTTTTATCGTATTGATAATATTGTTGAGAAAGACAAATTAGGCCTTCATCGCTATAACGATAATTTTTGGTTAGGAACCGCCGCAGTTTTAGGTTTTGGTAACGAAAAATCAGGCTTACTTTATTCACATAAAGGCGGGTTTCTTGATATCGCCCATATTCGTGATACCGCTGATTATACTTATTACTTATTTAGCCACATTTATCCTAACCTTGGTAAAGAGTGGACACTCACGCTCAGTGATGAATTAGCACAGCGTAAAATTCATTTTACAGAGTTTACCCCTCCTAAAGATGCTATGAAGCGCTATACATTAAGCGCCTACCTTGCTGCTAGATTGGGCTTTCAGTTAGCCGTGTGGCATGAAATTGCGCAGTGGTATGGTTTTCGTTCAGTGCCTGGATTTTCTGAAGGTATTTCTGCTTTTTCACCTGAAGATCTCTACTCTAACCTCATTGGTGCTCGCCTTTCCTTAACGCTAATCCTTAAAGGGCATGCAACAACACTCGAACAATATAATCATTCAATGCAAGCCATCATACCTTCAGCACTAGACTTTTTAGAATCACAACCTAGAGAAAAAACTCAGCAGTGGTTTGATGTGATTGATAAACAATGGTGGGATAGTCAGCGACGTGTCCCTGAAAAATTTTTAGTTCTAAAGCGTGATTATCACACTGAAGATGTACGCTATCCTATTCTGCCTTTTGAAGAAAATACGCTACCGCACTTGCTCACATTACCTCATTTTTATCACGACTATAATTTAAATCAATTAGCAGAATTTCAGCTTCATCCAACAAATCATATGAAAGATTTGCCTATACCAACAACTTATTGGACTGACGCGGATTTCACTGATTTAGCAGAAAAAGCCCAAGAATTTGATCGAAAAACACAGCCAAAAATCGCTGAAAATGACTAATATTTAGACAAGTTTATCTATTTTAAAATAGGATTTTTGGCTAAAATTAACTTTAATCACCTTTTTTTTCATAAAAAAAGCTAAACATTAACTATTGTAAGCATTTTTTGTTAAAGAAAAAATCAATTATAAAACGGTAAGTTCCAGCATTATGCTCGATATGTCATACATATAATTCGTAGTAATCCTAATGTGAGGCGATATTTTGTAGCTATGAAAAAAGTAATTTGCTAGTATTCGTTCGATTTTTATCCAGTTAAACGAGGAGAAGCAATGCCCTCTCAATTGATGAGGACAAGTGCCGTCTTCGCTTTCTTGATTTCACTACTATTTGCTGGTGTAAGCTCTGCTTCAACCAGTACCGCCGGTTCTCAAATAATGCAGGCGTATTCTTTCAAAAAAGCATCGACAGCGCTGCCTGATTTGAAAAAATATCCTTCGGGAACACCGCGTAAGAAAGCGTTTTTAAATGTCATCGTTCCTATTATTGACAATGTTAATAATAAGATATTGAGGGATCGTCAGTGGTTACTTGCTCAGCAAAAATCTCAACATTGGGGTAGTGCAGAGCTAAAAAAATTACGCGAAATCTGTCAATACTATGGCGTTACATGTACCAGCCCCAAGAAAGTAAATTGGAATTCGTTACTGACTCGCGTTGATATTATTCCGACACACTTTGTCGCAACGCAAGCAGCTACCGAATCAGGTTGGGGAACATCAAAGTTGGCACAACAAAATAACAATTTATTCGGTATGCGATGCGCTAGCAGTTCTTGCAACAATGTTCGTGGTAAAACGAAAGGCTATGCCTCTTACTCCGACGTTGAAAGCTCAGTAATTGCTTATATGCGTAATCTTAACACACACCGTGCTTATACTTCTTTGCGCTCCTCAAGGGCACAACAAAGGATGACACAACAGCAACTTGATCCACGCCAGTTAATCACCGACTTAAAAGGGTATTCTGAGCTAGGCGCAAGTTATAATGATTACCTTACCGAAATTCTTGATTCTAACAAAAAGCTGATTACTCAAGCTCAGTTATTATCAAAACAAGAAAGCTAAGTTAAATAGGCTTTCATAAGGTATAAAGCCACTTTTCTTTATCAGGAAAAGTGGCTTTTATTTATGGCAAGATAATCTTTTGATTGAAAGCCCGCAAATAATTCATAATATAGGAGTAACACGTTTGGTATGACTTTTAAATCACACCCTTAGAGCCATTTATGAATTTTTTTTCATTCGAGTTTCTCGGAGCCTTTGTAAGTTTTTTTATTATCTACTGGCTCTTTCAAAAGCAGGTTAAAATACAAAATATCTTACTAATCTTAGTAAGTTATGCTTTTATATTTTATGTTGACTATCGTCCTGCCCTTATCTTATTAAGTTACACCCTCTTAATTTACTTATTTGCAAATATTTTAACGCGATATACCTCGGCTAAAGTGATTTATTGGTTACTTGGCTTATTAGTCGCGGGCTACTTTATTGCCTTTAAGTACTACTCATTTTTCCAAGAATCACTGACACAAGTATTTCAACAATGGGGATTGAGTATTGAACTGCCCCTTATCGAATTACTTGCGCCATTAGGGCTTTCTTTCTATATTTTCCACTCTGTCAGCTATGTTGTGTCAGTGTGTAAAAAAGAAATTCCAAAAGCACCGTTTCTTGATGTTGTGCTTTATTTATGCTTTTTCCCAAGTATTGTCGCAGGGCCTATCAATCGCGCTAAAACGTTTTTACCGCAAATTCAAGCATCACATCGTAAAATTATCGATTATAAAGGTGCTTTAATGTTGATTGTTTTGGCTATCGCAAAACTGTTTTGGTTAAGCGGCTGGTTTTCAACAAATTATGTTAACCCCGTATTTGATGCGCCTGATTTAGCGCAAAGTGGGCAAGTATTAACGGCAATTTATGCCTATGCATGGCATATCTATTTTAATTTCTCAGGTTATACCAATTTGGTAACGGGAATTGCCTTGTTACTTGGATTTATTGTTCCTCGTAACTTTAATGCCCCTTATTTAGCGATTAACTTAGCTGATTTTTGGCGCCGTTGGCATATTAGCCTTTCTACCTTTATTCGTGATTACATCTATATTCCATTAGGGGGTAATCGCAAAGGAGTTATCAGACAGAATTTTAATGCATTTGCGGCTATGGTTATTTCTGGCTTATGGCATGGTGCTGCGATGACCTTTATTATTTGGGGAGCTATTCACGGAATTGGTGTTGTTTTACTCAATATCAAACATCGTTTATTTCCGGCGCGTAAAGATGCACCCGCTAGTGCGTTATCGTCATTAAATATGTTGCTATCATGGATAATTACATTTCATTTTGTCTGTTTTGCGTGGATCTTTTTTCGCAGTCAAACCGTCAGTGATGCTTTTGTTTTAATCCACCAGCTCTTTAGTGCCGGAGCTTGGGAATCATTACAAGCCGAAGGATTAACCCTGATTATGTTCTGGGGGCTTTTTTTACTCTATCCCGCGTTTGTCACATTTAGGGATATCGTTATTCGCCTAGAGAAAAGAGTGCCATGGTATGTTTACCCTCTACCTCTAGCACTGATCCTTACAATTATCTTTATGTTGTCTCCAGATGGGGTTCCGGGATTTATTTATGCCAGCTTTTGATTTCTGCTCAAATATAAAAAAGACAGTAAAAGTGGCTTTCATGGTCGTTATTACTACCTTGTGCTTAATTTGGCTAAACCAAACTTCGTTAGAACGCTTTTGGCAACAGCAATATCATCGGCCTGCGCCTTGGTCTGGGCTTTCTCAATATTATCCTTGGCAAATCGGTGGACAACTGCGTGATGGTATTTTTGTTGCTTTAGGAAGCTATAATGATTACCTACGCACTCATCATCCTGATAATCAAGCCAAGCCAAATAAAGCGCCAGTACAAACCGATCAACTACCTGAAGGTTTTGCTGTGGGTTTACACTTTATTAATGGCTATACACGCCCTGCTTATCAGCTAACAGAGCGTTTTCCGCAATTATTGCAACGCCAACATGCAATGGGTGCACTACGTTATACGTCTTCAACGGATATTTCTAATGTCGCACTTGAAGCCCATAAGCCGATTGTGCAAAAAACAGAAGTGATTTTAGCCCCTGAAGATAAAGTGCTCTTTGCTGGTGATTCTATGATGCAAGGTGTAGCGCCTCTATTAAAACGCCAACTTCAATCAGACTATAAAATTAGTAGTATTGATTTAAGCAAACAAAGCACCGGTTTAGCCTATCCTCGCTTTTTCAATTGGCCCCAAACCATTGCTAATCGATTAGCGAGTGATAGTTCGATAAAACTACTTATCGTTTTCTTAGGTCCTAATGATCCTTGGGATATGCCACCTGAAGGCGGAGGTCGTTATTTGAAATTTGCCAGTAAAGAGTGGGATGCGCTGTATCGATCACGCGTTGCTGGCATTATGGAAAATGCACGACTCAATGATGTTACTGTTATTTGGGTAGGCCCACCTAATATGCGCAAACAAAAATTATCAGAAGGCATGGCTTACCTTGATACACTTTTCCGTGAAGAAGCAGAAAAACAAGGTGAAATTTATCTTTCAGTCAATGATATGTTTAAATATGAGAAAGATATTTATTCTGATTATATGGGCGATGGTAGTAGTCGCGTCAAATTAAGAGCGGGTGATGGTATTCACTTTAGCTTAAAAGGTCAGCAAATTATTGCTCAACACGTATTCTCTCGTATTTATCGTCAAGAAGACGTTAAAGATGGTATGCAAGAGGATGATGTAAAAGATAAACAAATGGTCACTCAAAATGAAACACATAGTGCGCATCCTTAAGCCTAAAACCTTAGTGAGTAGCTCTATCATACTCGCTTTGGTTTCGCTCTTAGTGGCTTGTAATCAAGATAAAGAAAAAACCGTCAAACTTGTCACACCGACGGTATTGCCAGCTGATGGCTCAAGACAGCTCTATAACTTTTATGATCCTAACTTTAAAGGCTTTGTTAAAAAGTTACAGCAAGGTCGTCAAAATGTACATATTGTGCAATTAGGTGATTCACATACTGCGGCTGATTTCTTTAGTGGCAAACTGCGTGAACGTTTCCAAGCAGATTATGGCGATGGAGGAATTGGTTTTATCCCACCAACCAATATCCCAGGTCAGCGCACTGCAAATGTGCAATATCAAAGCGACAAAAAAGCCTGGGGATTAATCTCAAGCCGCAAAGATACTGATCCTGATTTTCCACTCGGTGGTTTTATCAGTGTTCCTGAATCTAAGTGGTCAACATTGCAATTAGCTGAAAATCCAGTGACTCAGCAACAGTATCAATTACAAGCGTTATATAAAGCCCCTACAGCCTCACAAATCAATATTAAATCGTCAGGTAGTAAAGTACTATCACTGACACAAACTCATGGTCAATGGCAGTTTTCTAGACCTGTCTCTATGACATTCCCAGTGAGTATTACCGTGAATAAAACACAGCCAATTAAATTAGGTGGCTGGCTTATCACTAACCAAAAACCGGGTGTAATGTTATCTACACTAGGTATTAATGGTGCATCCATTAATATGCTAGATAAATGGGGAACTCAATGGTCTGAAACCTTAGGCCAGTTAAAACCCGATATGGTAATTTTGGCATATGGTACAAATGAAGCCTTCAATGATACCTTTGATTTGGATGCGTATCGCCAATTACTCACAGAAAAGATCCGTCAAATTCGGCGAGTTGCACCTAATAGCGCCATTTTACTAGTTGGCCCTTCTGATTCTATTAAAAATAAAGATGCCTCTGATTGTCGTTCACAACAACCACAATGGTTAACTGGCATTGTCAAAATTCAAAAAGAAGTTGCTCAACAAGAAAAAACGCTATTTTGGGATTGGCGTGATTATATGGGAGGAGAATGTTCGATAAAAGCATGGTCACTGTATGATTTAGCAAGACCAGATGGCGTTCATCTTTCACGTGAAGGCTATGAAAGTAGCGCAAATACGCTATATAGCCAATTATCAGCACTGATTAATAAGTCTTAAACTCGCAACAACGACGTCTCTATAAAAGGCGTCGTTGTGTGTATTATGCTTTTTCACTCATAAAAGGATGTGATTCCAATAGCTTATCAATATACTGAATAACATGAACACTCGCCTCTTCCATTTGTGCAATGTAGTTATTTACCGCTTCTTGATCCCCTGCTAAATTCGCTGCTAGCGCTAAACGACCGCATTGATGCACCTTTTTATGGGGCTCTTCCAAGCGACGAAATGCCTCTGTACCTGCAAATTTACGACCATCACCTTCGTAATACCATTTACCTAAACGACATTGTGTATGTTGATTAACGCAGTTTTCGCCATCATTATTTAATAAGTGGACATAAATCGCTTCTTTCCATAAAACGTGATCAATTTTTACAGTATTAAAAAACTGTTGCATTGAGATAAATAGAAAAAGGTGTTTTAACTCATTGGCTTGTTCTGCGAGTGCAATTAAATTAGCACTACCTACTTTGACTATCTCTTTCACCTGCATTAATTGTTCTTTATTTTTTAATGTATTTTCTTTCACTGGTGCAAAACGTGTACTCAAATTATTATTAATAGAGCCAATTTCAGAAGCTTGATGCTGTATTTCAAGCGATAGCTTTTTCATTTCTTGTGCTAATACTGAAAACCCTGCACCTTCTTGCCCTATATGCCCAGCCTCTATCGCAGAATTAATAGAAAGAATATTTGCCTGACTCGCCAATCTATCAATGTTATCAGCACTATTTTTGATTTTTTTGAGCCATTGTGAGAAGTTTTCAATCTCTGTTTGGCTATTTGATAGATGTACCTCAATTTCATTTAAAAATTGAGCTAACGTTTGTGAATTTTCAACCATATCATTGAAAAGTTGCTCCATTCTTTCTAACAAATCCAACTTATCATGTAACTGTTGGCTAGAGGCCAAAATTGAGTCTCTAATTAGTGTAATGGTATGAATATTACAATTAGTATGTTGAATGAAAAGACCGCTATAGTTGACCATTGAATATGATTTCCAAATTATTATATCCATAAATAAGTCATTAGATTAATGAATCAGTGATTATTTTCTGTCATATTTCGTTGGCATTTATAGCAATGAAAAATGGCGCAATAAAATTGCGCCATTTGTGAGAAAGAGAAGAGATTATTATAAGAAAGCGAAGAAAATCATACCAATAACAGCACCAGTAGTCCCTAAAATCGTCTCCATTAATGACCAAGTTTTTAAGGTTTGCGCTTCTGTTGCACCTGTGAACTTACCATATAGCCAGAACCCTGAATCGTTCACATGGCTAAGGATAATTGAACCACCCGCAATACAGATAGATAGAGCAGCCATTTGTGCACTACTGTAACCCAGTTCACCAATAACAGGTAACACTAAACCAACTGTGGTTAAACACGCAACCGTTGCTGAACCTTGGATAACACGAACTGCGCCAGATAATACAAAGCAAGCAAGTGCAATTGGCATACCTGCACCAATTAATGCATTACCTAAAGCTGAGCCCACACCTGAATCGACAAGAACTTGTTTAAATACACCACCAGCACCCGTAACAAGTAAGATAATACCTGCGGGTTGAATAGCGGCAGAACAAATCTCCATCACTTTTTCTCTACTCATACCACGGCGAATAGCTAAGCCATAAATAGCCACTAAACAAGCAACAAGAATAGCGATAAACGGATGGCCAATAAATTCAAGAATTTTATAAGTTTGAGTACCTTCTTCAACAAAACGTGCACCAATAGTTTTACAACCTACCAAAATTAATGGCAGTAACACTAATGCAAGGCTGAAACCAAAAGAAGGCATTTTACTCTGACCTAAGCTTGGTTCTTCTAAATCAGCAGGTAGCTCTAACGTAACATAACGGCTAATAAAGTTACCAAAAATTGGACCTGCTAATAACATACTTGGTACAGCGGCACATAAACCGATTAAAATCATCCAACCAAAATCAGCACTCATTTGGTCAGCAAGTAACATCGGTGTTGGTCCTGGTAATAAGAACGCAGCAGCTGCGGCAACACCGGCAAAAAGTGGAATGGCCATTTTCACGACATTACCACCAGTACGACGAGCGACTGCAAACACAACACCAATTAATAAAACAACGGCAACATCAAAGAAAAGAGGTAATGCACAAATTAATCCTGCTACACCTAATGCATAGTTGGCGCGTTTTTCGCCAAAATACTTAAGCAAACGTACGGCAATTTGGTCTAATGCACCCGTTTCATGCAAAATTTTACCAAACATTGCCCCTAAGGCGACAACGATAGATAAGAATCCTAATGTACCACCCATCCCATTTTGCATGGTTTGTGTAATTTGCTCTAATGGCATACCAGAAAAAATACCCGCACCGATAGCCACAATCATTAACGCGATAAAAGCATGTAAACGCGCATACATAACAAAAAAGAGCAGTAATAAAACGGAGCCAACTGCCGTTAGCACAAGCGTTAATGTACTCATACTTTGCACCCCTCAGAAGCAGTTTCAGCCACTGAATGAATAGTTTTTATTGTATTTTCAATCACATCATCAAGCGTTGCTGAAATATCAATTTTATACACATCTTTTTCAGCATCTGTTGGCTCTTCTAACGTTTCAAATTGCGTAACAAGCATTTGTGGCTTAAAGAAGTGTCCTTTACGTGCTTTTAAACGCTCTTCAATTAAAGTGTAATCACCTTTTAAATATAAAAAGTGCAGACATTTATTGCCGTCTCTTAACATATCGCGATACTGTTTTTTTAATGCAGAGCAGACAATAAGAGACAGATTATTCGTTCTTTGCATCGCAAAGGCGGCATCATTAAGTGCCTTTAACCAAGGTTTGCGATCTTCATCATTCAACGCATGTCCTGAAGCCATTTTAGTAATATTAGAACGAGGGTGAAGAAAATCGCCATCTAAAAATGCTGCACCTGTACGTTGTGCAACTCCACTTGCAACAGCAGATTTACCGCTACCAGATACCCCCATTAAGATAAACACATGGTGTAGGGATTGGGTATCGCTCATATATTGCTCCTTTAAGACTAATATTAAGTCTTTTATAAAATGTTACCAGTAACTGTTACGGGTAACATACTCGATCACTAAAGGTCACTACAACAGCAAAAAGTGACTTAGCAATGAAAGTGTGAAGCTTCTCGCAAATGAATTGTAAAAATACAACAAAGTCACAACAAACGTTCTAAGGTCTTTGCAACTTTTAGCGGGTGTTATTTAAGTGTGAACATAGTTGTGAGCAGAGCATAGAAGCGCTCTGATGGAATTTGATAAACGGTTTTGATTTGTAAATAAATTTGTTTGATATGATGAATATTCGCCCTAATTAAGATATCACTTAGTTTAATATTTTTTATAATTAAGCTAATATCCCGGTATAAAAAATCATCATTAAAGACTCATTAATGCCTGAATTTTATATTCAAGGAAAAGGTGAAGGAGAAGGAAGAACAACCGAGGTCGGTCAACTCACAACGGTTTGGGTTTCTATAACACCGGCTAGACCCTTTATGGAAGCCCATTCGTTATCCTATGCACCACCTAAATCAATTGTATTACCAAAACCTATATTGAAACCGACCGCGACTCAGTCTCAGCGTGTTTTCGATGCAGCCAAAGATCTGGCTACCGCCTCTAGGTGGGGAATTTTAGGATTACTCTTTCACTCAGAACCCGCGGGTGATCCAAACGAAGATCAACTTTTTATCGGTAGTATTCTGCACAACAAAATTAGGACACTTTTCTGAAGGAGTTTTCATACGCCACTGGCGATAAATAATAATTAGCCGTGTGTAATCGCGTTAAATTGTAATAACGAAGATAATCCAGTACGTCTTCCGGGCAATTGGCATGCGATCTTTTAAATAATCAATCATGTTTTAAGCTGCCAAAAAAACGTTCAATAACTGCATTATCCCAGCATGCACCCACATCGCCTTGACTTGAGCGCATATCATAACTTTTCAATAATGTTGTGCTTTAATAAATATGGACACTTTGATACGAAAAAGGCTTTTCAGTATGTTAGGACGTGATACTCGGCTCTTGAGCTTCAATAATGACAAAGCCTACCCATTTCTAAGATAAAACACTTAAACGTCACCTACATAGCAAGCGATTTCATGTTTAAAATACCAAAACACAGTTTAAACAGTTTGAAAAAATTTCCTACTATGCAGGTGGTTCAATAACACTAAATCATTTATAAGATTAGACAATGGAACAATGAGTCTTCAATTTACTCACTCTGTTTATAAGCCTATATTAGTACGTTGAGGATAAAATACGCGTGGTGTTACTTTTTGCCTATCAGAGAATAAACTTAAGGGATTATATTTACTTCGAAGCTTAGATATTTTGAATTTTGGGTTTTCTAGTTCATTCATATTCGAATTTTTTATTATAGGTGTAAAAATTGCATCTTTAGAGAACCCTCGAACAGGCCTTTGCAACTCATTAGCGACAGATTGTGCATAGCATTTTGAATGACAGCAAACCAAATTAAGAACACCATTGTTTGCTGTTAAATCAATAGTCTGATTTGCGACTCGAGTATTTAAGACCTCCTGAACTGTTTGTGCAAGCGTTTCAGGTGTTGCCATAGTCATATTATCTAGCTCTACACGTGATCTTTTGAGTCCTATGGCTGTTACCTCATCCCATCCCCCTACTTGCATACTTCCGTTTGGATGCCCATGCATGAGCAAAGCTTCTTCACCGGTACCACGAAAATTATTTGTGTAACCATGATATGAATACTTTGTGTGAATCGTTTTTATATTTTTACTTCGATCAACCACTGTTGCTTTACCATTAGGGAAATATATAACCTCTCTTGAGAGGGCGTGTCCAGCCAGTTCCATCTCAGTAGCAGGGTTAATATTTGTTGCTAGCCTACTGACGCTCGTTCCCGCGAGCCCGACACTAGAAATACCTAATCCCAAAGATACCCAGCCTAGCACTGAAGATGCTTCTGGTTTCTTATCTGCTAATGCAATACTCATTATTCCTGTAACATCAGCTGCCAATCCTGTCGTCAGAGAAACTATTGCGCCAATTGCCAGAGATGAAGATGCCCCGAGAGTAATTGTACTTGTTATAATACCTATAATCCCAGCGAATAATCCAGCTATACCTGTTTTACTTATATGTCCTGATGGGTCTGTATTATTGATAGGGTCACCAAGACAATAGGCATACGAATTCATTCCACCTTGATTGAATGGACTAAAACTATCTGGACAATTAAACCGCATTAACACAGGGTTATAAGCACGATAACCATTCCCTAAGTGATAGGTTCCACTAATGAGATCTGTAAATTCGCCATTAAATCCTGGCAATTCACGATTTATGGAACCACTGCCATAGGGTGACCAAGCATGAACATCACCAGATGATTGCTCTGGGCTACGTGACCATAGCAGACTATTATTCTGATCCGTTTCGGTTAATACTATTCGACCATTGTCATTAATCCCGATACATTTATTTCCTTCTTTAATCAAACGGCTTAATGTATTTTCTGGGAAATTAACATGATTTACAGGGTTATCATCGCGGTAATAAATATCTCGTCGTTCTGAATCTGAATATCCCTGACTGACTAAACGATTTAAGGCATCATAAGAATATTGACCTTCATTACAGGTCTGTAATCGGCCTAATACATCATAGGTTAAATGTCGGCCAGATTCATCCGTTATCATGCGACCTTCTGAATCATAAGTAAGCTGAATTTCTGCGGGGTAAGAAGAATGAGTATGTGTCACTTTTGTCAGTTGCACCGGATCCTTGTCATTTTCATAATAAAAAATGGCAATATCACGTGTATTATCTGATAAATAAGTTTCAACTTTGAGGAGATTATTTAAGCAATCATAGTCATAACTTTGTGATTTCATATTATAACCATAAGCATCAACTGGCAGTTGTTCACCTTCTACTGAATAGTTGACAAGCCTGTTACGTACATCATAAACGTATTGCTCTTTTTTAACTAGCCGACCATTTAACTTAGTTTCACGTTCAATTATCTGGTCTTGTGATGACCAGGTCTGTTGTACTATCAGCTCCTGACCGTCACTATCTTTAAGTGTCTGTTTGGTTTCACGGCTAAAATCATCATACTCAAAATGAGTCGTTACAGTGATACCCGATTGTGAGTTTGTGACAATTTTAGTTTTTATTCGGCTAAAATCATCATAACCATAAGTACTGCTTAGAGTATCATCAGTCAGACTAATTATTCTGCCTTGTGTATCATAATCATAATGTGTTCGATGTCCTGAAATATCGGTGTATGAAATAACAGAACCTGACAAGGAATACTCATATTCCATGGTTTTAGGTTGTTCGGCACCTAATGCAATTTTTTCTTCAATCAAACCTCCAGCTATTGACCACTTATTATCTTTAAAATTATTGCCTTCTTCCATTCTGATAAGCTGGTTACCTAAAGAGGTGTATTCAAATGATTGTTTTACTTTTGGAATGAGTGACGTTGTATTATCAAAGGCTGAGAGATCTTTAACCACGTAATCTAATTCTGGAATATATGTTTTCTCAATACGACCACCAGATGGGGTCAATATCTGGGAAGGAAACATATTCGAATCTTTATAGCGATAGGTTGTTGACCGCCCTCCAACGCGTTCTTTAGTCACACGCCCCAGCCCATCGAGCTCTCGTT
This sequence comes from Proteus myxofaciens ATCC 19692, assembly GCF_001654855.1. Taxonomy (GTDB): domain Bacteria; phylum Pseudomonadota; class Gammaproteobacteria; order Enterobacterales; family Enterobacteriaceae; genus Proteus; species Proteus myxofaciens. The sequence continues at coordinate 16,811 of NZ_LXEN01000057.1, forward strand.
CACCAATAAGCCATGTGTTCTCTTTACCGTCAGATTGGGTACCAGTGACGTATATTTTAGACGGTAGTTCATCCATCAAGTAAGGGGGATATTCTTTCGTGATCTTCGTCCCATCTGGAAGGGTATTACTTAATTCACGTCCTAATTCATCATAGGTAAAGAGTGTTATGTGACCTTGTTCATTGACAACACGACGAAGTTGTCCATAACCGTCGTATAAGTAGTCACTATAAGCGTTTATTCGGTTTGCCGAATCTTTTAATTCGCTACGATAAGGTAGCATATTTAAAGGATCTAATCGGGTAATTGTCTTACCACTATTCTTATTTATTTTCGATGTTGAGTATTGTTCCTGGATTAATTTAATGGGGTCTATATCAGTAATATCCGTTCCTAATGTAGATACTGTTATACGATTATTTAGTCCCCATCGACCATATTCAGCATTAGTACGGATATTTGCTAGAGGGGTGGAATTGGTTGACGTAGTCAGCCAATCGTTAACTTGTCCAGTGATTTCTTTACCAAGCAGATCATATGATTTGGATGAGACTAGATACCATTTTTTGGAATTATCAGGATCATATTGATGCCGCTCAATTTCACGACCGAGGCTATCAAAATAGGTTTTTTCCTGTTGATTCAATGAATTTTTGACTAGAGTGACGAGACCTGTGGGTTCAATAATATACTCATACCGTATTGCAAATTCATAATCTGTTCCAACTGCAGATACCGTTTCAATAAGGCGACCGAGTTTATCATAAGCATAATTTGTTTTGATATTGTTTGAGTTAATTTCGCTGACAATATTGTTAGAATAGCAAGATTGTGTTTGCTGGGTGACTTGCGTCAAACCGTCATGGGTTATGTTTGTCGTCGTCTGTGTCAAAAGGCCATCAGTAAGTCTAGTATTAATTTCGGTGCGTTGTTGATACGATTTTGTTGAATTAGGCGTATATTTATCGAATAACTGAGTAATAACTCGCCCAAATTGAGGATCGCCTAGCTCAGTGTTATAAAAGGTAAAAATTTTAAATAACGGATTTTGTCCGTTGTATTCTGTTAATGATGTTTGGACAATGGCGCTAGTATCGCCTAATCGGCCATAGGTGAACACCGAACTCCTTTCTGGCATACTATATTCACTGTCGATTGGATAAGTGATTTTCTTTTTTAAAAAACGCACAAAACCATTTGGATCAGGGGGACAATGACCATCCTCTCCTTCAGCGGGATAGTAAATATATTCTGTAATTAGGCCATTAGAGGCCTTTTCTTTGATTAAATTACCAAAATCATCAAATTCCGTTAATGTAATATCTGTTCGAGTACGTTCATTTAATGCCAGCGAATTATCAGTGTAGGTCGTTGTCACTTTTTTGGGCAACTGGAATTGGGTTGGTTGGCTTTCAAAAGGCCTGCCTGTTATCATGTTATAAACTGTCTCGACTACTGATGAGCAGCCACTCCCAACCAATTGTTTATCTTCCTTAATTTGAAGATGGTAATTGCCGTATGTTCTCAATACTTTCATGAGTGGCGAACCATTTTTATCTACGACTGTTTCTGTACTACTATATTGATAGTCGCTTACCATACCATAAAGAAAGTCAGTATCTTTATTCCAGGAACTGCTACTATTTCCGCCAAAACCAAGAAAATTTTTATCCGAAAAAACATAGCGTCTATCACTGATTAATTCTCCACCAGTTCCCGTTTGCCAGTAACGAGAAACATAAGGTAAGCGGGGATTATGACTACCTAATGGAAATTGGTGACCATTCTGATTGTAAATTACCCGATCTTTTAAGCCGGTAGGCGAGGTCACCGTAGTTAATCGCTTATTATTATACTCAAAGCTCCAGCTCAACGCGGGGTCAACATTGAGATTAGAGGCTGAAATCAGAAATTCATTCTGTATTTTTAATTTTATGACATAGTGCTCTGAAGATTTAGGCCAAACATTAAAGTTAACACCAGCAGCAGTATAATTAATCACTAGTAAATCAGAAAATTCATCACTGATTGCAAGTAACCGTTTATTATTACCAAAAATTTCCCACTTAAGTGACATTTCGCGATTTCCTGGTGACTTAATGGTTTCTGTCACTTTGATATCACCCCCTTTTTTGGGCGCAGTAAGTCGCTCAATTGTTCCATCTTTGTGATAAATATAGTAACCATCATCCTGCACCTTGATGCGAAAATGTTGAGGTTTTGCATAAAGGATATTGATTTTATTGCCTACCTCGGTGACTTTATAACTCTCACCTGTTGACAATTGTAATGTCTTAGTACTCTTATCATAACGAGAGAATAATAATGAAAAACCAGAGCCAAAACCAATATTCGTCGTTGTTAGTGGTGAATAGGCCAACCCAATATTGAGATTAGGCCCTAATCCTGCATTTCCTATTAATGTTGCTATGGAAAACTGGTAGTTATACATTCCTGTTCGTGGGTCAACACTTCCTGAAGAAGCACTGATAAAATTGGAAGAGAATGAGGTAAAGTCTGCTGACATAATTAATCCTTAATTCTATAAAGATGATATTGAAATGAAACCTATCAAGTGGCTATATCAATTATTGTTCGTTACTCTATACAGCCGGGTTCGTTACCCCCGGCTGGCTATTTTAGAGAACGACTAATTAAGAAATTGCAGGCAAAATATAATGTTCCCCACTGTCCCAACGGAGTTTTAAGCTGGATTTATTCCCATATTCATCTACTACATTCACCCTAACTTCGCTAAGTGTATTTGCCCATCCTGATTTTTCAGCAAACTTTCCGTGAATTTTGAATTCATATCCCGTAAAATTCAGACTTCCATTATATTCAGTAAAAGCAGGGAAAATCTGATTATTAACTTTCAACCTATATGTATGTTTTTCATTTACATTTTCAAAATAGACATTTCCATTAAAATAAACATTTTCTCCTTTATTCATTTCTCCTGTATTCATCATTACCATTACTTGAGCTTTCGCCACCGTATCTACAGAATAGTTATTAACTCCAACGCATTTTAATCCATTGTTTTCTAAAATAGAGAATGAAGGCTCACCTTGAGGGATTATCCAGTATTGATTCTGTTTATTTACGGACTCATTAATAATAGGAGAATAAAAATATTCTATTTCTTTAAACGTTGTATTATATTTTTCGTTGGGTGATATCTCGATATCATGACGAATACACTCACCAGAATATTTATCAGGTTCAGACGACTCGGTATACGATAAATTATCGACAAGTACCACTGAACTTTTTTGAAATGTAATAACATTATCTTTCTTTCGATAATCAATTGGTTGTATTGAGGTAATATAAACAAAACTGTCTAATCCTGAATTGCTATTCATCCCTGTAGAATACTCTGGAATTTCTAAACCAGGTTTTGTTAAAGTTAATGTAGCCGCTATTTTTTTATTAAACCCTCCGCTTTTACAGGTAACATATAATAAGATACTATCATCATCACCTTCTGTTTTTTGTTTATTATATTCGTTCTTTTTTACGGTATAACTCCAGTCAGGATCTAAAGAAATATCCTTACCCGTATTGAAATCAATCAGCTTTAGATGAGGATAAATATCTTCCGCAGGGACTTTTATTTCAAGATCATTACTTAAAGCTTTAAGTTTGATAACTATCGTACTTTGATTAAGGCCATTTCCATAAAGAGAGTCTTCTTGTGTTCCCTGATATGACATAATTTGGAAGAATGACAAACTATCAACTTTAGACCAAGCCGATTCATCAGGTAATAAATTAATAATCCCAATACCAGCAAAGTCATCATTACGTGCATCACTATTACTTGCTTTAACCACAACTAGTTGAGGCTTAGCGATAAATGTGGGGGCAGTATAATCTGTTTCCCAAACTCTATTTTTAATATTTTCAGGGTCATCGTGGTCACGGACTGCTGATAATGAGCCTATAGGTGGAATTAATTTCCAACTATCACCATCAATACGACGTTCACTTATGCTCAGCAATTTTTTATCAGAAGATGATGTCACGCTATCATAAAATGGAGGCCTCATTTTTGTTTTGATACTTTCTTTATTTTTGAGACAAACTAATGCTCGTTCAGACTGTCCAGAAGTTGTTGCTAGAATAGATAAAACATAGCAGCCCTCTGGGTATTGATGCTGCGGTGGGGTATAAAGACCATTATTATCAATATGCCCAATATCTAATCCTTTAGTATTAGGTATAACACCATTGCTATCAGGTTCAGCTTCAAGGCTCCAAGTTACTCTATTACTTGTATTTGAGGATGGTAAAATTGCTTTAAATAAAAAAGGCTCAGGTGCATTATATTGCGCGAAACTAATAAAAGAAGTTGTTAGAGTTAACGGTGAGGTCAACAATGTTATTATTGAGTTCCCACTCCGACCATCCTTATATTTTGCGTTTATAATAACGAGTTTGTTCTGAGTAATAGCACCGATATCCGGCGCTGTATAAACACCATTTTGATCAATTTTGCCTACTCCAGAGACTGACCAAGTAAGCGGTGATAATTGTGAACCATCTTGTGAGTATGCAGTAAATTTTATTGTATTTCCGCAACTTACAGTCGTTTCCTGTGGTTCAATAGTGAGTGACGTCGATGATTCAACTATATTGCCATAAAGAACTAAATCAGAGGGAATTGCCACTTTATCAAAATTTAAAATATTTTCATTTGGGAATAGAACATTTCTAATATAGAAGGTTTTAATCGCAGGAATTTCAAAAAAATTTGATTGATTTAGGTTGGCCGTTGCTTCTTTTGCAAATTTTGTCGTTGCTTTAGTACCGATAGTAATTTTACTAGCAGATGATTTGTGATCTTCGATTTTAAATTCAGCACCACCATTAAAAACAATATTGCTATCCCTATCCAACGTTAATTTGGCTTTGAATTTACCACTTCGTTTAAAACTACAATTATCTAATCCTCTAGAAGAGGAGCCAGGGCCAGACTGATCATAAGAGAATGTATCTTGAAAATAAGCGTTAATAAAATCGCCAACGATACTTTCTCCGTCATCATCTGCTCTAAGTGTAAAATCGGACATGGATAAATGGGCTGGTCTATGATTATAGTAACTTGATGCACTTCGACTATTTGTTGTGGTTGCCAAAAAAGTCACAGTCCCACTTATTATATTTGTTGTGGGAACATAGCCACTTGTAAATTTAAGCCTTGAATTATTTCCAGCGTAATATTCAGTTTCCCAGTTAAAGTTGGCTATTCTATCGTTAAATGTATCTGCAAGTAATGAACTAAATAATAGTTTATCGTGGATAATCATGGTGGCTGATTTGCCGTCAGGAATAATCCATGGTTGATCATTATTTGGATAGTTTCCTTTACCTTCTTTACGCGTTGAAATAAAAACTAAAACAGCGCCATTTCCGTGAGAAGAACTATTTGTATTATTTGATTCAGGGTGCGGTTGAGTACGAACAATAAATTCTTGAGGGTATAAATCATGACTGCTACTATCGTTAACGAGTTCACCTAGATTATAAGTTACTGCGGTTTTTCTCAGATAATTTTTAAATACGGATAATAATTCATCAGGTAAGTCGCCAAGTCCTTCGACTTCCAACAGTGTGCCTTCATTAAATTTAATAGAAATATCACCATTTCTATTATTGCTGACGACACCATTACTATAAGCCAGGTCAACTTTTATTTTTAAACCATATTCATTTCTAGTTGAAATATGATCCCATCTTATAACTTGTCCATCACTATCTGTATAAATTATCTCGCCTGCAACAAATTTAAGTCTAGCAATAACACTTGAATTAGCAATGTTTGTATTTTCAAACGAAATTAATGGAGGACCAAGAATAATATTTTTAAATAAAAGACCATATTGTTTATTCTCGTGATTAAATGGAGTGAAATTATTGCCAGTTGATACTTTTTGAATATATTGACTAAAACATAGTTTATTAACTTTTTCACGATCATACGCTACCAATACATCCCAACCACATGTGGTTTTTTTTGTGCGCAATAAATCATTTATGCTATTTATTGTTGCCATTTTAAATACTCCTTAATGTAATATGAATGAATACTTATATGGGCTAAGTTTTACTAATTGGTTTTAATTTAGTTTCTTCCTTGTATTTCTATTTAACACACTCCATGTATCCATTTAACATTTTAATAGTTTTATTGTGTTTTATACTTAAATAAATTATTAAGTTTAAATTATCTAATTAATAATGACGATTTATTTAACTATAGCATGTGAAGTTAATTGAGCTAATAAACTTTAGTTAATAGGGCATTAGCTAATATTTATTATGTTGTTTAATAAGGAATTTAATTATTATTTAATTTTCTGATTTTCTGATTTTCTGATTTTTTAATAATGTCTTTAATGTGGGAAGGTAAGCAATATTGCACTGCTTGAAAAAGAATTGGTATTATTGACTTGAGCACATATCATAACTTTTCAATAATGCTTGATATTGCCCACTGGTATATTGACTCTCTCGGTCACTGTGAAACATACAATCTTTTGAGGGAGAACATAAGTTATACGCCATCATTAAGGCTTTGCTTATCAATATCAATGCGGTATCAATTTTCGATGACATGAGCCAACCCTCTGGTGTTTTTAAATAGGTAATATCACCTATTAATCGCAACTGGATTAAAGCTTTGATTCAATAAATTGTCAGCTATGGCAATCAATTTGCCTTTCGACGTCCCTCGATATCGTTTTTTTTGCTTAACCACTAACCCTAATTGTTTCATCAACTTTCGGGTTCAATAGTCACTGATGGCGTAACCTTCTTGGCAGTTTAGCTTCATTAATAGATAATAATCTGATGAAAGAATTAAATAATTCATTAATTCGCCCTGCATACTAAATACAAAATGGTCAACTCAATGTTGACCTATTTTCTTAAAAAGAAAGCAAATAAATATCTTAAAAAAACACAAGCAAAACCAATGTAAGCAACAGTTAAAAAATATATACATATAAATAAAATAACAAAGTATATAGTTAATAAATAATCATTAGTATAGAATTGAGGAATAAATCCTCTCGTTTGTGTAAGTTGGATATTACAAAATAAAAACACATATAAGAAGCCTAAACAAAATAAACCCATCCCTAAAAAAGCCCAAACCATCTTTTCTAATGATATAAATTTAGAGATTTTTCTTAGCCTTTTCCTATAAAAAAAAATAAATATCAGAGAATAAATAGGAATAGTTTTAAGATATAGACTCATAGATTCACTTAACACTGGATTTCTGGGTAATGATATTTCAGGATAATTTTTAGCGAACCCATAAATCTTGTTGATATACGGAGAGTTAATATCTCCCAAATAAATAACATGACTATAAGTGGCATTGCAAAAAGTAAAGAACTACCAATAATGATTATTATATTTTTAGTTTCTTCCTTCAATTCTTTCATCAGTTATCCTTTAATTACTCTCTTCATAAATTATAAACTGTTTTGAATTATTAGATTAAATATACCATTTGTTTTTTAAATAATAAGTTTTTAATTGTCATTAATGGCATAAAGTCTTTCTAAATTAGAATAGCATATATCCCCAATGACATATTTTTATGTCATCTATTTTCGAGTTATCAATGATGGATCTCTATAACAGTTATAGAGATAGTCAACTTGTAAAAATTATCATAAATATAAAGAATATTACAATTAATTTCATAAAACCCCCATCTATAAATGTATTGATATATTATTAATAATTTAACTATACCAATTACATTTATTTCCCTTCTGAATCTTTACAGTATGATATAAAACTATGCTATCTATTTTTTGACTTTACGCATGATTTTTATCAATTCATTGATGTCCAGCCTATTGGGGTACCATTACGTTTAATAGATTTATTATCTAATAACAATTAAATAATAAATTAATTCATTAAAATACTTTTAAGCTTAATAAACCGTATTTACTGTTCTAATAAATATGAAATAAATAAAAAATAGGAAGCCAAAATAAAGGCTCCCTTTAAACGATAATATATAACACGAATAAAACAAATATAATGATTAAATGCTTTCACCAGTAATAATACGAAAGCCCACATCAACAACTTGCCCTCTCGCTATTTTACCTTTCATGCGCTTAAGTAATAAATCCGCAGCTTGTTGTCCCATTTCATCACGTGGTGTAAAAATACTGGCTAAACGTGGTATCATGACTTGGCCAACATCATGGCCATGGAACCCTGAAATAGCGATATCATTTGGTACAGAAATTCCGATACGCTGACATTCAAAAATAGCCCCTATCGCGATATCGTCATTGGTACAATATAAACCATCTAAATCAGGATAGACTTTACGTGCTTCATACAGTAATTCTGCGCCTAATGTATAAGAAGAACTTTTTGGCGTCATCACGTTACCAATAGGTAAATTCGCTTCTTGCATGGCTTTTTCATAGCCTTCTAAACGCATCAATGTTCGCTCATCTTGTCTTGCACCAAGATAAATAATACGTTTACAACCACGTGCTATCATGGCCTTAACCATCTGATAAGAGGCTTCAACAATATTTAATCCTACTGCTGAATCAAAACAAGGTGAGACGCTATCCATAATTTCAACGACAGGAATACCTGCGGTTTCTAGCATTTTAAGTGTTTTAGGTGTGTGAGTACGTTCTGCAAGAATAAGCCCATCGATATTATAGGAAAGTAATGAAAGTAACCGCTCTTCTTCTTTTTCAGCTTGATAGCCATAATGCGCTAACATGGTTTGATAGCCATGTTTATCTGTCACTGATTCTATACCACGAATAACCTCAGCAAAAACCTGATTCGTTAAAGAAGGCAATAACACACCTATCGCATGGCTTGTCGCATTAGATAAAATATCAGGTGCACGATTAGGAATATAATTAAGGCTCTCTAATTCACGAGCAATTTTTCCTCGTAAAGCTTCAGAAACCTGTTCTGGATTGCGCAAATAACGACTCACAGTCATTTTTGTGACACCAACTCGCGAAGCGACATCCTGTAATGAGGGGCGTTTTTTCTTCATCTTTATCGTAATTATCCAAAGAAATCTGTATTAATACATACTTTATTTTTAAAAAACTAAATTTTATCCCTATCTTATACACTATTTTGAATAAAGTTTTTCAGATGTCTATGTAGAATTTATTTTCACCGCCATTCTCTTGATTTAAACCATAAGAAATAGATTTCACTTCGTTATATACTGTAATAAATAACGATATTTTTATAAAACAATAAAAAGTGTGAATTATGCCTATCCACAGACGACAATTTTTAACTTACCTTACAACAATTGCAGCTCTTTCTGCACTTCCTCATTCCGTTAGAGCAGCAATAACATCACGTATTGCTGCTCAATTTGGATATCTTCCTGAGCCTTCATATATTCATCGTGTGATTAGCGCAGGTGCACCTACTGATCAATTATTACTGGCACTTGTACCTGAAAAACTCTTAGGCTTTTCTTCTCTAAATTTAACCAACAGTGACCTATTTACCGCTCAATTACGCAATCTTCCTCGCTTAGGTCGTTTATCAGGTAGAGGAAGCACGCTTTCTCTAGAATCACTCATGACCTTAGAGCCTGATATTATTATTGATAGCGGTAATGTTGATGAAACATACCATTCACTTGCCAAACGTGTTTCTGAGCAAACTGGCATACCTTACGTATTAATTGATGGCACATTAAAAGATAGCCCAACACAATTGCGCCAAACCGGTGCGCTATTAGGGGTGACTGAGAAAGCCGATAATCTTGCAAAAATTGCACAACAATACCTTGATGATGCATTACTTTTTGCATCACAACAAAAAGAGAAAAAACGTTTTTATCTTGCTCGTGGTGCTAAAGGATTACAAACAGGCGCTAAAGGTTCTATTCATACAGAAGCGATTGAACTACTTGGATTTGAAAATATAGCTGATTTACCTGAATTTACGGGTTTAACCGAGGTTTCTTTAGAACAACTGCTTATCTGGGATCCTGACATTATTATTACCCAAGATGAAAATGCGTATCAGCAAATCATGCAATCACCCATTTGGCAAAATATTCAAGCGGTTAAGCAACAACAAGTTCTATTATTTACAGGATTACCTTTTGGTTGGTTAGATGGACCACCAGGCATTAATCGTTTAATCGGTATGCGCCGATTACAAAGCCACTTTGATAGCCGAATAAAAGAAATCGCGCTTTATGATTTACAGCACTATTTTTCGCATTTTTATCATACGCAATTAAGTACTGAGCAATGCCAGCAATTATTGAGGTCGTCATGAGTCAATCTTTACGCTGGTTTTTACTTTTTTCGCTATTTTTAATCAGCATTATCATAGCAATTACAAGTGGTAAGTATTCACTAACAATAAATGAATTTGGGCATATTATTGGTAATTTATTTGTCGATATTCCTCGTGATAGCCGAAGTGAAATTGTATTTTGGCAAATACGTTTACCTCGCGTTTTAGCCGCAATATTAATTGGGGGTGGATTAGCGCTAGCAGGTGCTGCCTATCAAGGCATGTTTCGTAATCCACTCGTTTCACCTGATATTCTTGGTGTGTCATCAGGGGCTGGCGTGGGCGCTGTATTCGGTATTTTTTTAGGGCAATCCATGTTGTCAGTTCAGCTGTTTGCTTTTACAGGTGGTCTGTTAGCTGTCGCACTGGTCTATTCCATTGCAAAACTCGCAAAACAGCATGATCCTGTTCTTTCTCTCGTATTAGTTGGGATTGCAGTAAGTGCGCTATGTGGCTCTGCAATTTCATTGATGAAAATTCTTGCTGATCCCTATACACAACTGCCTTCAATTACCTTTTGGTTATTAGGTGGGCTTTCATCTATTACAGCTCCTGATTTACTTGCAGTGATACCGCTTATGCTTATCGGCTTTATTCCGCTGATATTATTACGTTGGCGTATGAATATACTCAGTTTATCTGATGAAGAAGCGCGTTCACTGGGCTTAAATGTTGAATTAACGCGCATTATTTTTATTCTTTCAGCGACATTAATCACAGCAAGTGCTGTTTCTATTGCCGGTATTATTGGCTGGTTAGGGCTAATTGTGCCTCATATCACCAGACTATTAGTGGGTGCTAACTTCTCTCAACAACTGCCATTTTCCTTACTTTGTGGCGCAATTATGCTGTTAATAACCGATACGTTAGCGCGCACTATTGCAAATATTGAATTACCACTAGGTATTTTAACATCCGCCATTGGCGCACCGTTCTTCTTAATGCTGTTGCTTAATACAAGGAGAAATGGATGATCATCGCAAAAGCGCATCAATTATCGATTGGCTATAAAAATAAGCCACTAATTGAAAACCTCTCTTTTCATATTAAACAAGGAGAGATTATTTGCTTATTAGGCGCTAATGGCTGTGGTAAAACGACATTAATGCGGACTTTATTAGGTTTATTGCCACGTATTTCTGGCGATATTCTACTTGCTGATATGAATGTAAGTGAGTGGTCACCAACTGAATTAGCTAGAGTTGTCGCTTATGTGCCTCAAGCAACACACATTCCTTTCTCGTTTAATGTTATCGATATGGTCATAATGGGACGTGGTGCTCATCTTTCTCTTTTTTCGATGCCAAGTAAGCTTGATAAAGCACTTGCGATAGAAACTCTCGAAATGCTCTCGCTTTCTCATCTTGCACATAGAACTTTTGATACGCTAAGCGGTGGTGAAAAACAAATGGTATTAATTGCCAGAGCATTAGTCCAACAACCTAAATTACTGATTATGGATGAACCCGCGGCGAGCCTTGATTTTGGGAATCAAATTAAGCTACTTACGCAAGTTAAAAGACTGAAAACGCTAGGTATAAGCGTATTTATGTCTACTCATCATCCTCAACATGCATCATATCTAGCGGATGAAGTTATTTTACTCGCACAAAACTCCAGAATATTACAGGATAAGCCAGATATTTTACTAACACCCGATAATTTAGCGCACCTTTATGGCGTAACACCTAAAGAAATTCAGGCGCACTTTAACACCACACACAATAATAAGAGCGATAGGCAATAACATGAATACAATTGAAACACTTAACTTTGATGAGCTTTATAAAAATCATATGCAACAGGCTGAGAGAACAAAAAAAGCGCCTGAGCATTGGGATAAGCGTGCTGAAAAAATGGCTCAAAATTGCGCTAATCCTAACGATCCCTATTTAATTAAGTTTCGTAAAATGATGGATTTTACGGATGCAGAAACACTGCTTGATGTCGGCTGTGGCCCAGGTTCTATTAGCTTACATGTTGCTGATAAATTCAAATATATTATTGGTATTGATTACAGCACAGGCATGCTTGATGTTGCCAAACGTAGAGCACAACAAGCAGGCATTTCACATGCGAAATTTCTTTGCTGTTCATGGGAAGATAATTGGGATGAATTACCACGTTGTGATATTGCAGTCGCTTCACGCTCAACCTTAGTGATGGATCTCAAATCGGCATTATTAAAGCTAAATCGACAAGCGAAAAAACGTGTCTATACCACGCATACGGTTTCACCAACGTTTGTTGATAGCCGTGTTATTCGTTTATTAGGACGAAATGTACCTACACTACCGACTTATATTTATGCAGTTAATATGCTCAATCAAATGGGAATTCACCCTAAAGTTGATTATATACGTAGCCGTAATTGTCAAAGCAATGTGAATAGTCTTGAGCAATTTATTGAAAGCATCAATTTCTCAGTAGGTCCATTAAGTGAAGAAGAAGTGACAAAACTAAAACGTCACTATCATGACTGCATACAAAATGATGTCTCTCTTATTACACCGACACGAGATTGGGCGATGATTTCATGGAATGTTGTGCCTGAAAGTGAGCTAACTCTATGATTTATTATCCTAGTGCTTTTCTAGATAATTTATTGATGGATGATATTCAATATGGTGATTTAACAAGTCGCGCATTAAATATTGAAAATCAGCTAGGTACGATGACATTTACAAGGCGAGAAGCAGGCACAGTAAGTGGCATTGAATTAGCACGGCAATTATTGCAAAAGCTAGGTTTAATCGTGACCACATATCACCATGATGGCGATATTGTAAATGCAGGTGATTGCCTTATTCAAGCAGAAGGTCGTGCTGATGCCCTACATCAAGGCTGGAAAGTCGTACAAAATGTACTTGAATGGAGCTGTGGTGTAAGCGAATACATGGCAAAAATGCGTGAAATTTATCACCGCTATCAGCCTGAAGGGCATATTGCTTGTACTCGTAAAAATATTCCAGGTACCAAGCTTATTGCAACGCAAGCCATATTAGCAGGCGGTGGTATTATTCATCGCCAAGGATGTTCTGAAACTATTTTACTTTTTGCTAATCATCGTCATTTCCTCGCTGAGCCTGATAATTGGGTTCAACACGTTAATCAATTACGCAAAGCAGCACCTGAAAAATGTATCGTTGTTGAAGCTGATAACCTTAAAGAAGCGAGAGCAGCGCTAAAAGCACAACCTGATATTGTGCAATTAGATAAATTTTCGATTGAAGATATCTATCAATTACAGCAAGAAGCTTTTGAGATAGCCCCCCATTGCCGTCTTTCTCTTGCAGGTGGTATCAATCTCGATACGATTGAAAAGTTTGCTAAAACGGGAATTACGTTAATGGTAACATCAGCGCCCTACTATGCACAACCTACTGATATAAAAGTACAATTAAACCGAAAATAAAATAAAAATATAACATTATTCATTAATGAGTATGAATGAATACGCATTAACTTACGTTGTTGTTACGCCACTCGCTATATAAATAACTATATAAAGATAATTTATTATTGAGATGAAAAGAATGAAATTAAAACCTCTATATACTTGCTTAACGCTTGCTCTACTTTCTAGCACAGCCATTGCTGATACGACTTATGGGCAATTAACGCCTGATTTACTCACAGTTTGGAGTAGCCCTATTGCCGCTAACCCAGATGTATTAACGCAATCACAAATGCTTGAACAAAATAAAGTCAATGCAGCACAAGCCATTGCGACATTACCCGGTGTTGTGATGCAAAAATCAGGTAACCGTAATGAATACACCCTCAAAGTACGAGGATTTGATAGCAGACAAGTACCTGTTTTCTTTGATGGTATTCCTACTTATGTTCCTTACGATGGTAATTTAGACTTAGCACGTTTTACTACCAATGATTTAGCCAGCATTGAAGTGAATAAAGGCTATACCTCATTATTGCAAGGTCCTAATTTAATGGGGGGTGCAATTAATATCACCACAGCAACGCCGAAAAAACCGCTAGAAGGAAACATCGCTTATTCACAAGGTTTTGCTCGTGGTGCTGATTATGCGCATAACATGAGTGCACGATTAGGTATGCGTAGCGAGCTTGGCTTTATTCAAATAAGCGGTAGCCAATTAAAACAGCGCTTCACACCATTACCCGATGCTGATGATAATAATACCAATGCAGGTACCCATGGCCGTCGTAATAATTCATCAACAGATGATAAACGCGGCATGATAAAAGTAGGCTGGACACCGCGTGCTTCCGATGAATATACCTTCACTTACGTAAAACAAGATGGTGATAAAAATAGTCCACCTTCAACATCAGGCAAAGGTAAATTCAAATACTGGGCATGGCCTGATTATAATAAAGAAAGTTATTACTACAGTGGTATCACACAACTGAGTGATAGCATTAATCTACAAAGTCGTGCTTATCATGATAAATTTGAAAACACCCTTTATATGTACCCTAAAAAAGCAAAAGATGATGTCAGTTATAGCCATTATGATGATTATACTAATGGTGCCGCATTGCAATTAGGCCTTGATGCTCGCGAAAATGACTTACTTTCTTTTGCTGCACATTGGAAAGACGATGTACACCGCGCTCAAAAAGAGAAAAATGGCGATTGGATGCGCTATAAAGACAGAACATGGTCATTAGCAACAGAATATCAATGGGCTGTCACGCATGATTTCGATTTAGTCAGTGCTATTAGCTATGATTGGCGTGATAGCCGTGAAACAGATAAAGGGGCTGATAACAATAAACAGCATGCTTTTAACTGGGAAATGATGGCGAAATACACTTTAGCGAATAGTGATACAGTGCGTTTTTCTATCGCTGACCGCAGTCGCTTTCCTACTCAAAAAGAGCGCTATACAACGGAAAAACCAAAAGATGGATCAAAAGGAATCATCAACCCAGATTTAGATCCAGAGCGAGCGCTGTCTTTTGACTTAACCTATGATGGCCACATCACAGATAACTGGGGATATCAAACCAGCGTTTATTATAACCGGGTCAGCGATGCCATTATGGCACATACCATTTATCGTAATGGCAATGCCTTCTTCCAAAATCAAAATAGCGGACGTGTTAATTATATGGGGCTAGAATTAGGAACTAAAGGCCAATTGGCAACATGGTTAGAGCTAGGGTTAAATTATAGTTATATTCATAGTGATCCTAAAAAAATCGACCATGTAGAAGGCTTACCTAAACATAAAGCTTATCTATGGCTA
Organism: Proteus myxofaciens ATCC 19692; assembly: GCF_001654855.1. GTDB lineage: Bacteria > Pseudomonadota > Gammaproteobacteria > Enterobacterales > Enterobacteriaceae > Proteus > Proteus myxofaciens. Next base: position 32,398 of record NZ_LXEN01000057.1, read on the forward strand.
ACCTTTATACCCGCAGAACCTGTGCGCTTTACTGTAATGGAAGAAGCACAAAGCTGGCGCTATAACCGTATTGATGAGAACGACAAACTCGCAGGTTATACCAAAACAGATTTACGTTTAGATTATGATTTTGGTCATGGCATTTCAGCGAATGCATCTGTGAACAACTTATTTGATAAATCATACGAATATACCGAAGGCTATCTGGAAGATGGGCGTAATTATTGGCTAGGTGTTGAATATAAGTTTTAATTAAAAGACAATAAAAAAGCGCTATTAATTTACAGTAGCGCTTTTTAAATTTAATAAATAAACAAAATATATTAAAATCTTAAGAATCCTTTTGCCATTTCAAGTAATGTATTAATACTACCACTGACAATTTTAACAAAATTATCATAATTGCTATTCGCAGCACTGGTTTTTTTAGATAACTCATCAAGATTAGTATTAATTTTTTTCTCTAATGCATCAAATGATTTTTTTAACAAATCAAATTCAGTTTGTAATATATCATGAGCACCACTAGGTTTTGCTTTCAAAGAAGCAATTAATTTATCAAGATCATCAAGTTTGATATTAGTGGAAAATTTAAAATGGCTATTAGAATTAGGATCTATATCGAGAGAACGAGCCATTTCAATCCCATTAATGCCGTTTAGTAAATCATTTAGCGTATTCATAGATCCATTTACTGACTCTATATTCTCATAAAAGATTTTGTGATAATCTATTGTACGATGATAATGTCCCTCTGAATCCGGTGAAAAAATAATTTCTTCTTCAAAAGGGCTATGATTTGATGTATATGAACGAAATTCCTCTAAATCTTTAATCATCTGTGTTAAATCGATATTTATGTAACCGTCTTTATCGCCCGCTTTAGTATAATCCCCCAATCTAGATAATATATTTCTAATACCATTAACAAAATCCATATACTTAGCGAAAATAGTTTGTAAAAGATCTAGATAATCTGTTTTTCCTACAATCAGTGATTCATTAATATAAGAAAAAAATTCAGCTAAAGAATCTGATGTTGATACATTATTTATTGATTTTGTAATAAATACATTTTTATCACCCAATTGATTATAGGGTAAATTAGCTATTTCCTTTACATCAGAATCAGGACCTAACCACTTTAATAGAGACTTTTGTTTTAATGAGTTTTTCATATAAAAACTATTATTAAATGCTTTTACATCTTCATAAGGCAGTCCTTCAATAATATAATTTGTTTTTTCATTTTCAACATCTCCATGTCTAGCTCGATTAAAATCCCTCATACCATCTAAAACATCTTCAGGTATTTTATAATCTTTTTCATCTATATTATCAATAATATTAACTTTAGAGTCAGTTTTATTTTTTATAGAAATTAAAGAATTTTGCATCGTAGAAGCAACTAACTTTTCCATAATTTAACCTCTAAGATTAGAGGCCGTATTCGAAGCTGTTTCTTGATTTGCACGAATAATACTTTCCAGTGCTTTAATTAACGTGGTAACCATTTCCATCATTTCATGTTGTATATTATTATTATTGCTAATTACCTGGCTTGTTGCACCAGCTCTTGCATCGAGTACTTTCATCTCTCCTTCAACGACAGTATTTTGAGACTGTATACTTTGCTCAGCAACACGTCCAATAGGTTCAGCAGCCGCAGTAATAGCTTGACCTGCTAGTATTGTGTTATTAGTTTTATTAGTTTCATTAACTATTTTTTTAGTTAATCCTTTACCTGAAGTAACAGCACCTGTAGCCCCTATACCAATAGAGAGCGCAGATCCAACAGCGGCAGAGACTATCATTGTAGTTGCTTTCTGCTTGCAATCTTCATTTTGTTTATCCGCTAACTTT
>NZ_LXEN01000058.1 GCF_001654855.1 Proteus myxofaciens ATCC 19692
AGTATATTTAGGTGCTGAAAGCTCTGGTATTGTAGATGTATTTGGTAAATTTATATCATTATCTAACTTTTCTTTTATTATTTTAGAAGTTAAAATGTCATTACTTTTTTCATTTATTAATTCTTTGTCTGAATCTATTTTTTCTTGAGGATATTCATAAACCTTATTAGAGGTTTGATCATTGCTTATTTTCATATATACACTCCAAAATAAAATTATATTGATATATTTTTTATAATATTTGATTTTAATTTACTACTTTCAGATAATTTATCACTCATATTTTTTAATATATCAGTTATGGTATCAACATTCTCATTATAACTTTCCATTATCTTATTCATCAGATTGATAATAAGATCTAGTATGGCTTCAAGCTTTTTACTGTTACCTACCGATTCTAATAGTTTTGCTGAAAGGGTACTACTGTAAATATTAACTGTGCTAGATGCTAAAGTATTCACCATTTTGGAAGTAACAAGTGTTCGTTTTAACATAACATTTGCTTTTTCACTTAATTCTTTAGCTAAAAATTTATTAAGTGATTTCATTACATCATCATAAATTTTATTAAGGATCTCTTTTATAAACTTACCAAGTGTTTTTTCAAGATAATCATTTAATACTTTTTTTAATGTTTGCTTTACTTGTTCATTAAATATGCGTTTAGTGATATTTGAAACACCTTTTGAAATACCTTGCGCTAAAGGGCCTAACACAAGAGTTAAAGCTATAGCACCGATAAAAAGTGCAGCGGTAACTAAAATCTTTAAGGCTAATTTTAATTTATCTTGGATTTGGTTTTTAATTTTATCAATATCAGCATCCAATCCTAATTTTTTTAAGAAATCAAGTGACGTATTAACCGTATTCACTAAAAATGTAACTATTTCATCCACCATATTATTAATAGCTTCTGAAACTGGTGCCATAATTTCATCCATAAACGATTTATTATGCACCGCTTGATATACTTCATCGGCGACAGTTAATCCAACATCCGCAGCAAAAAGTGCAACTGCCACACCTAATAATGCCATAGAAGAGCCAGCAGTAAATATAGCTGCAACGCCCGCAATCAGTGAAAGCAATCCTCCTAATATTTTTAAACCAATACCAGCCCAATATTTAATTTCTTCTTGTTTTTTTATTTGTGCTTTTTGGTCTTCTACTTTATCTTTTAATGATTTTTCGGTTACTTCCCTCATCTGATCAAAAAGTTTTTGCTCACTGTCAGAACGTTGTAACATGACTTTCATTGTCAATTCACGTACTTTTGCTAGTAGATACGTTAATAACGCCATACCAGATAATGAATTAGCCATTATCTCTAATTCAATTTTGCTTTGAGTTGCAATAAGATCTCTATAAGTATTTTTTGCTGAAGTTAATTTATTATGAATTGATTTATTTTCTTTTTTTTGAATTAAATCCTTTAATTCAGAAAAATAAGAAGAGATTGATTTTAATTTATTATCATCCATTGAAACATTAGGCATATTATCAAAGATATGATTAAAAAAATCACCTAACTGTTTGTGTAGATTATCTATATTAGAAAGAGAAGTTTTGGACATATCGTTAGGAAGATTTAAAAATGAAAAGGTATTGTTTAAAAGCGCAACCATATCTTCTCTATCTTTTATTTTTCCACTTAATATCGCTTTTGTAATACTACTAGGAATCTTATTATTTTTTAAAAATGTATTTATATCAGATTCTGTTGCTAATTTATTATCTTTTATTTCTTTATAAATCCCCATCCAATAATCAATATAAGCTTCTTTATATTTTTTGACATCATCCAATATAGATTGGTATTGATCTTTTAATCCATCAACACCTTTAGATAAAGATTCTAATTTCCCAAGATAATAATCAACTTTATCTGTATCTTTTATTTTATCTAAAATACTTTGATTAATAAGATTTTGATAGGATAGCTGAAGATAAAGAAAATTATCCATTTTGCTATCATTCTTAACAGGAACTTTATTTTTAGCAGGAGAGGATAAATAAGAGTTTAGAGCAGTATTAGAATCTAAATTAATATAATTTTCTGCTAATTTATCGCTTTCATCGTAATAATGTCTTTGATTTACTAATAAATCATCTTTTATATTTTTATGATCAAAATCATTTATCTTACCTTCTGATTTATCAATTGATTTTTCATTTTCATCATCTCTTCTAGATGATGAAAATGATTTAATATGATATTTAGTATCAGATTTTAAATCTATTTTTTTATTGCTCTCTATTTGTTCTTCTGGTGCCCTTAAAATAGGTGCAACAATAGCATCGATATCTTTTTTTAGTTGTGATGCAATTAAATTATTATTAACTAAATTAATTTTTTCAGCTTGCTGTGTCGTATTCGTCTGTACTTTAGCTACCTCCTCTGAGGCCAGAGGAGTAGCATTATTAACTACAGTACTTTCTGTAGCAACTTTAATACTCATATTATTCTTCCTTATCCTTTTCTATCATAATTAAAGGAATATCTACAAGAGACTCTAAATAGGTATTAGCTTTATCTTTAATTACACTATCTTGGATATTTTCATAAACTTGGGTAAAACAATATTTTGCCTTCTCTTTTTCGCCCAATGACAGATTACATTGCCCCGCATAAAATACCGGCCGATAATCATTTTTTCCATTAAGATAAGCTAAAGCATAAAGGTCAATAGCGGCTTGATACTGTTTTTTCAATTGTTTAACGGCGGCAAGTCCCATAATATAATCAACATTATAGAAATCATATAAACATAAAAACTTAAAGATAGCTTCGGCTTCATCCAGTTTTCCTTTCTGATAGAAGTCATAAGCAAATGAATAAATTCCTTCCATAAATCCTTCTGGAATATTGCTTTCATCCTTGAAAGCGTTACCATTTTGAACAATAGAGACGATATAACTTGCTAATTTCTCTATTTCTTTTTCTGACATTTTTTGTTGTATTGACATAATGTTAATCCTTTCATCTATGATGAATAATTAATAATAAAATTCTAAAGTAATTTGTATTTACTGGCTTTAATAAAACGCACCATTGTATTTTATAAATACAATCTGTTATTTTTATAAAAATATTTTCACATTCATTTTTTTTGAGAAAATTAATTTATGTATTCCATTTCATCCCTTAACGTTCCTTCTATTTCAACTATTTTTAGCCAAATTAAAACATCCATAACATCTAATAAATCTTTATCTGCCATCACTTCAAAAAGATGATATTTATGATAAATTTTCCTCGCTAACTCAGGATAACGAATAACAGGAGTACCTACTTTTTTAGCGTATGCTTTAACTGCTAAAGCCATATTATCAATGCAACGTAATGAAACTAATGGCATAATATCGTTATCTGGATCGAAATAAATACCTACAGCAAAATGAGTCGGGTTAACAATAACAGCAGATGAATCTCTAATCATTTTTTTCATTGGTTCATCTAGTAACTCTTGATGCATTTGTTTTCGAGCTGATTTTATTTCTGGATCTCCTTCCATATTTTTATTTTCTTGTTTTACTTCATGCTTTTCCATCATCAAATCTTTTATAAAGAGAAAGAAATCAGTAATGATATTTAAAATAAGAATAGGAATAGAAAGTACAAAAAATAAAAATATAAAACTAATAACTAAAGAGCACCATTTATCAATAACTTCGCTTAAATTAGAACGGTATAATAAAAATATTTCCCTACCATGCAAAACAATAAAAAAATAGCAAGTAATACAAAATATAATAATAAAAAGTAGTGTTTTAATAAAATCTTTTACGGTCCTTAAGCTAAATATTTTTTTAAAACCAGAAATAGGATTAATATGATTTAAATCAATTTTAATAGCCTCAGTTGCTAGCTTAAAACGCGACTGAAATAATGATGGTATAGTACCGACTAATATTACAACAATGAGAACAGGTAAAATAATATCAAAAAATATCGAGCTCAATATATGAGTGTAACTTTTAAGTGTAATATTATTAGGGTGTAGTAACAAAGATTGGTAAAAACGAACAAACTCAGTAAAATTAGTATGATAAAAAACAAACATGACACCAACAAGATATACTAACCCTGATGTTAAC
>NZ_LXEN01000059.1 GCF_001654855.1 Proteus myxofaciens ATCC 19692
TATACCCCTAGTGCTATTTCACTCAAAAACATGATAATCAATACAGGTGATACAAGAACAATAGCAATTTTCACCATATCAGTTAGCCACTTTCCAATAAACAAATAGCCTATATCTTTATTAAAATACCCCATAGGAAAAACATGATAGCTCTCTTTCAATGTATCCATTAAAACAACTAAACCACCTGAATGAAGAAAGTAGGCAACACAAAATAGCCCTGTTAATGTGGCAAACTCCGAAGATTCAATCCCCGTTGTTGGATTTATTGTATCGCCAATACTTGCTCCTCGTTGATTATCAATAAATTCACCAAATGCAGAAGCTATCCAAAAAGGTGTTGCTAATAACAAACCTATAAAAAGACCAATGATAAGCTCACTGATAATAATTAAAATCCAATGACTTCTTATTTCATTAGTGATAAAAATACTATTCTTTAAACCCATTGCAATAAAAAAAATGACAATAGATTTTAATAATTGGCTATTTAATATTCGGCTATTGAGAAAAGGGATAAAGATAAAGATAGGAAAAAGTCGCGCTATAAGTAAGCTAATATCAATGAAGTAAGTTTTAAAATACTCTGTTAATTCTAACATAATCTTACCCTGATAATCCTATGGCAAGCATTTCCTTTGCATAAACGAGTATCTTATCTCCCATCCATCCCATAGTTATTAATAGACAGACAAATACACAAACCAATTTAATACCAAAAGGTAACGTCTGTTCTTGAACCTGCGTAATGGTTTGTAATAAACCAATAATTAATCCAACAAAAGTTGCTACCGCAATTGGCCCTGCCGATAATAAAATAACCAGATAAACGGCTTTATTTGCTGCGTAAACCATATCCATTAGTTAACCGCCATTAAGTCAAGATATTGGTTAATGAGTCCTTTAGATAATAAAGTCCAGCCATCCATAGCAATAAATAAAATTAATTTCAAAGGTACAGATAACGTAATAGGACTCATCATCATCATACCCAATGCAAGTAAGATACACGACACGACTAAATCAATTACAATAAAAGGTAGGTATAAATAAAAACCAATAATAAATGCCGATTTAATTTCACTTAATGCATAAGCAGGTAATAAAGAAAGCAATGAATTTTCAATTGCCTCACTTTCACCGAATCCGTCAGGACGATGCCCTTGTGCTTTTTCAAAAAAATTTAATAGTTCAGGCTCAGAATAGTGGTAAAGATATTGCTTATAGCTTCCTAATGCTTCATTAGAAAATTGTTCTAATGATTCAGGTGATGTTAATTCAATGGGATTTTTTGCCCAATATTGATATGTACTTTGTACAATGGGTGTCATTACAAATAATGCCATCATAAAGGCAATAGCATTAAGAACCATATTAGAAGGAACTTGTTGTACACCTAAGGCATTTCTCGTCATAACAAGCACAATTGAAAATTTCAAGTAACACGTACCAGCTGCAATAATAAAAGGGGCGAGTGTTGCTAATGCGAGAGTGAGTATTAAATTAGTTGAGCTATCCATATGCTTACTCTTGCTGTGTATATGTTCGTTGTATTTCGACAGCAAATCTGTCACCGACTTTGATTAATTCGCCTTGAGCAATTGTTATACCGTTTACATTTAATTGAATATGACGATAAGCATTTGCTGGTAACTCTATTTTTTGTCCTGGTGATAGTTCACTAATTTGCTCAACAGGTAGTACTTTACTTGCTAATAAGAAAGAGACCGAAAGAGAAATTGCACCAATATTATTCAAACAAAGCGTTTTTTCGTCATCTGAAGCATTATTATCCGACTTTTCTAATAAATTGGTTTCTATATTATTTTCTATATTCTCTTTTTCTAAAGATGCTTGATCTTTTTCTCTTTCGTCATTTATTACCGTCACGCTATTTTCTCCATTCCAAGAAAAATTTACCCATTTTTTATTATCAATAAAAAGAAAAAACTCTAAATTGTCTACTAATAAAACATCACCAATTGAAACACTCTTTAGTAAAGAAAGAGAAATAGCACTGCTCCCCAAATAACAATAAACCTTTACACCAATATTATTATTAGACAGAGGTTGCCACTGATATTTCCCCTTAATTTCACTAACAAATACAGTACCTACATTACTGGTGATACTAGGATAAGATTTTTCAACCTCACTACCTTTACATATACTATCGACAGTGAGTTGCATTGCACTTTTTGAAAAAGGAAAATTGATCTCCTTATATTTTTGTGAGAAAAAATCAGTTAAATAATGATTAGGAATAGTTTGCCAATCAATATTTTTTTGTGGATATATCAAATCCATTACTTCATTTACTAAAATATACCCTGTCAAAAAACCTAATTCGTTTTCACCCTGTATTTGAAAATAATAAGAAAAGGTATCAATTTTTGATAAAGGAAAATTGGATAATAAATATTTCATTGCATTATTATCACTAGCTTCTATTTCCCATTCATCAATCAATGCGCCACTCATTATCGATCATCCTCACTATTTTTAGAATCGTCATTATCAATTGCATTTATATGCCAATTAGCACTCTTTTCTCTATTTTCTAAAGAGAGCGCATAACGACCTTGATACTGATTAAAACTATCAATAGATGCCTGATAAACACGACCTGTTGAAGCTATTAATTGAAGTTGATTATCTAGCATAAATCGAATTTGTATTTGATGTTTCTCACTACCCCATTGTTTAAATGTATAAGTTAAATTAGGTATCGGATTTTGTGTATATTCTCTATTTTTCAATATACTCCATTGTGGTATATCTAATATTTTTTTATCGGGTAAAGGAGTGACATCATTATTTTGATGTTTAGATAAAAATGGAGATAATGAACCATCATTAACTTCATCTTTTTTCTCTATACGACTCTTTTGAAATTCATTAGCAGAATATAGATTTTTAGAGTCTTTTTCATTATTCTGTATTAATAAATCGTTTTTAGATTTTATAATTTTATTTTTTATATAAACATTATTCATAGATAGTTCTAATGATACTTTTCTATCTTTGTTATCACTTGCAATATGATTACTGCTTTCATCATCTTTAATGTTATTTTCAATAGAACTATAATTTTCTTTACTTACGTCTTTACTTACGTCTTTACCTACTCCTTTATTTATATATTCACTACTTTCCTTTTTTATATAATTTAAATCGTTATCATTTAACGATATCAACTTTTCAACATTCTTATTATCTTCTCTATGAATTAAATTTAATTTAATTTTTTCTATATCACGTGTGTTTAACTTGCTATTTTTCAAATTAGTTATGACTTTTTTATTAAATTTCTTTTTTATTACTATATCGCCATTCAAATACGTAGTTCTTCCCCTACTATTTTCTTTCATAACATATGTATTAAATGTATTAAAAATATCTTTTGTAGGTTTTTCTTTTATGTTATAACTGTCATTCTTTGAATTATTTTTAATACTTTCATTAGTTATATATAAATTATTTCTTAAGAAACCAGGCGTTAATAAGAAAGATATTTGTTGTGAAAGAAGTAACCCTTCATTATTTTCTATTTCATCGTTTTCTTTTTCATCACTGTCTGTATTTACTTCATTATCATTTTTGGCCTCTTTTTTTTCATTTAGAGACTTCAATATATTTAATTTTTTATTTATTTCAACCTTACATTGAGAAGATAAATCTTTTTTTACATATTTTATATTTTCAATAGATTTTTTATCTAGGCAAATAGCATCCTTATTAAGGTATACTGGCGTCGCATTGACACATTTAAGTATTACTTTGTTCATATAATGCCATCTCCTGAATTTCATTTTGTTCTAAACGATCAAGATATAGTTGTTTTTCGAAATTTTTTCTTTCAAAATAGCGTTGTATTTTTTTCTGTTTTTTTATTGCTTCTAATTTTAATTGTATTAATTCAGTTTTTTGTGTATTTAATTCTTTTAATTTATTATCTACTTCTTTAATTTGAGCTTGACAAATATTTAAAGAAGAGATGATAACAGCTTGCTTACGCCTTCGTGTTTGTAATGAATAAAAATGATATACTCCTGCTTTTTCATAATTAGGTATTTCATTTGTAAGTGCCAATGCTAACTGTTGTAATTCATTTTTTTTATTGTTAGCTTCAATTAATAATAAATTGTAATGTTGCTCTTGCCTTTCTATTCGTTGCTGACGTTTAGCGATAGTCTTAATTAATGCATATTGATTAGCGAGTAAGCGCATAAAGTTGCTCTAATGTTTGTTGAAACTCAGCTTTTTCTTTATAAGATTGAATCAAAAATGTATCAATATCAGCCTGTTTATTAACAGCCTCATCATTAAGCGCATTATCACCGGTATGATATTCACCTAATTCTTGTAATAATTTAATATCTTGTAAACGCATCAACCATTGTCTTATTTTTAGCATCGCTTTTTGTTGATTTTCATCCGTTATTTGCTGAAAGACACGACTGACACTTCCTAAAATATCAATAGCGGGATAATGCCCAGAAGATGCTATTTTACGGGAAAGATAGATATGTCCATCTAAAATAGAACGAATTTCTTCACCAATGGCATCAGGTTCATCATCACTTTCTAGTAATACTGTGTAAAAGGCGGTAATAGAACCCTTTGTTGTTACTCCAGGACGCTCTAGAATTGCCGGTAATCTGTCAAAAACAGAGGCAGGATAACCTTTACGTACAGGTAACTCACCTGCGGTTAATGCTACATCACGTAAAGCACGGCAATAACGAGTCATGGAATCAATAAATAAGACAACATTTTTCCCTTGTTCACGAAAATATTCAGCAACGGTTGTTGCGACTAAAGCTGCATTACAGCGATCGACCGCGGGTTGTTCTGAAGTTGAACAAATTAATACCGTTTTTTTACAACGTTCATCTTTTTTTAATTCATCAATGAATTCCGTAACTTCCCTTCCTCTTTCGCCAATTAATCCAATGACAAAAATATCTGCTTCAGAATATCGAATAAACATATTCATTAGCATTGTTTTACCAGTACCCGCACTCGCGAATATTCCCATCCTTTGACCTATACCACAGCTAAGTAATCCATCTACAGCTCGTACTCCTGATTGAAATAATGTGGTAATGGGTCGTCTATCGCTAAATGATGGTGGCTTCCCTTCTACAGGATATAATTGATAAAAGTCCTCTTCTTCAATTGGATTATTATCAAATCTCAATAAACAATGTCCTTTAATATCAATCATACTGCCTAATATTCTTGGGTTTAATGCGACAGAAAAAGATTCACCTGTTGGCTCTACGATTATCTGCAAAGAATAGCCTTGCGAGCTTCCCATCATGCTTAATATTGTTATTCCGTTACGAAAGCCAATAACAATAGCCTCACCAAGTATTGTGTGATTTTCAATATTTTGTTTTATCTGACATATTTCACCAATAAAAACGTCACGCAACATCACCTCAAGAATATTTCCTTGTATTCTGGTAGGGTGAGCTGCGTAACGAAAAGCTGAAAAAGATTTATTCATTATTAATTAATAAATTGCTGATGAATTAAATTCATTATTTGAAAAAATTCATCTATCGCTTTAGCCATTGATTCACCATTTTGTAATGCGATAGGTGTGAAAGAAGCTCGTAATTCTAAATCAGATTCAACTTTTACAAGTGCGGGTTGACCTGGGTAAAAGCTTTCAGTTTGTGTATTGATTAACGATAATAGAATATCAGAACTACTTTGCTTAATTTGATTTTCATCGTATTCACGTAATACAGACCAAATCATGGGAATACCATCAACGATAAGTAAGTTTATATCTGGCATATCTCCTAAACTAATTGTAATCGTTGAGTGATTATCAATTTCTTTACCTTCAGAGAAAAGATCATTACGACCAATTACATTCATGGCATCCATAATTAAAGCAGCTAAATCATAAGACATAATATTCCCCTAAATAGATTGTAAAACTGTAACATCAATATCTACTGATATTTCATCATAAGATAGAACTGATAGCTGTGGATATTGAGATTCTAATAATTTTCTTACGAATCTGCGTATATCAATAGCTGTTAAAATAACATAATCTTGAATATATTTAATTTCTTCAAAGGCTATTGCCATCTTTTCTATTATTTCATCTAATTCTTCCGCACCTAAATTTAAAAATGTACCAGAAGAACTTTGTCTTATTCCACTTCGAATTTTTTCTTCCATATCATGAGATAAAATAATGGCATTTATTTTTCCATTTTTTGAAAAATAATTACTTATATAACGTGATAGCAACGTCCGTATATGTTCAGTTAATAAAATAGGATCCTTTTCTTTTCCTCCCCATTGTACTAATCCACCTATAATTGTCTTTATATTTCTTATGGGTATTTTTTCTTGAATGAGTCGCTGTAACACCTCATTAATTCTTTGAATAGAAACTTGTCTATAACATTCCTTTAATAATTCAGGTGATTTTTCCTCAACCTTATCTAGAATATTTTTTGTTTCTTGTATACCTAAAAACTCGACAATATTTGATGTTATTATATTAGCAAATATTTTATAAAAATAACTTTCAGAAGAACAAAGTGTATAATTAAGTTTTTTCAAAGTTTCTTTATTTTTATCTTCTGTCCAATAGTGAGTTCTTTGGTCTTTTTCTGTTTCTATATAATTAATTCCAAGAGAAAAAAACTCATCGTTTGGTGATTCAATATTAATTAACTCAAATGGACATTCAAATGCATCGGCTTTTACTTCATTTATCAAAATAATTGTTTTATTATCGTCAATACTATCAGAATAATGAATAATTATATCTGGAAGTAATATCCCATATTGAATAATAAACTCTTTCTTTAGCCACTTATCAAAAACAATCTTAGTCAGATAATCTTTATGTTTTGTTGATACAGTAATAATTAGAGGTAATGTTTCAGCTTGAGAAAGAGAAATATTTTCAGTTAATAAACTATTTTCTTCTTCTGTTTTTTTGCCAGAAAATAGATTTGAAATAAGCCCTTTCTTCTCTACATCATTTTCACTCTCATCACTATTTTCTGTTTTTCCTGTTTGTTTTTTCTTATTTTTACTACTTATTCTTTTCTTAAAGTAATATATTCCAATAATCGCCGAAAGAATAATAAAGACCGGTGTTGGGAAACCCGGTAAAAAACCAATCAACAGCGCTAATACAGCGGTAACTAGTAATGCATAATCTTGAGCAAGTAACTCATTCATAATGCTAAAACCTAAATTTTTATCTTCACCGCCAACACGAGTGACAATAAAACCAGCACTAATCGAAATTAATAAAGCAGGAATTTGTGCAACTAAACCATCACCAATAGTCAATAAAGTATAAGTATGTAGTGCTTCAGAAATAGATAAATTCATCTGAGCCATACCTACAGATATCCCGCCAATTAGATTTACAAAAATAATAACAATACCCGCGATTGCATCACCTTTTATAAATTTCATCGCACCATCAAAAGAACCATATAGCTGACTTTCTTGACCGAGTTCTTTACGTCGTATTTTAACTTCTTCATTAGTAATGATGCCTGATTTTAAATCGGCATCAATACTCATTTGCTTACCAGGCATACCATCTAAAGAAAAACGAGCAGCTACTTCGGCCACACGCTCAGAACCTTTAGTGATAACGAGAAATTGCACAATAGTAACAATAGAAAAAACAACGAAACCAACAACTAAATTTTCACCAATAACAAATTCACCAAATGAAGTAATAATCTCACCCGCATTAGCATCAAGTAAAATAAGTCGGCTAGTACTAATTGATAAAGCAAGCCTAAAAAGGGTTGTAATAAGCAATAATGCAGGAAATGTCATGAACTCTAGTATTCTAGTGATATAGAAAGAACTCATAAAAATAAGTAGAGCAATTGTTATATTTAGCCCAATAAGAAAATCCACAACATAAGTAGGTAAAGGAATAATCAGCATCATGATGACAAGGATCATAACTGCTAGTACGATTAATTCAGGCCTATTTCTTACTGCTTGAAGAAATTTATAGATCATAGTAAACCCATTAATGTAAATATTATATACTTTATTATTTTCTTAGCTGGTATTGTTCTAATCTAATATATTTATCAATAACTTTCTGAATAACAACCTGGCATTCATCCTTATATTCTTCAGATAAATATAAACCTTCTGGAAAATTATTAAACATTGATTTAATTTCTTGAAGCAATCGCATTTTTACTGTAATTAAAAAATTTCGCCATTTATCTGATAATAATAAAATTAAATATTTATCCATTTCATCAGGAAATGTCATACCATATATTATTAATTGATAGATTTCTTTTTCTGAAACCATACCGTTTAATTCTATTCTTTTAAAAAAAACAAGGCTAAATTCTATAAAACTATAAAGTGATCTTAGTTTATTAACTCGTTCTAATAACTCACCAAATTCGCTACTTTTAGAACAGCTTGGCATTAATGATTGCATATCACAAATTAGACTTTGAGTAAGAAATGATAAAATAATAATACACTTTTCTATATCATATTCTTCTATCCACATTTTAAAAAAATAGATAGGTTCAAAATCCATATTAATATAATTACGGTATAAATCTCGTAATACCGTAGGATTAAGTGATAATAATTTACCAAAAGACTTCGCTTTTAAAGCAATATTAATACCCGCTCTGATATTTTTTCCATTTTCACCATTAAGTAAATGCTCTATTTCTTTTTCTATTTCAGCATTTATCTGAGCACCTAATTTCCTTTTTCTTAATAGCTCCTTTAAAACCATAACTAAATCACTTTCATCAGGAAACATCTGACGTAAATATGCTAAAAGTTCTTGGAAATCTTTCCCTGATTTTCTAAAAATTTTAATGGTTTTATCCAGTTTTTTATCAGCATCTTCCTCAGCGATATATAATGTATTTTGTCCTTTTTCTGCTTTTTTATCTAACATTTTTCCATAACGTTGTGAAAAAAGAGTAGCAACCATTGACATATCATCTGCAATATCAGCAAGCTGGTTTTGATAATTTTGAGTTTCCGAAATTTTAGGTTGTTTATATTCAGTATCTTGCTGATTACCAAGGCCAATATTACTTTCTTTTTCAGAAATCTTAGTTGGAATAGAAGTACTAATTGGCGCAATCATCTTATTCCCTCATAAAACCTTGAAGTTGGTACAATGCTTTTTTTGTTTTATTATCTGATGGCTGAAAAGGATTTTGACTTAATGATTGAGATAAATCAGTTTCTATTTTATTTAATAATCTCGGCTGTAACATAAAAATACGGATCATTTTTTTATTATTATCGGATTGATAGGTAAATAAGCCACCAATTAATGGAATAGCACTTAAAACTGGAATTTTTGTCTCTGCATTAATATTATCTTCACGTGTATAGCCTCCAATTAAAAGACTACCACCTTCAGTAACTCTTGCTACCGTACTTATATTAGTACGATTAATGACGGGTAAATTTTCAACCATTTCATCTTTATTATTATCATTTTTCTTTTCAGCACCATCTTCAAGATTAATAATCATTTCAATTTCTTTATTTGAGTTACTAATACGAGGTAAAACACTCATCATGGTACCAAATGTTGTTGATTCTAGAGTGGCAACGCGCTCACCCTTAATTTGGGTATAAAAAGTCGTATTATTATCAAAAATAGCAGGAGTATTTTCTTGTGTCAGCAAAATAGGCCTTGATACCATTTTAGCTTCACCATTTTCACTTAATGCTTTAATCTGGCTTAAGAAAGTTAACCCTGATGCGGCACTTAAACTTGAAGTATTAAACATAAAAGAGCCATTATTAGAACCATAACTCCCTTTCCAATCAATGCCTAAACTATCAGCCTTATTTTTTGAGATATCAATAATCCATAATGATAATTCAACCTGCCTTTTAGGTTTATCAAGTTGATCTATTAAGGATCCTACAAGTTCTAATCCTTCACGACTTGTTTTTACCAATAAACTATTAGAAGCAGGTAATGGTACTAATTCAACGTGATATTGTCCCATTTTAGTAATAATTGCAGGAGCTGAAGTTGAATTATCGATATCAGAATTGATCGGCACTTCTTTGTTAGCGTCTATTGATGATATATTTTCTACAGGAGCATTAATTTGTCCTGTTTGTGACATAAATAACTGTTGTAGTACCGTTGTTATCCCTGGCAATACAATTTTTTCATCACGTAATGTATAGCTTCTATCTTGAACAAAGGTATTTTTTAGCGCAAATATCTGTACAAATTCCTGACCATAACGAGAACTTCCGGTTGGTACTTGGCTATTAATATTTTGATAAATTTGTTCTTGATGTTCACTATCAAGATAATTTGCAGCCGCTTTAATAAGCTTAATATAAATAGGAGGACCAGATAAATAAAAGGTTCGTTGATCTTTCCCTACTCGTAATGGAAAACGCTCATCATATAATCCAACATCTTGCAAATATTCTCGCAATTCGTTGATATTGATATTATTTACCTGAAATAATGTTTGTTCTATTTCTGTATTATCATAAACATAAATAGATTCTCCATCATTGAAATAGAGTAACGACATACGGCGAACCATCAATTCAAAAGCATTATCAGGTGATGAAAGATCAAAATTTCCTGTGATTTTTTTCCTTTTTACAGCATTACTTAGAATAAAAGGCTTATTAAATTTATCAGATAAAACATAGAAAAATTGTTCAATGCGTGTATCAACCGCAATAAACATATCTGGTTTTTTTACCTGATGTGTATAAATAACCTTTCCTTCTGTCGCGTATGTATTTACCATCCAACAACAAAGTGATAGCCCAATAGCACAATAAATTTTATTTTTTATTTTCATAAAGACGATGACCAATTCGACGGAATTCTGTTGGTGTAATACCAAATAGCGTCTTAATTTCATTAGAGAAATGAGATGCTGAACTAAACCCGTTATCAACAGCAATTTGAGTGAGTGATTCATCAGTAGATAGCGTAGATAATATTGATGACGCCGCACGCCATGAACGTAACTGACTTTTCCCACAATTGCCTAAATAACGCTTACATAGTCTTCTGAAATGCGTACCTGAAACACCGTAGCGCTCACCTATTTGCGCAATATTACTTTTTTTCTCATCTAGATAACTTATCAGGTGCAAAATAAGCCAATAACTTTCACTATGCCTTATCGTGACAAACAAAGGCTCTAATTCACTATTTTCTTTTAATGCTTCACTAATTAATACAGACTCCAGAGAACTATCAGCATTTTGTATATAAAAAATTTGCTGATTGATATCAAATTCAGATCCAATTGCTGTCATTTTGGAAAAATCACGAGCATAATCAATAAATGCCAATAATCGGGCACAAATAAAAAAAGAGCGTTTCTCTATTTTCCAAAGTTGTTTTTCTGATTGAAAAACAATATCACTCGTTTTAGCATTATAAATAAATGCTCTACCTTTTATTATTTTTGTTAATTGCCCATCTCGTATTTTTATCGGTGATTCATCACCTTTTGGAATACATAAAAATAATGAATTTCCCATTAAAATATTTTTATCACCACTGATTTTTATATCATTTATTAACATAGGAAACCTCAAAATATGGTATAAACAAAATGAGTCGCATCATAAAAATGCGACTAGGATAATTTTAACTGTTCTATTCTATACATTCTAAAAATAATACTATAAAAAATTAGTAATAAAAATATATTATCAATACAATTAGTTTTTTATTTATAATAACCGCATTGTAAATTATAAAAAAAATAGTAAATAAAAAACATGTGCTTTTTTTTACAAGAATTATTATTCTTCTTATAATAAAGTTCATATTCGTATTCACCTAATCTATATTAACAATATAAATTAATTATAACTAAATATGAGCTAACATTATGTTGTATTATCTTTATATACTATATGGTCCTCTAAAAAATACGACAGTCACACTCGTGCCTGAAAACTATGTACTCTATTTATATAAAAATAAGCCAGAAAATAATAAAAATAATTTCCCGCTCTATATTCCATGTGATAGCGACACATTAGAAGCAACAATAGAAATTACACTTAGCCATGATAAAAAGGAAGATAATATATTTAAAGTTACTCAAAGCTCATCACATGAAGAAATAAATATAGATTTACCTTTAGAGCTAGAAACGCCTATTTATATTAATAATATTCCTATTGCTTTAATTAGTCTGAATAATAACTTACCTCTAACGTCATTTGCCTTAAAAAAGATTAAAAAAGAACATGTAAAGTTTAAAAAAAAGTATAAAGCATTGGTTACATTAATTATTATGCTATGTTTTTTATTTTTTACATTAAATAAATATTATGCAAAAGATAAAAAAAATCATATAAACAGTGAAATTACAACGAATTACAAAAATTATAAAAGTGTAAATGGTCACTATTGCTTTTACGATAATTTACCACCCGAATGGATAAATAATAAAGATAAACCAGAGCAATACTCATATATAGGTATAGCTAAATTAGACACGCTTTTTTTTGAGAAACATAAAAAAATCTATCATATAACTTTAAAAAACAATGAGCCCCCTAAGATAGCTTTTATCTTTCATAATAATAATGAAAAAAAACAAATATTAACAAATATAAATCATATTTTCCCTACAGTTTGTCAACCTATCATAGTACCTATATCTATTCCTGATTTACTCACAGAGTTTAACAAAATAAATTTTATAAAAGACATAAATTATAAAGTAGAAGAAGAAAAGAACGGCATAACTTTTATCTTTGATGAAAAAATAGAGAAGAAAAATAAAGTAATTCTCGATGCATTTATAAAAAAACAGAGCACTATTTTTGGAAGAAAGTTTATTTTTTATAATGAAAATAGAAATAAACTTCAATTAGATAATAAAGGGGTTTTACAAGAAGATAATGGATATATCTTTATTGATAATCAACATCGCTATTTCCCTCAAGGATAGATTTTTCTAACATTAAGAGGTTTTATATTATGGCAGGCTCTTCAACAAATTCGACAGCTCAAACAATTGCAAATGATGCCAGCGCTATCGATACGGTTAATAGTTATTTTACTGACCCAGTAATAGCACAAAGCGATGCATTAAAAGTCGCATTAGATAGTTTAAAAACAGATAGTTCTAATGCTGCTGCATTAGCTGAATATCAAGGAAAACTTGCACAATACAACATAACACGTAATGCACAATCAACCTCAATAAAAGTAATAAAAGACTTAGCAATGAGTATTATTGGTAATATGCGCTAATTATAGAGAAATAATATGAAAATTTCACCACCGAACTTAACAAATAATTCGCTGCAAACTGACATAACAGATAGTGATTTTTCTCTATCTTCTGCAACAAATAATATGATTTATGATAGTTTACAAACTGAGAAATTATTTCACGAAAAACTGGCTAAATTAAGTAAACTTAATGATATGGATAGCTATATACAAATGCAATCAGAACTGAGTTCCATTACCGTTAAAATGAACTTTAGCAGTACGGTAATAAGAAAAGGGCTGAATGTTCTTGAAACTTTATTCAAGGCACAATAATAATGAAAACCCGATATTTATTATGTACCGTTTTATTTTTTTTCGTATCTTTTCTTTCTGGATGCAAAGAACAGTCATTATTAACGGGTTTAAATCAACGGCAAGCAACAGAAGTTCAAGCTGTATTACAAAAACATCAAATAAATAGTACACAAACTGCATTAGGTAAAGGGTTATTTGATATTAATGTTAAAAAAGAAGATTTAGCAATCGCTATTCAAATTTTAGAACAATATCAATTACCCTCTAATGCACGAATTGAAGTCACTCAAATATTTCCTGCTGATGCGTTAGTTTCGTCACCACAAGCAGAAAAGTCACGTCTAATATCAGCTATAGAACAGCGATTAGAGCAATCTTTACTTTCTATTAATCATATTATTGATGCAAGAGTACATGTCAGTTATCCAATTTCACCTTCAGAACGTGTTATTCAAACCCCACACGCATCTGCAATTATCTTTTATGAAGAAAATACATTAGACAGTGATCAATTAGCAGAAGATATTCGAGCCTTTATTCGCAATGCTTTTAGTGATATGGATGAAGATAATATTACAATCCTGCTTTATCCCCGTAATATTAACCAATTAGTGTTAAAAAAACCGCCATTACCGACTCAAGAAGAATATAGTTTATCTTTTAACTATTGGTTATTGTTACTCATATTTCTCGTTATTATCACCGTTGCTGTTAGTAGCATCTTTTTTATTCGTTATAGTAAAAATAAAAAAATAATGGAGAAAGATAATGACACACCAGCAGTTTGAAATAATATCAACGGTGATGTATGAACCTTTATCTTATGTTCATACTGATTATCATCCATTAGCAACTTCTCAAGATGATCCATTATGGCAAAAGCTAACTAATCGGCTTTTAATTGAAAAATACCATTTAGAAACAGAAATTGATTGTGATATTGAAACTGACAATGTCGCTAAAACGCTATTTACACATTGGGCATTATTACCAGAATGTGCGCAGTTTTTAGGTTATATTTATGACCCCAAATTTATTCTAAAAAACAAAGATTATTATCAGCTCGCTTCTTCACTAAAAGCCTTTCTCTCTTTAAGACCGGTGCTAAATTTAGCGAAAATAGATGATATTAAACTCGATATTCCTTCACCTACTTACTTAGGCTATCATTTACTCTTTATTTTTATTGAGTCTATTTCAACAGTGCTCGCACAGCGATTTAAGCTATGTTTTTCAACTAACATAACAACGGCAATATCATCTATTAATATCCCCCTTTCTCGTTCACTTTTTTTATTGGTATTAAGCTATGTTACGCTCTCTGCCTGAATCTCTTTTAGGATATACCTGTGAAGGGATTGTTATTCGTGCTCGTTATATACGACAATTAGATTCTCAACGTAAGATAATTCAATCATCAAAATATATTGCTAAAAAAATAATTAGTGATATTCAAAAGCAATGTGCACAGCAAA
>NZ_LXEN01000060.1 GCF_001654855.1 Proteus myxofaciens ATCC 19692
AAGAAATAGCAAAAAAGCAAGCTTATGCTGAAGGCCTACAAGCTTTATTTGGTGATATTTTGAGTTGTGTTATTCAATACCAAAAAAATATTACTAATTATGAGCTTCGCCAAAGAGAATTAATCAGCAAAATTGTCGCTAATTATTTTCAAGCACCACAAATGCAAGTTGAGCTAATCCAAAAGTTAATTGCAGAAAGCCCAATAGATAACAAATTAACGATTAATATTCCCTACACTTTGCAATCTTATTTAGAAAAAACACTTAATGATAAAAATATCGAGATTATTCCTCATGATAGTACTTTAATTTCGGTCACAGCGGGATCACAAATTTTGGCCTTTGACCCCAATTTACTTATACACGATCTAAAAACACAATTTCATCAACCTTATTCAGAACAGCATAATATGGCTTTCACTGATGAGATAAAAAATAATTTAATAGATTACATACAAAAATTTGAAGATGGTGACGTTGATGATAAGAACGCTGACTCAATAGATAATAGCGGAGAAATTCATGAATATTAATCGGTTAAATCCAACAATACCTCTTACAGAAACAATTCATAATCATAATGTAGAAAAAAAAACATTAACAAATACTATTGAGGAAAATCAAGATCCTTTCGCATTAGCATTAAATCAAGAGTTTTATCAATTATTACAATCTCAATGTCTAAATAACACTAAAGATATTCTTAAGTTACTTGAGCAATTTGATTTTAAAGATAATGGAAATCAAACACTCAGAGAAAGCAGACAAAGAGGTGCGCTTTTTTATGCGAAAATACAGTGCTTATCTGATGGAAGTTTAAATCAAGATGTCATCAATCAATCGCTTATATGCTTTATTTCTTATAAAGGTTTCTATCAGCAAGTGATGCAAGAAATGCTAGGAATGATAGACAATCAGGAAGAATATGAAGGCATCTTTAAACCTGATAGCCCATCATTCTCACTGTAGGTCATAAAATTTGCGCACCAGGACCTTTTTCTCCTAATACATCATCAGGATTACGTAATGGACAATCACTTAAAGATAAGCAACCACAACCAATACAGTGATCAAGCCCATTACGCAATCTTTTAAGTCGATGAATTCTTTCATCTAGCCTTGCTTTCCAATCCGTTGATATTTCGTGCCATTGTTCTGCCGTCAATTTACTATTAGGGGGATATTTTCCTAAGATTTCCTGAATTTCTTTTAGTGGAATACCTGTACTTTGAGCGGCTTTAATAATAGCAACATAACGTAATACCACAGGCGGATAACGACGCTGATTACCTAGGCTTCGTGTACTTTTTATTAATCCCTTTTCTTCATAAAAATGAAGTGTTGATATTGCAACACCACTTCTTTTTGCGACCTCACCCACCGTCAGTGCCCTACTTGAACCGGTTATTTCTTTTTTCATTTTCTACTTGACCTCAAGTTAACTTGAGGTTTTATAGTCTCTCCAATTCATTAAGTCAAGATAGTAAAAATATGGCTTCTATTGATTAAGTTTATTTCTGATAGATAAATACTTCATGAATACAGAGAAAACGTTAATCAAGTTAGAAATAAAAATAGAAAAATATTCACCATGGGATATGTCATTCAATGAATAGAAAATTAACGTTTACTCTCTGTGCTTTGCTCTTTTTATTAAGTGTCGGTACGATGGTTTATGCAACAAGTTCATCAGATAACGGTGATACACAACAGGCTACCTATCCTCCTACTAAAGTAGCTTTAGCAACTGTTCAATCCTCAAAATTACCCAACACTATGCAAGGTGTTGGTGAACTAGAAGCCGCTCAACAAATTTATTTAGCGGCAGAAACCAATGGCCGCATTGCGACAATTAATTTTGAGTCAGGTCAGATTGTTAAAGCAGGACAAGTGCTCGTTAAACTTAATGATGAACCAGAACAAGCAGAATTATTACGTTTACAAGCACAATTAGTGAATGCCGATAAACTCTATTCAAGAACACGCCAGCTTTATAGTAAAAATGTTGCAGCAGCTGCGCAATTAGATAGCACACTTTCTGAGCGTGATATGATTGTCGCCTCTATTCGTGAAGTGAAAGCGCGTATTGCACAAAAAACAATTAAAGCGCCTTTTGATGGTATTGTGGGTATAAAGCAAGTGCATGAAGGCCAATATCTCACAGCGGGAGAGCATGTTGCCTCTTTGGTCGATGCTAGTCATTTAAAACTAAATTTTTCGCTTGATGAGCAAACTGCACCTAAATTAACACCTAAACAACCTATTAATATCAAAGTTGATGCTTATCCTGATAGGGTATTTACAGGAAAAATCAACGCGATAGACCCTCTTATCGGTTCATCTCGTACTGTACAAGTACAAGCTGTATTACCTAATGAAAATAATCAATTGAAAGCGGGTATGTTTGCTCGTGTTCAAGTGATATCTCCTGATAGTCCTCATGTATTAACCATACCTGAAACCGCAGTCACTTATACTGCATATGGAGATACCGTGTTTGTGGCGCAATCTGACAATCAAAAAAACCTTATCGCTAAGCGTGTCTCTGTGAAAGTTGGATTGCGCTACAACGGCCTTGTAGAGATCAAAGAAGGAGTCACACTAGGTGATTCCGTCGTCTCATCAGGCCAAATTAAGCTCAGTGATGGTGTTTTTATCGAACCTATTGAGCAAGATACATTAACGTTAACAAAATCATCCACAACGAAGCCATAACAGGAGCAAATCTTCATGAAGTTTACTGATATTTTTGTTCGACGACCTGTTTTAGCGTTAGTAGTGAGTATGTTGATTTTATTACTAGGTGCTTTTGCATTTAGTAAATTGCCAATACGCCAATATCCTATGTTGCAAAACTCAACAATTACCATTGCAACTGATTATCCTGGTGCTTCATCTAAATTGATGCAAGGCTTTGTCACTCAGCCCATTACACAAGCGGTGTCTTCTGTTGAAGGTGTAGATTATATTTCATCTTCATCAGTGCAAGGGAAAAGCTTAGTGACAGTAAGAATGGAGTTAAATCGCGACCCAACTCAAGCCTTAACACAAGTGATGGCAAAGGTGAATCAAGTCCGTTATAAGTTGCCACAACAAGCTTATGATCCTGTTATTGAATTATCATCAGGTGAATCTACTGCGGTTGCTTATGTCGGTTTTTCTAGTGAGCAACTTTCTATTCCTGAACTCACTGATTACCTTTCTCGTGTTGTAGAACCTGTGTTCTCTTCCATTAATGGTGTGGCTAAGGTTCAAGTTTTTGGTGGCCAACAACTTGCCATGCGTTTATGGCTAGACGCCGATAAATTAGCAGGTCGTCATCTGACGGCTAATGATGTTGCTGATGCCGTTCGTCGTAATAACTATCAAGCGGCACCTGGTAAAGTTGAAGGTGAATATGTTATCGCTAACGTTTATGTCAATACTGATTTAACCAATGTTGATGAATTTAAAAATATGGTAATTAGCAATGATGGCAATAATTTAATCCGCCTACGTGATATCGGCACTGTTGAATTAGGTGCAGCGGCAACAGAAACAAGCGGTATTATGAATGGTAAAAAAGCCGTATTTTTAGGCTTATTCCCAACACCAACAGGCAATCCACTAGTCATTGTTGATGGCATTCGTGATAATTTAGCGAATATTGAAAAAACGTTACCCCCTGGCGTTCATGTTGAATTAGCGTTTGAAACCTCACGCTTTATCAAAGCCTCAATCAATCAAGTCGTGCAAACATTAATTGAAGCAATTGTGATTGTGATTGGTGTTATCTATCTGTGTTTAGGCTCATTCCGCTCTGTCATTATTCCTGTATTAGCGATTCCTTTATCGATGCTAGGCGCTGCGGGATTAATGCTCGCTTTTGGTTTTAGCATTAATCTTCTCACATTACTTGCCATGGTTTTAGCGATTGGCCTTGTAGTTGATGATGCGATTGTTGTGGTTGAAAACGTACATCGTCATATTGAAGAAGGGTTATCACCAGTACAAGCAGCATTAGTAGGTGCAAGAGAAGTCGCAGGTCCTGTTATTGCAATGACGATTACTCTTGCCGCTGTTTATGCCCCCATTGGATTAATGTCAGGTTTAACCGGTGCTCTTTTTAAAGAATTCGCGATAACACTCGCCGGTAGTGTGATTGTTTCTGGCATTGTGGCATTAACCTTATCTCCGGTGATGAGTTCATTAATGTTAAAACCCAAAGAAAATGAAGGCAAAATGGCGAGAATGGCTGAATTTGTCTTTAATAAAATGGCGCATTATTATGGTTATATTCTTCACTTTTCTTTATCTCACCGCGGGTTAACGGTTGTTTTCGCACTGGCGGTCTTTATTAGTCTGCCTATTTTATATAACCAAACAAAACAAGAGCTTGCACCTTCTGAAGATCAGGCAAGTGTACTAACAGCGATCAAAGCGCCACAACATGCCAACTTAAACTATGCCGAACGCTTTAATCAGAGATTAGATGATATCTATAGGAGCCTGCCAGAAACAAAAAGCACATGGATAATCAATGGTACTGATGGTCCATCAGCAAGCTTTGGTGGCATAAACTTTGATAGCTGGAAAAATCGTACTCGTAATGCAGACCAAATTCAGGCTGATTTGCAAAATCGCGTTGGCGATATTGAAGGAACGTCTATCTTTGCATTCCAACTGCCTTCTTTACCTGGCTCTGTGGGTGGATTACCAGTGCAATTAGTATTACGTAGCCCTTTAGGGTATCCCGTTTTATTTGAGACCATGGAGAATATCAAACAACAAGCGAGAGAAAGTGGGCTGTTTGTTGTAGTGGATAGTGATTTAGATTACAACAACCCTGTTGTACAAATTGCCATAGATAGAGCGAAAGCTAATACATTAGGTATTCGTATGCAAGATATTGGTGAGTCTCTGTCTTTATTAGTCGGTGAACATTATATTAATCGCTTTGGTATGGATGGACGCTCTTATGATGTTATTCCACAAAGTGTACGTCATCAGCGTTTAACGCCTGATTCACTGAAAGGTCATTATGTGCGTACACAAGATAATGTACTAATCCCATTATCAACCGTGGTCAATATAACAACACATGTTGAACCCAATAAATTAACGCAATTTAATCAACAAAATGCGGCGATTTTCCAGGCTATTCCTGCACAAGGTGTTACGATGGGACAAGCTGTTACTTACCTTGAAGCCATAACAGACTCATTACCCACAGGCTTTAGCCATGATTGGCAATCTGATTCACGCCAATTTACACAAGAAGGAAATACCTTAATTTTTGCCTTTATTGCTGCGTTAATCATTATCTATCTCGTATTAGCTGCGCAATATGAAAGTTTAGTTGACCCTTTAATTATTTTAATTACCGTACCATTATCAATTTGTGGCGCTTTAGTTCCACTAGCATTAGGTATAATAACACTCAATATTTATACCCAGATAGGGTTAGTCACCTTAATCGGGCTTATCAGTAAACATGGAATTTTAATGGTTGAGTTTGCTAATGAGTTACAAGCTCATAAAAATTTTAATCGCCGTGATGCTATTATTGAAGCCGCTAAAATTCGATTACGTCCTGTATTAATGACAACAGCGGCCATGGTAATTGGTCTTATTCCGTTACTCTTTGCCAGTGGTGCAGGAGCTAATAGTCGCTTTGGTTTAGGCTTAATTATTGTATCAGGTATGTTAGTGGGCACATTGTTTACCCTATTTGTATTACCGACAATGTACACATTTTTAGCGCGAAATCATCAAGTCAGTTCACAAACTGAACGTCAAAAACAATGATAAAATATTCGTGATTTGTCAATAATCTAAGCAATTGAAAGAATAAAAAGAAGTAATAAGTAGTAATGTCGTGAAATAACTCCCCATTGTGTTGTTTAGCAATGGGGAGCTTTATTATAAAGATTATCTAATTTTCTGTGATATAGCATTTCATATCTAGACTTAACAAATACAGGTTAGCCTACAATTAATTTTAAAAATTTTAGACTTTATCCTCTTTTTATTAATGACTAATCGCTTAAACCATACTCATTTTTAATTAAAGTAAAACGTTTATTTAAACACTCGCCGCTAAAGCTTGCTTAAGATCTGCCAAAATATCATCGATATGTTCGATACCGATAGATAGCCGAATTAAATCACGAGAAACACCTGCTCGTTCTAATTCTTCATCATTTAATTGACGATGGGTGGTTGATGCAGGATGACAAGCTAAAGACTTCGCATCACCAATATTGACAAGACGTACAATCAGTTGCAATGCATCAATAAATTTAGCACCGGCTTCAGCACCTCCTTTAATACCAAAAGAAAGAATACCAGCAGGCTTGCCCGATAAATAACGAACCGCTAATTCATGCTCAGGGTTATCTTTTAATCCTGCATATTTTACCCATTCGACTTGAGGATGATTTTGCAGATATTCTGCTACTTTTTGTGCATTTTCAGTGTGTCTATCCATTCTTAACGCTAATGTTTCAAGACCTTGTAAAATAAGGAAAGCATTAAAAGGTGATAATGCCGCACCAGTACCACGAAGAGGCGCAACACGACAACGAGCAATAAAAGCAGCCTCACCAAAATGTTCGGCATAATTAACACCGTGATAAGACACATCCGGTGTATTTAATATTGCAAATTTTTCTTTATGTTCAGTCCAAGGAAATTTTCCTGAATCAACAACAATGCCACCAATAGAATTACCATGCCCACCAATATATTTAGTCAGTGAGTGAACAACAATATCAGCACCATATTCAAAAGGACGGCATAAATAAGGAGTGGCCACCGTATTATCAACAATTAATGGTACGCCATGACGATGAGCTATATCAGCCAAAGCTTGTATATCAATAATATTCCCACTTGGGTTTGTTATTGTTTCACAAAATACGGCTTTAGTATTTTTATCAATTAACGCCTCTAACGCATCCATATTATCATGAGGCGCAAAACGCGCTTCAATTCCCATGCGTGGAAAGCTATGAGCCATTAAGTTATATGTACCGCCATAAAGCTTTGCGACAGAAACAATATTATCGCCGACTTGTGCAATAGTTTGTATTGCATAAGTAATAGCTGCCATACCGGATGCAACAGCAACCGCCGCAATACCACCTTCTAAAGCAGCAACACGCTGTTCTAATACATCATTTGTCGGATTCATTATGCGAGTATAAATATTACCAGGTACTTTAAGATCAAAAAGATCAGCACCATGCTGTGTATCATCAAAAGCATAAGAAGTTGTTTGATAAATAGGTACGGCAACCGCTTTTGTGGTTGGATCAGGAGAATAGCCTGCGTGAATAGCGAGTGTTTCAAGTTTCATGATGATCCCTTTATTGGACTTTTATTCTTTGTTTTCATACGATGCTTCATACTGTTACCGTATGATTATCAGGAATATAGATAAACTGATATTCCATATGTCGCATAGTGAAAAAATTTCAAGTTATATAAAGTGCCATTTAGCTTAAAAACAGACTTATCTTTTAGGCTATTCAATCTAATGATTAGTCAATCTTGACAACCTTCACTCTTTTATTTTTTTTATTGCGTATTGCTAACCAACAAATAAGCGATCCCCCTGTTACCATCATGACACCTTGCCAAAATGAAAAAGAAAGAGCCGTTGATAATAATAAAGAAGAAAATGCCGTAGAGATAACGGGCGTAAAATAAGAAAGTGTCGCTAATAATGTGACATTACCTCTTATCATACCTAAGGTCCATGCGGCATTAGCTAATCCCACAGCAATACCCGCCATTAAAAGTAACGAAATACTTTTTATATTAATCACCCACTCAACGGGCTCAGCAAAAAGATATTGGCCCCATATTGCTAGTGCCGTTAATAATAGAAAAGGTACAATACCATTATGTCCCTCAGAGATAAGACGCGTCACATTACTATAAAAAGCCCAAAGAATAGCACCAGTAAATGCAAGGAAATAACTCAGTGGGTTACTACTCACATTATTCCATAAACTTTCTATTGTTAATGGACTATCGCCACTCATAACCCATATCAACCCACTAAATGAACATAATAATCCGACAATAAGTAAAATAGAAAAACGCTGTTTATTTAAAATCACCGCTAACGCAAGTGTAAAGCTTGGCCATAAATAGTTAATCATTCCAAGTTCAATAGCTTGAGTTCGATTTGAGGCAAGCCCAAGAGATAATGCTAAGCATATTTCATAAGTCACAAAGAGCAATCCCCCCCAAAAAAGATATCTTTTGGGAAAAGAAGAAAGTTTAGGCCAACCTAAAGTAAGAATAAGAAAGAGTGTTCCCGTTGTATAAATAAGTGCAGCCCCTCCCACAGCACCGAAATATTCACTAATATTTCGTATTAATCCAACGACTGTACTCCAAAGTATAATGGCAACAAGGCCATAGAGTGTTCCTTTTGTTGAGCTTGAAAGCATTTTTTGCCTTTATTTTGAATAATTAATCATTAAAATCCCATATTAAAATAAAATATCAGTGATTACTTGTGTCTAATTAAAGAAAATATAAAAAAGTTTAAAAACCAAAAAACATTAGAAAAGAATAACCAGCTAATTGCTGAAAATTGTATTAAAAACAATATTGAACCCTAATAACATTTTTATCATATTATTCTTATCACCATGTTTTCATTATTTTTAAAAAAAGACTATGGATCTCTTATATAAAAAAAGCCACCTATCAAAAGGTGGCTTACAAGACTATATTGACCTTAAATCAATTAACGCCCAGCTTTTAATTTTTGATAATAACTTTCATATAAAATAGTGGCATCACCGACATCATTTTGCCATTCGCCTTTATTAATAATTTCTTCTGTTGGATACAGAGAACTATCTTTTGTTATTGCTTTTGGCAGTAATTTTTGCGCGGCAATATTCGGTGTTGGGTAACCGATATTTTCAGCAACTTTAGCAGCAACTTCAGGACGTAATAAGAAGTTAATCAGCTGATGAGCACCATCAACATTTTTCGCATTTGCAGGAATAGCCAAACTATCCATCCAGAAAATACCGCCTTCTTTTGGCCATATCATCTCAATAGGGGCACCTGCATCACGCGCAATAAAGGCAGAGCCATTCCAAATCATGCCTAAATTTACTTCGCCTTGCATATAAGGGTTTGCTGGATTATCTGAATTAAATGCTAAAACATTTGGCATCAGTTTTTGTAGCTCTTTATATGCTTCTTCTATTTGTTTAGGATCAGTCGTATTTCCTGAATAGCCTAGTTTTAATAGCGCCATTTGGAAGACTTCACGCGCATCATCAGTCAGTAATAAGCTGTCTTTATATTCAGGCTTCCACAAATCAGCCCACGATGTAATGCTACTCACATCAACTTCATCGCTATTTATACCGATAGCTGTTGCTCCCCAAATATAAGGGATTGAGTAGTCATTATCTGGATCAAATGATTTATGTAATAAATTAGGATCGAGATTATCAAAATTCGTTAATTTTGATTTATCGATTTTTTGTAGCATTCCTTCATGACTCATTTTAGAAATAAAATACGTTGAAGGAACAACCAAATCATAAGCACCTTCTTTGTAGGTCTTTAATTTGGTATACATGCTCTCATTAGATTCATAGGTGGAGTAAATCACCTTAATCCCAGTTTCTTTCGTAAACTGTTCAAGTAAACCTGGCGGCACATATTCCGTCCAGTTATAGAAATAGACCGTTTTACTATCATCAGCAGATGCTGTACCAATGCTTAGTGCTATAACGCTAGCCGCGAGCACAGAGGACCACTTTTTCATGTATGTTTCCTTCAGTGGTTGATGCGTTAATATCAAATAGGCGGGCAGCCTACCTCCAACAAATCGGTCATTATGACCCCAATAAAGTGCGAGAAACTCGCACTAATACACATTGTTAAGCTTTGCCAGTTCTATCTCTTAAAATTAACTGACTCAGTAAAACTAAAACTAATGATAATCCTAAAAGGATAGTCGCTAAGGCATTCACTTCTGGTGATACACCCACTTTTACCATAGAGTAAATTTTTAATGGTAAAATTTCGTAGCTAGGCCCTGTTACAAACGAGGAAACAACGACATCATCCATTGATAATGTAAAGCTTAATAACCAACCAGAAGCAACCGCTGGCATGGCTAATGGCATAATAATTTTACGCAAAATGGTGAATTCGCCTGCGCCTAAGTCTTTCGCTGCTTCTAACATTTTCACATCAAATCCACTCAATCGTGAATAAACCGTCACCACAACAAAAGGAAGACAAAATGTAATATGTGAGAAAAGTAGCGACCAAAAACCTAGCGATACACCTAAAATCATAAATAAAACAAGTAGTGAAATCGCCATCACAATATCAGGTGACATCATGACAACAAACAGCATTCCACCCACAAATTTCTTTCCACGAAAACGGTAACGATATAAGGCAACAGCGGTTAATGCACCTATTAAAGTTGCAAATGTTGCTGATGTTACCGCCATCGTTAATGAATGGCCTGCGGCTTGAAGCAGGCTATCATTATTAAATAAAATGGTGTACCAATCTGTTGTAAATCCTTTCCAATTTATCCCGAAACGTGATGAGTTAAATGAGTTAACTATCAGAATGATAATCGGGATATAAAGATACGCGTAAATAATGGACATAAATCCACCACGCAATAACCGTCCTATCATTCTATTTCTACCTTCTTATGCAATAACTTCACGGCTCGATAATAAATAAAGAGCATTAATCCCATGACTAACGTTAAACAAATACTGGTTGCTGCACCAAATGGCCAATCACGAATATTTAAAAATTGGCTCTTAATCACATTACCAATTAACAGATTTTTCGCACCACCCATTAAATCAGCAACAAAGAATAAGCCCATCGCCGGTAATAAAACGAGTAAGCAGCCCGCAATAATACCTGGCATGGTAAGAGGGATAATAATACGAATAAAGGTTTGGAATTTATTAGCCCCTAAATCGCGCGCTGCTTCTAAGCAAGGTTTATCTAATTTCTCAATACTCGAATAAAGTGGCAATACCATAAAAGGTAAGAGAATATAGACTAAACCTAGCACCACTGCTTCTGGGGTATAAATTATCCTTAGAGGTTTATCAATAAGTCCTATCCACAATAGAAACTCATTAAAATAACCTTTGGTACTTAGGAAAATCTTTAATCCGTAAATACGGATAAGTGAGTTAGTCCAAAAAGGAACAATCAATAAAAACAACATTAATGGTTGTATTTTTTTAGGCATTTTTGCAAGAAAAAAAGCAAAGGGATAGCCTAAAACTAAACACGCTAATGTCGCGATAAGCGCCATATTAATCGAATGTAACAATACCTCTGCATACATAGGATCAAATAAACGATTATAGTTGTCGAGGGTAAATACCATCTCAACAAGATTTGCATCATCACGGGTGAGAAAGCTGGTCGCAATGATCATGATATTCGGCAAGAAGACGAACACCATTAACCAACCCACAACACCTGCAATTACGATGTTTTGAAATAGTTTACGTGTTTTCTTCATCAGCCAGCACGACCTCCCAGCTTTCAACCCAAGTGACAGCAATTTTTTGATCTAATGAGTGATCAACATCAGGATCGTCTTCATTAAAGAACTCACTCACCATGACCATCTTACCGTTTTCCATTTCAACAACAGAATCTAATGTCATACCTTTATAGTTACGTTCACGAACATAACCAATTAGTCCTGGTAAATTCTCTAAATCATGAATTTCTTCAACGCGAAGATCTTCAGGTCGAAGTAACACTTTGATTTTTTGATCTGTTGTTACTGGTAAGCTTGTGAAGATATCGCACTCATGGCCTTCGACATCAGCACGGATTCTTTTTTCATCAATACGATGTAACACGCGAGCATCAAATATATTGATTTCACCAATGAACTGAGCAACAAAAAGATTAGTTGGCTCTTCATAGATTTCTCGTGGTGTGCCATCTTGCTCAATACGGCCTTCACGCATAACCACAATTCTATCTGACATTGTCAGTGCTTCTTCTTGGTCATGAGTGACGAAAATAAAGGTAATACCCAATTTACGTTGTAAGGCTTTTAATTCATTTTGCATCTGTTTACGTAATTTGTAATCCAGTGCAGATAATGATTCATCAAGCAATAGAACCTTCGGCTTATTCACAACTGCACGCGCAATAGCGACACGTTGTTGTTGACCACCTGATAGATGAGCAGGTCGACGTTGCGCAAAGTCCTCAAGTTGCACCATACGAAGTGCTTCTTCAACACGCGTATTTATCTCATTTGCAGGTGTTTTCTGCATACGAAGACCAAATGCGACGTTATCAAAAACAGTCATATGTGGAAAAAGTGCGTAACTTTGAAAAACGGTATTTACAAAACGTTGTTCAGCTGGGATATGCGTAATATCCTCACCATCTAAGATAATGTGGCCATCATCTACGTCTTCTAAACCCGCAATTAAACGCAATACCGTCGTCTTACCACAGCCTGAAGGGCCTAGTATGGTTAAAAACTCGCCATGGTTGATAGTCAGATCGAGGCGGGAAATGATTTGTTTTCCGTCGAAACCTTTACTTAAGGATTTTAATTCGACAAGTGGTTTCAGAGAAGTTTTCTCAGTCATTTAAGATAATACTCTATCCCGAAGAATAATGCAGATAGAACCGCTACTGGAAAAGACTGTGTGAGCTGCCGGAGCATTATGCTCCACAGAAGCCCAAAACCAGCAACGCCGTATGTATAGTACAAGGAGCAAATGATAAACGCAGTTGCATAAAATTGAAAGTAAAAAGGCATATAAACAATGAAAAAATCATTATATTTAAGCTTTTCATCATAATTAACAATCTTGAATACTTATTATTAAAATTTTAATAAAATCAAAATGATAATTATATTTCTTGATATATTTAATCTATTAAAATTAATATTTTATTATTTTTTAACCTTTATAGACTGATTTATTGGTTTATTTATAAAAATGTCATGTTTATCCATCATTCCAAAAGAAAAATCCTCTTAATTATAAATTGTTTATAATCAAGAGGATAAAATTATAATCATAGGATTACTCAACGCGATGGCATCATTTAATGTTTAATTAAATTTTTTAAATACATAATTGCATTACTGACATTTGGTAATGGACCTATTTTATTGTTTAAACGCGGAAAAGTACCTGTTTTAATGAGTAATTCACGCATTTGTATTGGCGTTAATACGTGTTGAGTGTTTATTTTGTACCAAGATTGAATAATCGCAGCAGCACCAGCTACTAATGCACTTGCTGATGATGTACCACTAAAATTTGCTGTATAAGTATGGTTATCATCTCGGCAAAAAAGATCGCCATATCCCGCAGTCGCTACACTTTCACCCCATGCTTGCACATGAATAGGAGAACCATGCGTTGAAAAAGGTAATCGTTCAAGCGTGTAAGGAGAACCTGCACCAACACGTATTGAATTATTATCAGTGCGTTTTCGATAGTCCTTATAAACAGGCAAATCAAGATCAACGCCACCATTACCAGCAGCCATAATAACAATAATTCCAGCATCAGTAAGTGCTCGTGTTGCTTCCCAAATATGAAACTCATAATCTGCAGGTACATAAGCTTGTTGCTCGCAAATGGTCTGCATTTCATAAAGAACAATATCGCCTTCATGTAATATTTTTTTACTGGCAATAATGGCATCAATACGACCACTCGTTAATTCTGAGATAGCATAAAACATATCTAATTTATGCGCTAAACCAATAATCCCTTTGCCATCGTCTTTTCCCATAATTAATCCAGCTACCGCAGTGCCATGATCGGCTTGATCTGTTTTCTCAGTATAGGGCAATAAGGAGGTAATATTGTCTGCTAATAAATCATGATGGGAAAAATTAAAATCCCATTCAATATCAGCTAATTGAATGCCTTGACCATAAGCATTTTGTTGCCAAGCTTCTAAAACACCCAATCCACTTATTTTATTTTTATTAATAAATTTTTGTGGCATTTTTAAATAATGTTGATGATTAGTTAAATCAGGCATAATATTAGGTGGCCTGATAGGCTGATTTGGGATCATTTGCACATATTCAATATCAGGATGCTGTGCTAATTGCTCAATAATATTGCTCAATTCATATTTTTTATTATCCTTAACATCAAGATAATAATAATAATTTAAGTTACACAATTCGTTATTTTTAATAGAGCAACTTGATTGAGCCCTAGGTGGTGCTTGAGATATTGGTGAAATAATCGGTATTAGCGTAATATCAGATAAAAAAGAGTGATATTGATTATGATAAGAGCTAAGTGACAATTTCAAATTGTCACTATCGAGTTTATGTATATTTTTTACCTTTATCAGGATCTTTCTTTTTATACTCATATTCAATGCTCCTTTATTATTTTTTTTGCTTTATAGCGCATTACATTGAATATTGACTATTTTCATTTTCAGTAGATGATAAATAAATGTCTCTATTATTAAACCAAGGAGTTGTATTTATATTATTATTTATTAATTGATTAAGCTTTGAGAAATAAATTTAATTATAATATATTACCTTTATTTTATATAAAGATTTAAATCACTTAAGACTTCTTTTTATATTATTAAAAGTAATGAGTTTATACTCTTCTCTTTTTATCATTCGTTACCTCTATGCTCACTTATAGATAGAGTTATGTTATAGTAAGTTATCTTAAGCAACCCCCTCTTTCACTCTTTGAGTACACCCAATTTTGGTGTCCTGATAAAGAGAAATACACTAAAACAGGTCATAATGCACGAAAATACACCAACTAATAAAATACAAGAAAACGAGAAAATACAAGGTATACAAAGGGGTTATCCCTTAAATCGCTTTTCTGTTGCGCCGATGTTGGATTGGACTGATCGTCACTGTCGCTATTTTTTACGTCAATTAAGTAAAAACACACTGCTCTATACCGAAATGGTGACAACAGGCGCCATTATTCATGGTAAAGGCGATTATCTAAAATACAGTGAAGTAGAGCATCCTGTGTCTTTACAACTCGGTGGTAGTGATCCACAAGCCTTAGCACATTGTGCAAAATTGGCACAAGAACGTGGTTATGATGAAATTAATTTAAATGTCGGTTGTCCTTCTGATCGCGTTCAAAATGGACGTTTTGGCGCATGTTTAATGGGTGAAGCTCAATTAGTCGCAGATTGTGTTAAAGCGATGCGCGATGTAGTAGACATTCCTGTTACTGTAAAAACGCGTATTGGTATTGATGAACAAGATAGCTACGCTTTTTTATGTGATTTTATTGACACTGTAAGCCGTGATAATAATTGCCAAACGTTTATTATTCATGCTCGTAAAGCTTGGTTATCAGGCTTAAGCCCAAAAGAAAATCGTGAAGTACCACCATTAGATTATCCTCGTGTTTATCAGCTTAAGCAGGATTTTCCACATCTGACAATGGCCATTAATGGTGGAATAAAAACACTTGAAGAAGCGAAAACACATTTAAAATATATGGATGGCGTGATGGTTGGTCGTGAGGCTTATCAAAATCCATCTTTACTGACACAGGTTGATCATGAGTTATTCAGTGATGAATTGCCTATTACCTCACCAGTTAATGCTGTCAAAGCAATGTACCCTTATATTGAAAAAGAGTTAACAGAAGGTACTTATTTGGGCCATGTTACTCGCCATATGCTAGGGATATTCCAAGGTATACCGGGTGCAAGACAGTGGCGTCGTCATTTAAGTGAAAATGCTCATAAAAAAGGTGCTGACTTATCTGTATTAGAAAATGCACTCAAATTTGTAATTGAGAAATAATTTCAGTAAAAATAAGAACCAGCCATATTCGGCTGGTTCTTATTCTCATTAAAGTAATGAGAAGAAACGATTATAATTGGCAATTAAATATGCTATCTGAAATTCAAAGGCTTCTTTAACTTCACGTTTCCCTTCTTCTGTTCCTTCTTTCTTTTTAATATCAAAAAATACATTTTGCATTAGCTGAACAGATACATCCATTGATTTTTGAAATGCAGATAAGTTATTATTATTACCAAAGCGTTCAAATAATGCTTCTATTTTTTCATCTGCGACATCACGAATAAATTGTAACTCAACATTACTGACTTTATTATCTTCATAAATAAAATCAATAAAGTCTTTTAGTTCATCTTTTTGCATAAATACTTCCTATTAAATTGATAAAGATTTTGGAAATATAAAATAAAATAGATGAAGACAAAAATAAATATAAATTAATTTAAAGGGATTTTTTTTGATAATTAAAATAGATACCAATTATATTTACTAATAATATATAGACATTCAAAACCTGCTTAATTTATTTCAAACAGGTTTTCATATTTATCAATAATAATTAAGGAATAAGTAAACTTGAGCCTTGAGATTGGCGACTTTCAAGATAATGATGTGCTTTTTTTGCATCAGATAAGGAAAACTTTTGATTTTCGGGTACATTAACATCAATTTTACCATTTAACCAATCAATGCAAAAAGCGCCTCACTAGCAACATCAAGTTCTTCACGTGTTGTGATATAGCCTGAAAGAGAGGGACGAGTCACATATAAAGAGCCTTTTTGATTTAAAATACCTAAATCAACCCCAGTTACAGCACCAGAAGCATTACCAAAACTCACCATCAAACCGCGACGTTGTAAACAATCTAGTGAATCTAACCACGTTGCTTTACCTACAGAATCATAAACAACCGGGACTTTTTGATTATTGGTTAAATCTAATACTCTCTCAACAATAGACTCAGTTTGATAGTTAATCATTTTCCAAGCACCTGATGCTTTCGCTTTAGCCACTTTTTCATCGCTTCCTGCTGTACCTATCATTTTAGCGCCAATCGCCTTTGCCCACTGTGTTGCAATAGAGCCAACACCACCAGCTGCTGCATGAAATAAGAAGGTTTCTCCTGATTGCAACTTGTAGGTTTCATTAAAAAGATAATAAACTGTTAGCCCTTTTAAAAAGGACGCGGCAGCTTGCTCAAATGAAATGTTATCAGGTAGGCGAGCGACTTTATTTTCTGGTACATTATGTATATCGCTATATGCTCCTAGTGGAGATTGCGCATAAACTACCCTATCCCCTTCTTTTAGTGACGTCACTTTAGCGCCGGTTTTAACAACAACGCCTGAAGCTTCAGTACCTAATCCACTAGGGAAGTGGCTCACTGGATATAACCCACTACGTACATAAGTATCAATATAGTTAATACCAATCGCTTTATTGGCAATCTGTACTTCGTTATCACCAAGTACATCGGGTGTAAATGTTGTAAATTCAAGAACATCTGGGGTGCCATGAGCTGAAAATTGTATGCGTTTAGCCATTGCTATCTCCTTTGATAACCTAGGATAAAATAAGCGAGCGTTTTAAAAATTCTTTAGAGATAATGGCAAAGGAACGTTATTTCTACAAGGCACAGATAATGAGGTTAGCGTATACTGATACGCTGATTTGACACTTTTTCGACTTTGCGCAGGATTTATGGCCAGAAATAAGACCACTGATAAGCTAACGTCTGAGATTAAAGACAGACAAATGGAGGGGCTAAAACTTCCTCCCCATTCGCTAGAAGCCGAACAGTCGGTGTTAGGCGGTTTAATGATTGATAATGAGCGTTGGGATAATGTCTCTGAACGAGTTACTAAAGATGACTTTTATAGCCGACCTCATCGCACTATTTTCTCGCAAATGCAACGTTTGCTTGAACTCACAAAAC
Organism: Proteus myxofaciens ATCC 19692; assembly: GCF_001654855.1. Classification (GTDB taxonomy): domain Bacteria; phylum Pseudomonadota; class Gammaproteobacteria; order Enterobacterales; family Enterobacteriaceae; genus Proteus; species Proteus myxofaciens. The sequence continues at coordinate 17,776 of NZ_LXEN01000060.1, forward strand.
CTATCGATCTTATTACGCTATCTGAAGCATTAGAGCAAAATGGCGAATTAGAAAGTGTTGGCGGCTTCGCCTATTTAGCAGAGCTTTCTAAAAATACGCCTAGTGCTGCCAATATTAATGCTTATGCAGATATTGTCAGAGAGCGCGCTGTTGTGCGCGATATGATAAAAGTCGCCAATGAAATTGCAGATGCAGGTTTTGATCCTCAAGGGCGTACAAGTGAAGATCTACTGGATTTTGCCGAATCTAAAGTTTTCCAAATAGCAGAAACACGAGCCAATAAAGATGAAGGCCCTAAAGCCATTGATGCCATCTTAGAAGAAACTGTTGAAAAAATAGAACAGCTCTATCAAAAACCTCATGATGGTGTCACTGGTGTTTCTAGTGGTTATCAAGATTTAGATAAAAAGACCGCAGGACTACAAAAATCCGATTTAGTAATTGTTGCAGCCCGTCCTTCAATGGGTAAAACCACATTTGCCATGAACTTATGTGAAAATGCAGCAATGACAGAAGAAAAACCTGTCCTTATTTTCAGCTTAGAGATGCCAGGAAATCAGATAATGATGCGTATGCTTGCCTCATTATCTCGTGTTGACCAAACACGTATTCGTACGGGTCAATTAGATGATGAAGATTGGGCAAGAATTTCGAGCACAATGGGTATTTTGCTTGAAAAGCGCAATATGTATATTGATGATTCATCAGGGCTAACGCCAACTGAAGTTCGCTCACGCGCACGCCGAATTTATCGTGAGCATGGTGGTTTAAGTCTAATCATGATTGACTATTTACAGTTAATGAGGGTACCTTCTTTATCTGAAAATAGAACATTAGAAATTGCTGAAATTTCGCGTTCATTAAAAGCACTCGCTAAAGAATTGCAAGTTCCTGTTGTTGCATTATCACAGTTAAACCGTAGTTTGGAACAACGTGCTGATAAACGCCCTGTTAACTCAGATTTACGTGAATCAGGTTCTATTGAGCAGGATGCTGACCTTATTATGTTTATTTATCGTGATGAGGTTTACCACGAAAATAGTGATTTGAAAGGTGTAGCTGAAATTATCATCGGTAAGCAGCGTAATGGTCCTATTGGCTCTGTAAGATTAACGTTTAATGGTCAATGGTCACGTTTTGATAACTACGCAGGACCTACTTATGATGATGAGTAATCATCAATTTTTTTCTAATTAAGAGGACGTATCGAAATAATATGAAAGCGGCAACCGCAGTGATAGATCGCCGCGCTCTGCGTCACAATTTTCAGCATGTGAGAGACTATGCACCACATAGCCAACTAATCGCTGTCGTGAAAGCAAACGCTTATGGCCATGGGTTATTAGAAACAGCATATACCTTAATGGATACTGCTGATTGTTTTGGGGTTGCTCGTATTGGTGAGGCATTAACATTACGCAGTGGCGGTATTGTTAAGCCCATTCTCTTACTTGAAGGTTTTTTCGATAAAGCAGATTTACCGATTTTAGTCGTTAACAGCATTGAAACTGTCGTTCATAGCATAGAACAACTTGAAGCTTTAGAGCAGGCTAATTTAGATGAACCCATCAAAGTATGGATGAAGCTAGATACAGGAATGCATCGCTTAGGTGTAAGGCCAGAAGAGGCAGAAGCTTTCTATCAACGTCTTTGTACTTGCAAAAATGTTCAATCGCCTGTGAATATTGTTAGCCATTTTAGCCGTGCTGATGAACCTAACTTACCAGAAATCACACAACAACAAATCGTACTTTTTCACAACTTCATTGAAAATAAACCTGGTGATAAGTCTATATCAGCTTCTGCTGGTGTCTTATTTTGGCCACAGGCTCATTATCAATGGGTTCGTCCTGGTATTATCACCTATGGTATTTCCCCAACTGGAGATGAAAAGGTAGGCGCTGATTTTGGCTTACTACCTGTTATGACACTCAAAACCAGTTTAATCGCTATACGTCAACATAAAGCCGGTGAACCTGTCGGCTATGGTGGTACGTGGGTTTGTGAAGAAGATACCTACCTTGGTGTGATAGCCATTGGTTACGGTGATGGTTATCCACGAAGCGCCCCTTCAGGTACCCCTATTTGGATCAATGGTAGAAAAGTACCTATTGTTGGGCGTGTTTCAATGGATATGATAAGCGTTGATCTTGGCAATGAGCATATTGATCATGTGGGTGATGAAGCTATTTTATGGGGTGATGTGATCCCTGTTGAAGAGATAGCTCATTGTAGTGGTATCAGCGCTTATGAATTAATTACTAAATTAACATCGCGCGTCATTATGGAATACATAGACGAGTAATAAACGGCAAGATATTGTATTTATCTCGCTCATAACAGTATTGGAGAGTATACCGTGTTTCAACATGTTGAGGCGTTTTTGGGAGATCCGATTCTCTCGTTAATGGATGTTTATAATAAAGACCCACGTAAAGATAAAGTGAATTTAAGTATTGGTCTTTATTATGATGAAGAAGGTAAAACCCCGATTCTAGGGACCGTTTCTGTTGCTCGTCAGCAAATTAATGCAATGACACCAACCGCAACACTTTACTTGCCTATGGAAGGACTCGCACCTTATCGTTGTGAAATACAAAAATTACTATTTGGTGCTGATAATCCACTAATTGCAGATAAAAAAATTGCCACAATACAATCTTTAGGGGGTTCGGGAGCATTAAAAGTCGGTGCTGATTTTCTTAAACGTTATTTCCCTAATTCACAAGTGTGGATAAGTGATCCTACATGGGATAATCATACATCTATCTTTGCAGGATCTGGATTTAAGGTGAATGAATATCCGTATTTTGATCCCGAAACTAAAGGGGTTAAATTTGAAGCGTTATTGGATTGCTTCAAAAGCTTACCAGAAAAAAGCATTGTCTTAATGCATCCTTGTTGCCATAACCCAACAGGTTCTGATTTAACAAAAGAACAATGGGATAAAGTCACCGACGTATTAAAAAGCCGTAACGCTATCGCATTTCTAGATATCGCCTACCAAGGTTTTGCAGAAAACTTAGACGACGATGCTTACGCAGTACGTGCAATGGCCAAAGCAGGGCTTCCTATATTAGTCAGTAACTCATTTTCAAAAATATTTGGTATTTATGGTGAGCGTGCTGGAGGCTTATCTGTTGTATGTGGTAATGCAACAGAATGTGAACATGTATTAGGTCAACTTAAAGCCGGTGTACGCCGTATTTATTCAAGCCCTGCTAATTATGGTGCGCAAATCGTTAATAGAGTTCTTTCTGAAAATGTATTAACCACACAATGGCGCAAAGAAGTCGCACATATGCGTGATCGTATTAAAGAAATGCGAATTACTTTAGTTAATGCTCTAAAAATTGAATTACCAGAACAAAACTTTGATTATTTATTATCTCAACGAGGTATGTTCAGTTATACCGGTTTTAGTGAAGCGCAAGTGGATAGATTACGAGAAGAGTTTGGTATTTACCTTGTAGGAACAGGCCGTGTTTGCATGGCTGGGGTAAATCATCATAATGTGCAGCGTATTGCAAAAGCCTTTGCAGCTGTCAGTCGCTAGCCATCATTTCGCACTTTATAATAAAGACTTATCATGAGATAGGTCTTTATTTTTGCGATACAAAGACAAAATGGTCAAATATCAAACAGTAATCTCGTAAAAATAATCAAATATAATAATGTTTCTTCGTATTTAGATAATATGAGTACTTTATACACAATTACGAAATAAGACAAAATTTAGATTTAACATTTTAATAAATAAAATCAATGTTAACGTGGAAGATAATAAGATAACTCATCTTTCGTTATCTTATTTATTAATGGCGTTAGCCTACATCATATAGATACCTACCCCCTTATCATTTAAGGCGTAATAACTACAAACAATCATAAAAATAATTATAAAAATAATCATTTTATGATTATCAAAAAATGAAATACTTTAAATACTCATTTTTCAATACAATGAAATAATCACCAACAAATAAATTAACACTGAGTTATAAAAATGTTATATGATAATAACACACATGCAACAAAAATCCTTTCAAAGTAATTATTTTCAGTTGTTATCAACCTCCGTAAAATAATAAAAAAACAATTACTCTTATTACGTAACTTTCTTTTAATTCAACAACTTAATTTTATTTT
>NZ_LXEN01000061.1 GCF_001654855.1 Proteus myxofaciens ATCC 19692
TACTCTTATTACGTAACTTTCTTTTAATTCAACAACTTAATTTTATTTTTTTATTATTTTCTCTCTATTTACAATTATCTTAATTATATTTAATTGAGTAATAAAAATAATATTTTTATATTTTATTAATATTAACTATATATTTAAACGATAAATGGTTTATGATTTATGATAGGTAACAAATTATCTCTTTCATCTATCTTATATTACGTAATACTCCGTAAATATCATGTATAGATTAATTTATCAGAAATATACGATTAGTAATTAATAAAAGGCTTAACAATATGAGCACGTTGTTAGTAGATAAACTAAGAAAAAAAAAGTTTATCTCATACTTATTAGTATTTACTCAATTTACATTTCCAGTAGCATTAACAATAACGCCTGCAATAGCAGGAAATTCTGATCAATCAAAAATAGAAAAAAAAGATTATTCAAATAATGAACGGTGGTTGGCCCAACAATCAAGTCAAATTGGTTCAGTATTATCAAGTGATAATCCCAGTGATTCCGCAACACAATTTTTAATTAATCAAGCTAATAGCGCAGCAAACCAAGAAATAGAAAGTTGGCTTGGTAAATATGGTAAAGCGAGAGTTAATCTTGGATTAGATAAAAACTTTTCATTAAAAAATACCGAAGCCGAAGTCTTTATCCCTTTTATAGATAGAGAAAATTATTTGATATTTAATCAGACAAGTTTTCATCGAACGTATGATCGTAACCAAGGTAATTTAGGTTTCGGTGCTCGTATTTTTGATGCTAAACAATTGGCTGGTTTTAATACATTTTTTGATCATGACTTTACAGGAAACAATTCACGTTTAGGTTTCGGTTTGGAGTATCGTCGTGATTATTTATCTCTTAGCTCAAACTACTATCAACGTCTTAATGGATGGAAAGATTCCAGTATTGTTAAAGGCTATGATGAACGTCCTGCTAATGGTTGGGATATCCGCTCACAAGCCTATTTGCCAATTTATCCTCAATTAGGGTTTAAAGCTAATTTTGAACAATATTATGGTGATGATGTTGATCTTTTTAATGACTCATCAAATCGTCAAAAAGACCCATACTCTATTACAGCAGGTATAAACTATACCCCAGTTCCGCTTATTACCGTAAACGCTGAACATAAAGCAGGGAAAAGTGGTGTAAATGATAGTTATATTGGAATGAATATAACTTATCAATTTGGTTCAAGTATCAAATCACAGCTAGATCCACAAAATGTCAATCAAATGCGTTTACTTGCTAATAGTAAATATGATTTTGTTGACCGTAATAACAATATTGTTTTTGATTACAGAAAACAAATCGAAATCAGATTAACAACACCTAATCTCATTGAAGGTTATAGTAACCAACAAAAAACGGCGAATATCAGTGTAACAGCATCAGAAGGTTTAGATCACATTGATATAAATGCAAATGACTTTCTGGCAAATGGTGGACGTCTTGTAGCACTATCACCTGAGCAATATTTAGTTTATATGCCAAGTTATAATGATAGTGAGAATGGTAATAATACCTACTTTATTACTGCCATTGCCTATGATAAAAAAGGGAATTCATCTTCACTAGAAACAACAAAAATTGTTGTATTAAAAGATAAAACCACAGAAAAAGCCAAAATATCAGCGACACCAAAAGAAATTGCAACTAATGAGAGTTCTGTTATTACATTGCAAATTAGCAATGAAAAAGGTGAACATCTTAATTATCCAGATGCGGCAATTGTGAAAGATGCCGAAACTTCAGGGCAATTATCTAATACCGTTTATAATAAAGATAAAGGCGTTTATACCGCCAACTTTATAGGTGGAAATCCTGAAACAGCGGTGTTTTATGGTTATTATGACAGCTCTCTCCACCAAAATTTAAAAACTGAAGTTCAAGTAAAAGCGAAAGATCTCATTAAATATTCTCTGGAATTAAAAGCAGATGATAAGAAGATCATTCTCAATAATACAACAACATTGAGACTCGCAATTAAAGATAAAAGTGGTCAGTTAGTTAAAGTTGATGATGCTGATATTCTATTATACGACCATAATTCAGGATCAATTTCAGAAACAACCTATGATGAAGCATCAGGTTTATATATCGCAACCTTCACAGGAACGGCGATTGGTGATGCAACATTCCATCCTTCAATTAATGATAATTTAGATACAGAAACGACTGAAACAGTTAATGTTTCGACATTTGATCAACTAAAATTAGCTGCAGTAGAAAAAATGTATGTCGGGGATACAACTGTTCTTGATTTAACATTAACAGATGTCAATGGTAAGCCTTTTAAAGATGAAACAGCGGATATTAAACTGGCTACTGTAGATGGTTATACTGGTAATGGACAAGTTCAGCCACCTAGCTACAATAACTCAACCGGTACTCATCAAGTAAAATTTTATGCTACAACGCCGGGTCTTGTAAGATTTGATCCCTATGTACAAAACACACCTTATACTAGTGAATCAAAAGATATTGAGATTTTAAGCCTAGCGCAAAAGTATGATGACGTTAGTTTAGTGGCAACGCCAACAACCATTTTCCAAGGTGAAACATCGCAATTAAAAGCACAGGTGAAACAAGATCAAAAACCACTTGAAAATGGCAATGTACAAATTACGCTGCTTAATGGTAGTGGTACTATTAGCGAAACTAAACCTGTTGATGGTGAACCCGGCGCCTATACAGCAACGTATAAAGGCCCTTCTCCAACCACGGCTAATTTTGGTATTAACATCGACGATACACCAAATAACAATGCGAAGGCACAAGTCAATGTTCTCGGTGTGAGTGATGTTAAAGCAACGCTAGAAGCAAGCAAGGATAGCCTTGATCTACAAAATGGAAATAATAAGCAATCGGTCTTAACACTAAAACTAACCGATAAACAAAATAATCCTCTTAATGTTTCTTCTGCCATTATTGTTGAGAATCAGCCATATAAAGGAATGTTAGGTGATTCAATTAAACAATCTGACGGTGTTTATACTGCTCAATTTGAAGCGAATACGGAAGGTCAAGCTGACTTCTATGCTTATGCAAATAATATCAATTTAAATGTCTCTGCATTAATAAACATTACTGATAGCACACCGACAATTGATATAAATAAAGCCGCTATTGGTCCTAATCCTGCTGTTATTGAAAGTAAAAATGCAAGTGCACCAGCGGGTGATTATAGCTGGCGTAAATCACTGATTACGCTTAAATTATTTGATCAAAATGGCAAAGCATTAGATTTAGATACTAATGATGTTGATATCGTCATCAAAAATACGACAAACGGTAATGTATCTGATATTAAAAAAATTGCAGCAGGCGAATATACTGTCGATTATACGCCAACAGAAAGATCCAGTAATTATAAAGCAACGTTCTATGCTGTAATCTACGGGGTAAGACAAGAGTCTGTAACAACGTCTGTACAAGTAGAACCGCTTATCATTGCTAATGGTGTTAATTTAGAACCTTCACCAAATCAAATTCCAATTAATAAAACATCCACATTAACGGCATCTTTCTATGATCAAAATAGCCAGCCTATTGATATTAATGAAAATGTTGAAATTAAATTTAAAGATAGCAATTCAAACTCTCTAGGTACATTAAGCACAACCACAGGAAGTGGCTCAACATACTCTGCTGTATTCACTGGTAAGCAAAAAGGAACAGCTAATTTCCAAGTGTATGTTGGTGGTAAACTTTATGATAAGGGGAATAGTTCTACATCAGTCATAGTAGATGAAGTCTATGATGCAACGTTAGAAGCTAAGCCTAGTGATATTGAGACAAACGATCAATCAACAGTAACCTTGTCTATCTTCGATCATAACAATAAGAAGGTAAATGCAGGTTCAGATGTACAAATTATCTTGAAAAATCCAGATGTCGGTGTGTTAAAAGGTAATACAACGTTTGATTCAACTTCAAACACTTATAACGTGATATTTGAAGGTACAAAAGCGGGTGTTGCCCACTTTAGCCCTGTTATTAATGGACAAAATCATGATGAAAAAGGTACATCAGTAACCGTTACACAAGCGCCTGCGTTTAAAACCGCAGAAATTACCCCTGAAAAACCACAAGTCATGATAAACCAATCTGGATTGGTTTATTTAAAATTGATGGATAAAACCGGTAATGTCGTCAGTGCAGATAACGTTGTTATTAAATTACTAACCCCTGAATTTGGTAGCGTAAATAGCACTATACGAAACTCAGGAACAGGAATTTACCAAACAACATTTACGGGTGCTGATATTGGTACTGCGAAATTCATTGCAGAGGTAAATGGTACTGAATACTCAAACTTAACAACATCAATCAATGTTATTGAAGATCCAAATGCATTTTATGGTGCAACACTCACACCAAATCCATCTGACATTAAAGTTAATAACACCTCAGTATTGACATTAAAAGTACTAGATCGCTTAGGTAATCCAACGAAAGCCAAAACAGCGAATATTCTTTTAGATGATCCAAGCTACGGTAAATTAAGTAATACAACATGGAATGAATCTGCTAAAGCTTACCAAGCAACCTTTAGTAGTGTGAAAGTAGGTTCAGCGCCGTTCTCTTCTACTGTTAATGATAAAAATACTAACGTAACAACAAACGTTAATATCACAGAATCATTTGATAGTGCAAAACTAACGCCTAATCCTTCAGTTATTACCGTTGGAAATAAATCTGAACTAACACTGACCTTATATGATGGAACAACGCCAGTTCGCATCCAAGGTGATGATGTTCAAATTAACTTATTGAATAATCAAATTGGTTCTATCACTAATACTCAATTTGATGCTTCAAATACGCGTTATAAAGCAACCTTCACTGGTAATATAGAAGGAAACGCGACATTTAATGCATCAGTCAATGGTATTACTCGCCCGAATATTCAAGCTAACGTAAAAGTTAATAAATTATTTGAAAGTGCAACATTAACGCCTGATCCAGCAGAAATTGAAGTCGGTAATACATCACAACTGACACTGACCTTCAAAGATGCAAATGGTAAAAATATCAATGTAGGTAACGCCAACATTGTATTAGCTAAAGCAGGAACAGGGACTATAGGTGCAACAACATTTGATAGCACAAAAAATATCTACACAGCCACTTTTACAGGTAGCTATGTTGGTAATGTCGGTTTCCAAACCACAATTGATGGAAAAATTAATAGCGCCATTAGAACATCAGTTAACGTTACTGAAGTGAAAAAGCCTAATTATCAATTAACCATCAGTAGTGATCCAAAAGAAATACCGATTGGTAACGTATCAACCATCAAGCTATCTATTAAAAATGCTGAAAATCAAGATATTAAGCCTGACCAAGTTAATATCACAGCCAAAAATGGCAGTACTTACGGAACACTCGGTAAAACCGCTTATGACGCAACAAATAAGGTTTATTATGCTGAGTTTACAGGTGCAGTAGTCGGAACAGAAACGTTCTATCCGATTATTAATAATGAAATCTATGATGACACAACAACAACCGTTGCTGTTGAAGAATTGAAAATCGTTATGCCATCTTCCGTTATTCACTATACAGGTAATGATCAAATATCTTTCCGTGCAACTGAAGGCGTGCCTCATGTCGGAACTGAAATGGCGGAGTTTGAAGTTAACTTCCCAGGTTCTTTAGAGAACTACAGCTGGAGCTCAAATAACAGCAACGTTAAGTATGTTGGTCAAAATAATAAAGCGCGATTCCGCTTTACTGGTAATCCTGGGTTAGGAAAAGAGATAACGATAGTCGGAGTCTCAAAAACAAATCCTAATGCCCCTAAAGCAACTTATACCTTTATTTTAAATACATGGTTTGTTTCATGGCAAAGAAGTGCTATTACATACTCTCAAGCCGTTAAATATTGCAGTGATTTAAATGCAGCGGTTCCATTCCAAAATGAGGTTTATATTAGAGGCCAAGATGTTAATACACTCAAAGGTGAATGGGGCAATCTAATGCATATGCCAGCACCAAATACATGGGTCGGTTCTGCATTTTGGTTAGCAAATGACAGTGGTAGTGATAATCGCCATTATGTTATTCAACCAGGTAACAGTAATAGTGTTGAATTAGTCTCTAGTAATGATGGTGGCCGAAGTGCAACGTGTGTATTTAGAAAATAAGATATTATTCAAGTAGATTGCTTAGAGTGATATTTTAAATAATATAAAACCACCCGCTTAACGGGTGGTTTTTTACGTTGAGAGACAAAGACAACAAAAGGTAAGTCATAAAAAAACGCTATATAATATCTCAGTGATACAATATAGCGTTTTAAATAAATTATGATTATTTAAGAATAATCAATAACCACGTTCTAAAATAGGTTTTAGGAATTTAGCCGTATGAGAACCTTTAAATTCAGCCACTTTCTCCGGTGTTCCTGATACCAGAATTTCACCACCGCCACTTCCCCCTTCAGGGCCTAAATCGATAATCCAATCTGCTGTTTTTATTACATCAAGATTATGCTCAATCACAACAATTGTATTACCTTGATCACGTAACTGATGAAGAACGGTAAGTAATTGCGCTATATCCGCAAAATGTAATCCTGTTGTTGGTTCATCAAGAATATAGAGCGTTTGCCCTGTTCCACGTTTTGATAACTCACGAGCGAGTTTAACGCGTTGTGCCTCACCACCTGATAATGTTGTTGCAGATTGACCTAAACGGATATAAGAAAGTCCCACATCTATCAATGTTTGTAGTTTTCTCGCTAATGCAGGCACTGCATCAAAGAATTCTCTAGCTTCTTCAATTGTCATATCCAATGCTTCGTGGATATTTTTTCCTTTATATTTTATTTCTAACGTTTCACGGTTATAGCGCTGCCCTTTACATTGATCACAAGGCACATACACATCAGGTAAAAAGTGCATTTCAACTTTGATGACACCATCACCTTGGCACGCTTCACAACGTCCACCTTTGACGTTAAAACTAAAACGACCTGGCGTGTAACCACGAGTCCGCGATTCAGGTACACCAGCAAATAATTCACGTATTGGCGTAAATATACCTGTATAAGTTGCTGGATTAGAACGTGGTGTACGTCCTATTGGGCTTTGATTGATATCGATAACTTTATCGAAATTCTCTAAACCTTCAACATCAAGAAAAGGCGCAGGAACAATATTCGTTGCACCATTTAATTGACGCTGTGCAATTGGGAATAACGTATCGTTGATTAATGTTGATTTACCAGAACCAGATACACCCGTAATACACGTAAATAAGCCGACAGGTAATTTTAGATTTACATTTTTTAGGTTATTCCCTTTAGCACCTAAAATAGTCAGCATTTTTTCACGATCAATAGGAACACGCTTTTCAGGAATAGCAATACGACGCTCACCACTCAAGAACTGCCCTGTTAATGAATTGGGAGTGTTGATAATGTCTTCAAGTGTACCTTGAGCAACAATTTCACCGCCATGCACACCTGCACCAGGTCCAATATCAATAACATGATCAGCTGCGCGTATCGCATCTTCATCATGCTCAACAACAATAACGGTATTACCTAAATCACGTAAATGGATCAAGGTTTCAAGTAATCTATCATTATCACGTTGATGCAAACCGATAGAGGGCTCATCTAGCACATACATCACACCCACAAGCCCTGCACCTATTTGACTTGCCAAACGAATTCGTTGAGCCTCACCACCAGATAGCGTTTCAGCAGAGCGTGATAACGTTAAGTAATTTAATCCCACATTAACTAAAAATTTAAGCCTATCACTAATTTCTTTTAAGACTTTCTCAGCAATTTTCGCACGTTGTCCACTAAGTTTTAGATTTTGGAAAAAAGTCATAGCATGACCAATACTGTAATCTGCAATCTCAGGTAATGTGGTATTTTCTACATAAACATGGCGTGCTTCACGGCGTAAACGTGTACCGTGACAAGAAGCACAAGGACGATTACTAATATATTTAGAAAGCTCTTCACGTACCGCGCTAGATTCTGTTTCGCGATAACGACGCTCCATATTATTTAATACACCCTCAAAAGGATGATGACGAACAACGACATCACCGCGATCATTAGTATATTTAAATTCAATGTCTTCTTTACCTGAGCCTGATAAAATCACTTTTTGAATATTATCAGGTAAAGAATCAAAAGGCGCTTCTACATCAAAATGATAGTGTTCACCTAATGAACGTAACATTTGAAAATAGTAAAAATTACGACGATCCCATCCTTTAATAGCGCCACCCGCAAGCGAAATCTCTCTATTTTGGATGACAAGATTAGGATCAAAAAACTGCTGAACACCTAACCCATCACAGGTAGGACAAGCTCCTGCTGGGTTATTAAATGAGAATAAGCGAGGTTCTAACTCACTCATGCTATAACCACAGATAGGACAGGCAAAATTCGCTGAAAATACAGTATCTTCAGCTTTGTCATCATCCATATCAGAGATAACAGCAGTACCACCAGAAAGCTCTAGCGCCGTTTCAAAAGATTCCGCTAAGCGCTGAGCCAAATCTTCACGCACTTTAAAGCGATCTATCACCACTTCAATGGTATGTTTCTTTTGTAATTCTAATGGTGGTGGATCAGAGAGATCGCACACTTCACCATCAATACGTGCGCGTATATAACCTTGAGCGGCAAGATTATTCAGTAACTTAACATGCTCACCTTTGCGCTCTTTCACCACAGGCGCTAATAGCATTAAACGCTTGCCTTCAGGTTGTTCTAAAACGTTATCTACCATTTGGCTAACAGTTTGGGCGGCTAGTGGAATATCGTGATCAGGGCAACGAGGCTCACCAACTCGAGCGAATAACAGACGTAGATAATCATGAATTTCTGTTATGGTTCCCACTGTTGAACGTGGGTTATGTGATGTTGATTTCTGCTCAATCGAAATAGCGGGAGATAAACCTTCAATATGGTCAACATCAGGCTTTTCCATTAATGAGAGAAACTGACGTGCATAAGCGGATAACGACTCTACATAACGTCGTTGCCCTTCTGCATAAAGTGTATCAAAGGCCAGTGAAGACTTACCTGAGCCAGAAAGTCCCGTGATAACGATAAGTTTATCGCGAGGAATGACCAAATTGATATTTTTTAGGTTATGGGTGCGAGCGCCCCGTACTTCGATTTTATCCATGAATATATCCCGGATTGAGAGAGTCGCTAAAAATAAATAATCGGATTATTATTACACAAAACTAACTGAATGGATATACAGTATATAAAGTGAAATAAAATGACGATGTAAATCTGTCCTTTTGTGACAGGAAAATCTCGATGTTGTTCACAATTGATAAATTCATCACGTTTCATATTCAAATTTTAGCGTACGTGATAAACTTATTCGCTTATGATTTCAAAAAATTTACTTTCGCAGGAGTTCCTCACATGGCGAGCAGAGGCGTTAACAAAGTTATTCTTATCGGTAATTTAGGGCAGGATCCAGAAATCCGTTATATGCCAAGTGGTGGTGCAGTTGCTAATCTTACACTGGCAACATCAGAAAGCTGGCGCGACAAACAAACCGGTGAAATGAAAGAAAAAACAGAGTGGCACCGTGTAGTCATTTTTGGCAAATTAGCTGAAATTGCAGGCGAATATCTGCGTAAAGGTTCACAAGTTTATATTGAAGGCCAATTACAAACGCGTAAATGGCAAGATCAAAGTGGCCAAGATCGTTACAGTACAGAAGTTGTTGTGAATATCGGCGGTACTATGCAAATGCTAGGTGGCCGTGGTGGTCAAGATAATGCACCTTCTCAAGGCCAAGGTGGCTGGGGTCAACCACAGCAACCTCAAGCATCACAACAATTTAGTGGTGGCGCACAATCTCGCCCAGCACAACAACAACCAGCGGCAGCTCCAGCACCAAGTAATGAGCCACCAATGGACTTTGATGACGATATTCCATTTTAAATATTAAATTTTTATATAAAAATCAAATGACTAACTTGATACGTCAAGTTAGTCATTGTTAGATTAGTGTCCTTTCACAAACCAGACTTCTCCTTACACCTCTTTCATTTGAAAATATTCAAAAAAAGCTAATATTAGTCATTGTAAAATTCATATAATTAAACTTTATCGATTACATAATTATTTATAGTGAATTCTAGAATATTTACTAAATACAATTATTTAAGTATTGTGTATGTATCAATAATTATAAAATTAGTGATTTACAGAGAAGTATGGAAGCATCTGGATTTATTTTAGCAATTTTAAAATAATAATGTAATTTAAGCGTAATTAAAAAACATCTAAAA